>NZ_LT629762.1:4597500-4971113 GCF_900105155.1 Pseudomonas prosekii
GTAACACTAACTGGAGGACCGAACCGACTACCGTTGAAAAGTTAGCGGATGACCTGTGGATCGGAGTGAAAGGCTAATCAAGCTCGGAGATAGCTGGTTCTCCTCGAAAGCTATTTAGGTAGCGCCTCATGTATCACTGTAGGGGGTAGAGCACTGTTTCGGCTAGGGGGTCATCCCGACTTACCAAACCGATGCAAACTCCGAATACCTACAAGTGCCGAGCATGGGAGACACACGGCGGGTGCTAACGTCCGTCGTGAAAAGGGAAACAACCCAGACCGTCAGCTAAGGTCCCAAAGTTATGGTTAAGTGGGAAACGATGTGGGAAGGCTTAGACAGCTAGGAGGTTGGCTTAGAAGCAGCCACCCTTTAAAGAAAGCGTAATAGCTCACTAGTCGAGTCGGCCTGCGCGGAAGATGTAACGGGGCTCAAACCATACACCGAAGCTACGGGTATCACTTAGGTGATGCGGTAGAGGAGCGTTCTGTAAGCCTGTGAAGGTGAGTTGAGAAGCTTGCTGGAGGTATCAGAAGTGCGAATGCTGACATGAGTAACGACAATGGGTGTGAAAAACACCCACGCCGAAAGACCAAGGTTTCCTGCGCAACGTTAATCGACGCAGGGTTAGTCGGTCCCTAAGGCGAGGCTGAAAAGCGTAGTCGATGGAAAACAGGTTAATATTCCTGTACTTCTGGTTATTGCGATGGAGGGACGGAGAAGGCTAGGCCAGCTTGGCGTTGGTTGTCCAAGTTTAAGGTGGTAGGCTGGAATCTTAGGTAAATCCGGGATTCTAAGGCCGAGAGCTGATGACGAGTGTTCTTTTAGAACACGAAGTGGTTGATGCCATGCTTCCAAGAAAAGCTTCTAAGCTTCAGGTAACCAGGAACCGTACCCCAAACCGACACAGGTGGTTGGGTAGAGAATACCAAGGCGCTTGAGAGAACTCGGGTGAAGGAACTAGGCAAAATGGCACCGTAACTTCGGGAGAAGGTGCGCCGGTGAGGGTGAAGGACTTGCTCCGTAAGCTCATGCCGGTCGAAGATACCAGGCCGCTGCGACTGTTTATTAAAAACACAGCACTCTGCAAACACGAAAGTGGACGTATAGGGTGTGACGCCTGCCCGGTGCCGGAAGGTTAATTGATGGGGTTAGCTAACGCGAAGCTCTTGATCGAAGCCCCGGTAAACGGCGGCCGTAACTATAACGGTCCTAAGGTAGCGAAATTCCTTGTCGGGTAAGTTCCGACCTGCACGAATGGCGTAACGATGGCGGCGCTGTCTCCACCCGAGACTCAGTGAAATTGAAATCGCTGTGAAGATGCAGTGTATCCGCGGCTAGACGGAAAGACCCCGTGAACCTTTACTATAGCTTTGCACTGGACTTTGAATTTGCTTGTGTAGGATAGGTGGGAGGCTTTGAAGCGTGGACGCCAGTTCGCGTGGAGCCAACCTTGAAATACCACCCTGGCAACTTTGAGGTTCTAACTCAGGTCCGTTATCCGGATCGAGGACAGTGTATGGTGGGTAGTTTGACTGGGGCGGTCTCCTCCTAAAGAGTAACGGAGGAGTACGAAGGTGCGCTCAGACCGGTCGGAAATCGGTCGTAGAGTATAAAGGCAAAAGCGCGCTTGACTGCGAGACAGACACGTCGAGCAGGTACGAAAGTAGGTCTTAGTGATCCGGTGGTTCTGTATGGAAGGGCCATCGCTCAACGGATAAAAGGTACTCCGGGGATAACAGGCTGATACCGCCCAAGAGTTCATATCGACGGCGGTGTTTGGCACCTCGATGTCGGCTCATCACATCCTGGGGCTGAAGCCGGTCCCAAGGGTATGGCTGTTCGCCATTTAAAGTGGTACGCGAGCTGGGTTTAGAACGTCGTGAGACAGTTCGGTCCCTATCTGCCGTGGACGTTTGAGATTTGAGAGGGGCTGCTCCTAGTACGAGAGGACCGGAGTGGACGAACCTCTGGTGTTCCGGTTGTCACGCCAGTGGCATTGCCGGGTAGCTATGTTCGGAATAGATAACCGCTGAAAGCATCTAAGCGGGAAACTAGCCTCAAGATGAGATCTCACTGGGACCTTGAGTCCCCTGAAGGGCCGTCGAAGACTACGACGTTGATAGGTTGGGTGTGTAAGCGCTGTGAGGCGTTGAGCTAACCAATACTAATTGCCCGTGAGGCTTGACCATATAACACCCAAGCAATTTGCTTGCTTCGAGCTGAAAAGCGAAAGAGCACCAGATTGCGGTGTGTGAAGACGCAATGAACCGAAAGTTCGACTGTGCACAAAGCCACACACAAATACCGAAGCTGTCACATACCCGATTTGCTGAAGCGCGGCCATCTGGCCACGATTCGGTACCCGAATTTCTTGACGACCATAGAGCCTTGGAACCACCTGATCCCATCCCGAACTCAGTAGTGAAACGATGCATCGCCGATGGTAGTGTGGGGTTTCCCCATGTGAGAGTAGGTCATCGTCAAGATTAAATTCCGAAACCCCTATCTGCGTATGCAGGTAGGGGTTTTGTTTGTCCGCAACAAACACGAAATGCGTCTACGAAAAAAGCCCCACTCAGACAACGTCTGGTGGGGCTTTCTTGCACCTACCGAAAATCAAACCGCAGAACCAAGCCAACCCAAGCTAACCCAACCCAACCCACTACATCCCATTGTCGCCTTCAACTTTCCCAACCGCAGTCGTCACCCCCGTCATACTCCGTCGCCCATTAACCTGATAACCACGCCCGCCATCTACGGACTCCGGTTTGCGCATCAAAAGTTGCGCATACAGTCCGTCCTTGGCGTTATAACCCCCGAACCAATCCATCAGTCGGCCGATATAACAATCGCCGCCCAGCGTGATCGGCATATCACCGACAATTTCAAACGTGTAATGCCCGGTGCCATAAGAGGAATAAGCGCCGTCACCCTCACCTGTCGGTGGAATAGGGCACAACGGACGGCTCTGATCGCCCACATCTTTCGCTTCAGTCTTACTGACTTCGCTCAATGCCTGAGTCAGCGCTGTATGCAGCGCCGCGTCCAGAGTCGTTACCACGCCGGTTTCTTCATCTTTCTGAGTCTTGGGCACAGACAGCTCATAGCGATAATTGACACTTATAGTCGGCACATCGCCATTCAGCTTCAATGGATTGAGCAGGTAAACATGATCAACCCCGTAATAGCTGTTCTGATAAGCCGCATAAATGCGCCCCCGAACCTTCACCCAGGTTACGGTTTGATTCGCCCCGCGACCATTCAGCGAAAAAAGAAAGCTTTCAGAATCCGTTTCAGAACTCGTTTCAGAACCAGGCCCGGCGACTCTCTTGACAAAAACATCGCCACTGCGCCGAAACGTCTCAATGTACTCAAACAATCCAGTGCCACCGGTATAGGTATCGACCACCAGATCGCGAAGTCCATCGCCGTCCAGGTCCATCAACGTGTATGACCGATTTCCGTACTCCCCGGTAATCTCAGAAGCAGTCAAAGCCTGAATCGCCCCGGGTTTTCTAGACACTCTCCAGGCTCGCTGCGTAACGCTTTTCAAACTCTACCGGTGACAGCTGATTGTTGAAACTGTGGCGTCGTTTTGGGTTGTAAAACATCTCGATGTAATCGAACACATCATCCCGAGCATCCTGGCGTGTAGTGTAGATTTTACGCTTGATCCGTTCCCGCTTTAGCAGCTGGAAAAAGCTCTCCGCCACAGCGTTGTCGTGGCAGTTACCTCGACGACTCATGCTGGCCACCAGGTTGTTAGCTTTCAAGAAGCTTCGCCAGTCTGAGCTGCTGTACTGACTGCCTTGATCTGAGTGGATCATCACCTCTTGCTTCGGCTTACGTCTCCAAACCGCCATCAGCAGTGCATCAATGGCTACGTCGCTGGTCATCTGCGACTTCATTGACCAACCAATGATCTGGCGTGAAAACAGATCGAGCACCACGGCCAAATACAGCCAGCCTTCATATGTTCGGATGTAGGTAATGTCTGTGACCCAGACTTTGTTGGGTTCTCTGACATCGAATTGGCGCTTCAGTAAGTTCGGTGAGGCAACGGCTGGTTTACCGCCATATTTTCCCGGCCTCCGTCGATACCCAGTCTGAGAACGTAAACCCTCAAGGCGCATCAACCTAGCCACCCGGTGACGGCCACAGCTCTCACCAACCTCTCGCAGGTCATCATGGATCTTGCGATAGCCATAAACGCCACCGCTTTCCAGCCAGGAGTGTTTGATCAATCCAAGCAGTCGCTGATCGTCCTTGGCTCGCGCAGATTTTGGTTCTGATAGCCACGCGTAGTAGCCGCTGGGATGAACCTTGAGCGTCAGGCAAAGCCGTCGAATCGCGTAATGACCCGATTGCTGCTTAATAAAGGCGTACTTCAGCCGCACTCCTTGGCAAAGTACGCGGCGGCCTTTTTTAAGATGTCTCGCTCCTCCGTCACCCGTTTCAGCTCGGCACGTAGACGACGAACCTCAGCGCTTTGATCATCCTCCTCAACGCGCTGTTCTTGGGGCTTGGTGTAGCGCTTAACCCAGGCATAGAGGCTGTGCACGGACACACCCAATCGTGCAGCCACCTCCGAGACAGGAAGCTGCTTTTCGGTCACTTGCTTGACCGCCTGGATTTTGAATTCTTCGGGATATCGCTGGTTGCTCATGGCACCTCCTAATGGGCCTCATTTTAAGGCTTGGAGGTGTCTACGAAACTAGGGGCGATTCAGCCTTCCATTCATCCTTAGTTACTCCCGCCGGGGCCGTCTTGGGCAGATGAGATTCGTCGTCAGCGCCCTCGCTCGCAAAATTGGTCGTCCCAGCCTTGACCGCCAGCGAGTCCAACACCCGCTCCAAAGGAAACTCAGGGTCGGATTTTTCTATTGCCTGCCGTAAATCTTCAGATGCCAACCTGTCGACATCATCCGGCCTGTAAGCAACTGCATCACTCCACTGCGCCCTCAACTCCTGCAAGCGTTCGCGATAGCGCTGATCAAGACACGCAACATCCTCTACGCAACGATCACGACTCTTCAGCCACGCACGCTGCGCTGTTCGCAATTCAACCTGTTGTTCGGAACTGGCTTTGACCAGTGCCCGATAAGCCGCGCCCATCTGCGTATCCAACGTGTATAGCGCAGTATTCGCGCAGATGGATTTTTCGACGGTGCTCGCCGCTTTTGTACAATCCATTCCAGTCGCCAGCGCATGCTCAGTAGACAGCAATGCACAGGCAGACAAAATCCAGCGTCCTTTGGTGTACACGTAATAAGACCTTGAGTTCGTAGAGTAAGTAAGTCCCGGCAAAGTGTGCATCAACCAAGCCTCTCAATACATGATTCTGCGCAGAACTCTTCAAGAGAACGGCACTGCTGGCCGATAACCCGAACGGCCGCTGTCTACTTTATCTGCAGCCGTTCGCCAGTCCCTCACCGGGCGCGCGCGAAATCGTATGTTTGCTTTTGGGTTGTTCTTCTTAAATTGCCTGGAAATCTTCGATGCTGTCGTATCACCAAAAGAGTTTTCTGATCGTCGATGATTTCTCGGATTTCCGCAGCTCCGTCAGGTCCATGCTGCGAGAACTGGGCATCAAGGATGTCGACACCGCTGATACCGGTGAACAGGCGCTGCGGATGTGTGGGCAGAAGTCCTATGACTTCATCCTTCAGGACTTTCACCTCGGCGATGGCAAGAAGAACGGTCAACAGGTGCTCGAAGACCTGATGATCGAGAAACTGATCAGCCATGAAAGCGTGTTCGTCATGGTCACCGCCGAAACCAGCCAAGCCATGGTGCTCAGCGCCCTCGAGCATGAGCCCGACGCGTACCTGACCAAACCGTTCAACCGCTCCGGCCTCGCTCAACGCCTCGAGCGATTGGTGCAGCGCAAAACCTTGCTCAAGCCGATCCTGCAAGCGCTTGATCGCAACAAACCGGTGGAAGTGCTCAATGCCTGCATCGCCCTGTGCAAACAGGACGTCCGCTATGCGCCGCTGTGCCTGCGTTATCGCGCCGATGCCTTGCGCGACCTGAATCAGAACGAAGCGCTGGAACGCCTCTACGACAGCATCATTGCTGATCGGCCGCTGCCATGGGCATTCGCCGGATTGGGCAAGTTGCTGTTCAAGCGCGGACAGGTCACTCAGGCTAAAGAAGTGTATGAAAAAGCCCTGAAAGTGTTTCCGATGATGCCCGCACTGTATGACGGCATGGCCGACGTGCTGGTTGCCCAAGGTGACACCAAAGGTGCCCAGCGTATTCTGGAAGAAGCCATTCGCCTGTCGCCACTGGCGGTTCGGCGCCAGGCGCTGTTGGGTAAGTTGGCAATGACCAACGAAGATTTCGAAACGGCCTCCAAAGCCTATCGCCAAGCGGTATCGCAAGGTGCGCAGTCGCGTTTCAAGGATGCCGAAAGCAACCTTGGCCTCGCGCACGCCTTGATCAGCAAGGGCAGCGACAAGGGCCTCGACACGCGCACACGACTGGAAATCAACACCACACTCAGCGCTGTCGCCAAGGAGAATCCTTCCGACCCCGGCCTGCAGGTGCGTGCGCGGCTGATGAAAGCCACCAGCCTGCTGCTCAACGACGCCGAGACCGCGGAAAAGCTCACCGAGCAAGCGATGATGCGCATCGAAGGCATGGAGCAATTCATGAGCGCCGACGCCGCGCTGCTCGTCGCCAAGCAACTGCAAATGCTCGGTCAGGCGGATGCCGGTGCGTCGATGCTGAAAAACTGCGCGGAGATTTACGGTGACGACCCGGCGGTGATGCAAGGTATCGCCAAGCTGACCGACGACCCGACTATCCTCAATGCCGGCAATGCCGCCGCTGACCTTAACCGCCAAGGCGTGCGCGTGTACAAGGCCGGCAACCTGGTGGAAGCGCGGGACGTGTTCCGCAAAGCCCTGGCGCTGCAACCGAAGAACATCAGTATCGCGCTGAACATGGCGCAATCGTTGCTGCACGGCACGGACACCAGCGTGCCGTCGGCAGAACTTGAAGCGTGTCGCGCCTGCCTGAAAACGGTCGGCATGATGCCCGATACCGATCCGCGTTTTCCCCGTTATCAGAAGCTGCGAAGCAAGGCGTTTGGCGAATGAACGACACTGAACAGGCTCTCGATTTTTCCACGGTGATTGCCTCCACCGTGCACGACATGAAGAACTCCCTGGCGATGTTGATGCAGGCCCACAGCCAATGGCTCGCGCGCCTGCCGGATCAGCAGCAGAGTACGGAGCAGGGCGTTATCGAGTTTGAATTCGCCCACCTCAACGGCATGCTTGTGCAACTGCTCGGGCTGTACAAGTTGGGCGTCAATCAGATGCCCTTGCAGCCGGCTTACCACGAACTCGACGACTTCATCGAGGCGCAACTGGCCGCGCATCAGGACGTGTTCGCCAGTCGCGGCATCATGGCCACCTACGAGGTCGATCCGCTGAGCCCTTTGGGTTTCTTCGACCGCGAACTGATCGCGACCGTGCTCGGCAACAGCATCAACAACGCGATCCGTTTTGCCCGCGATTCGTTGTTGATTACGGTCAGCGACGAGGCCGGTCAGTTGGTTATCACGGTCAACGACGATGGCGAAGGCTACCCGGCGCAGATGATCGAGCGCCAGGCCGATTACGTGCAGGGCATCAACCACAGCAGCGGTAGCACCGGCCTCGGTTTGTATTTCGCCGGACGGATTGCTGCGTTGCATCAGCGCAATGGCGTCGGCGGTTTTACTCGCATCAGCAACGGCGGGCCGCTTGGCGGCGGCGTCTTCAGTGTTTATCTACCCTGAAACGATGCAGCAGGCCTTTTTGTTCGCCGGTGCTTGATATTCCGAACGGGCGGAGCCTATTTTGTTCGGGTCGCCGTTCGCGGCTCGCACAACAACAAGGATTGCGTCATGACAACCGATGGCCAGCGCTCACTCGCTCAGCGATTGACCGGCATTGATGAGATTGAATGTGTTACGCCGGATTTGAACGGCGTACCACGGGGCAAAGTAATGACCGCCGAGGGTTTCCTCGAAGGACGCCGGTTGCAGATGGCGCGGGGCGTGCTGCTGCAATGCATCATGGGCGGATATCCGCCAGCGCGGTTTTACGGCAGCGATGATGGTGACCTCGCATTGGTGCCGGACTCCGCACAGATTCACCGCTTGCCCTGGAGCCGCCAGCCGCGCGCGTTGGCCATCTGCGACGCCGACGAATTGAGCGGCGAGAGCTCGGCGCTGTCGACGCGCGGCCAGCTCAAAGCGGTCATCGCCCGTTACGCCGCGCGCGGTTTGGCGCCGGTGGTGGCGACTGAACTTGAGTTCTTCGTGTTCGCGCCCAATTCCGATCCGACCCAACCGTTCCAGCCGCCGCTGGGCCTGGACGGTCGTCGTGAGGAAGGGCACTCAGCGTTCAGTGTCAGCTCCAACAACGGCCTGCGCCCGTTCTTCAGCGAAGTCTACGAATGCATGGCCGCGCTGGGCTTGCCGCGCGACACGTTCATGCACGAGATGGGCGTCAGTCAGTTCGAGATCAATTTGCTTCATGGCGATCCGTTGCTGCTGGCCGACCAGACATTCCTGTTCAAGCACCTGTTGAAAGAAGTCGCGCTCAAGCACGGTTTGACCGTGGTGTGCATGGCCAAACCTTTGGCGCACACGCCGGGCAGTTCGATGCATATTCACCAGAGCATCGTCGAGATCGGCAGCGGGCGTAATGTGTTCAGCGACCAGCATGGCCAACCGACCGCGACGTTCCGGCATTTCATCGGCGGGCAGCAGGCCGGCATGGCGGACTTCACCGCGCTGTTCGCGCCCAACGTCAATTCGTACCAGCGCTTGTGCCATCCGTTCGCCTCGCCGAACAACGCCTGCTGGTCCGAAGATAACCGTGCGGCCGGTTTGCGCATTCCGGCGAGTTCGCCAGTAGCCCGGCGCGTGGAAAATCGCCTGCCTGGCGCCGATGCCAATCCGTACCTGGCGATCGCCGCGAGCCTGGCTGCGGGGCTGCACGGCATCGAAAACGAGCTCGAACCGAGCGCGGCGATTCAGGGCGAATTTGTCGTCCCGGATAATCTTTCGTTGCCATGTACCTTGCATGCCGCTCTTGAGCGTCTGAAGCGTAGTCAATTGGCGATGGAACTGTTTGGCAAGGAGTTCATCGAAGGCTACATCGCTTCGAAGACCATGGAGTTGACCAGCTTCTTTGATGAAATTACTCCCTGGGAACGGCGTGTTTTAGCAGCCCAGGCCTGACGATCCGTCGTCTTCGGGCTATCGTTTTCCGATAGCCCGATCCACTGCAAGGAGCCGCTCGGAACGCCGATGCGCCAAATCTGGAAATCCTTTCGAGCGCTGTATTTTGCCTCGCTGATGATGTTGATCGGCTCGGGCCTTTTAAGCACCTATCTGGCCTTGCGCCTGGCCGCTGACAACGTCGACAGTTTGTGGGTCGGTGCGTTGATGGCGGCGAACTATTTCGGCCTGGTATTGGGCGGCAAGATTGGTCACCGACTGATTGCCCGGGTCGGCCACATTCGTGCCTATGCCGCGTGTGCCGGGATCGTCGGCGCCGCGGTGTTGGGCCACGGTCTGATCGACTGGCTGCCGGCGTGGCTGTTTTTGCGGGTGATCGTCGGTCTCGGCATGATGTGCCAGTACATGGTCATCGAGAGCTGGCTCAACGAGCAGGCTGAGGCCAAGCAACGCGGTCTGGTATTCAGCGGTTACATGATCGCTTCGTACCTGGGTCTGGTGTTGGGCCAACTGATCCTGGTTCTGCATCCGGGGTTGGGCCTGGAACTGCTGATGCTGGTCGCGCTGTGTTTCGCCTTGTGTCTGGTGCCGGTGGCCCTGACCCGACGCATTCACCCGGCGGCGCTGCACCCGGCGCCGATGGAGCCGCGCTTCTTTATCAAACGTGTGCCGCAGTCATTGAGCACAGTGCTCGGCGCCGGTTTGATCGTCGGTTCGTTCTACGGTCTCGCGCCGCTGTATGCCTCGCAACAGGGCCTGTCGACGGAGCAGGTCGGTCTGTTCATGGGTAGCTGCATTTTTGCCGGTCTGGTGGTGCAGTGGCCGTTGGGCTGGTTGTCCGATCGTTACGACCGGGCGCTGCTGATCCGCTGCTTTGCGTTTTGTCTGGCCCTGGCGGCGTTGCCGCTGGCGATCATGACTGACGTGCCGCTTGAAGTGCTGTTCATCGCCGGGTTCCTCTGTTCGCTGGTGCAGTTCTGTTTGTATCCGCTGGCCGTGGCGTTCTCCAATGACCACGTCGAGGGTGATCGCCGAGTGTCGCTGACGGCGATGTTACTGGTGACTTACGGCGTGGGCGCGAGCATCGGGCCGTTGGCCGCTGGCGTGCTGATGAAGCTGTTCGGCAGTCACATGCTGTATGCCTTTTTCAGCTTCTTCGCGTTGGTGCTGGTGTGGCGGATTCGCCCGAAAGCGGTCACCAATCTGCACGTGGTCGACGATGCGCCACTGCATCACGTCGCCATGCCGGACAGCATGTCGAGCTCGCCGCTGGTCGCGGCACTCGATCCACGTGTCGACGAGCAAGTGGTGCATGAACAGATGCATAACCCGGTCGAGCCTGAACCAGAGCCTGAGCCGGAACAGCAGCCAGAATCCGACCCCGCTACAGACGAGCCGGAAGACCCGGACGCCGGACGCGAACAAAGCTTCACCGAAGCCAGGCCTTGAAATAGGCGCATAAAAAAACGGGCAGTCACCGCAAGGGACTGCCCGTTTTTATTGGCGCGGGATACTGTTACATATCGTCTTTATCAAAGCGCCGCGCTTCGCGTTGCAGCTGATAGACGAAGCGTTCGACCTGCCGTTGCACCAGCCCGCTCATGTTGTGAAAGCGCACGCCGGCGAAGGTGGTGGAGATTCTTTCTTCGAAATGCAGGTAACGCAATTCAACCGGGGCAGTCATGCTGCCGAAGGGCAGGGCGGCGATGAAACGGTCGTAGACCTGGCCCAGTTGCAGGCTGGAGGTGATATCGCCCTCGAAGCGCAACTTGCAGCCGGTCGCGGAGATGTCCAGCAGCTTGCCGCTGATGGGCGACTTGAGTTTGTCGCCGCCCAACTCAACGCTAACCAGTTGTGCGAGTTTCAATGCGGCGCGGAAGGCGTTGCGGCGCTGGTGATAAACCACTTCGGTCGGCAATGCGCCACGGTAGCAGCGCGCGCCATCGGTTTCGCTGATAGTCAGCGGGCCGTTGCTGTCCCAGGCGATGCGCACACCGTCGTGGAAGCCTTCGACGCGATAGGGTTCGCCGGCCAACAGGAAACGTTCACCGTCGCGCGGGATCATTTCGTCCAGGGCCATTGTGTTGCTGTCACGATCGATGTCCACCAGATAGCTCTGGAAACGCTGGCTACGTTCGTGGAACGTGATGATCAGCGGGTCATGGCTGTCTTGCAGCTGGCGCAGGTTGCCGGAGATTTCCAGGGGAGTGGTGAGCACCTTGGGTGGCTGCGGAGCATCATCCGCGCTTGAGGCATTGAACACGGTTCATCAATCTCCAGACAAAATATGACTACTAGCAGCATTGGCTAGCATTCTGCCAGCATGTTTCGTGTCTTGATAGGGCGTGCTGATTTGCGCGCTCACGCCTGGCTGAGCGGGCGGGGCTTCGCCAGCTTGGCGGTGGAGCCGCGGGCGTCATACAGCGCTGGAGGTTCGCCGCCGGTGAGAATCTTCAATTGATTGGCGGTGGCGGCCTGCTGCATCAGGATCGACTGGCCATTTTTGACGTTGGCCGCCTGGCATTGAGCCAGCAGATCAGTCAGCACATCGCTCTGCGCCAGCAACTGGTCGCCAATGCTCGAATGGCTGGCGAGTTGCTCAAGACCCTCGCGGGTCATGGGCAGGTTGAGGCTGACGAGGATTTCGCTGCGCTTGCGGCCATGCTGTTCGAGCAGAATGATCAGTGCCTGTTTCTGCGCCAGAATTTCTTCGAGCAGTGGCATGTCGCGACCGTGCAAAGCGAGGGACTCGGTTTGCAACAACTCCAGCAAACGTTGAGCTGGAGCAAAGTCATCGGTGATCAATTGCAATAAATTAGTATCGTGCATGGCTGGCCTTGGGTTTTAAGCGTCCAAAAGCCGGCGCAGGCGAAGGCCTAGCGCTGGGCTTCGAAGTTGAGCAGTTTGCTGGCTACACGGCTGCTGTCGACTTTATAGCTGCCATCGGCGATTGCTGCTTTCAACTCGGCCACACGGGCGTTGTCGACAGCAGGTTGATCGCGCAGCTTGTCAGTGACCTTCTGCAACTGTTGAGCCTCATTGCTGAGGTGTACCGATTCCCCGCTTTTGACGGTACTGGCCTGTTCGGCCGGGGTATTCAGCGCTGCGGATTTGCCGGCGTCGGCGGTTTCCTTGGCAACGTTGGTACGAGTACTGCCCGAAAGTGACGAGGCGTTATTTAAACGGCTGAAATCAATGACCATGACAAAAAACCTCTGGGTATTTGGACGCTTGCCATGTTTTCGGCACTCCCTGCGAAAACTTTAGGCCCATTTAAACAATGAGCTGCAACGCGCCACCACTTGAGTTGCATGGGCACAGTTTAGGCATGCGCCAAGCGGCGCGCCATAGGTTCACGACATCCCTGACGTCACATGGACACTTCCACCTGACCCGGCGCGGTAACTTGCGCCTTGATCACGCGCATCGAATTAAGATTTTTTACCCGTATTTGTTGGGACATGCCGCCATTAGACAGCGCTTCGCCGGGCATGCGCACGCTGAGCGTACCGCTGCGGGCGGTGATCACCACCTGATCGCCCTTGCGCACCACTTCTGCCTGTTCGAGGTGAACCAGGGTCATGACCTGGTCGGCTACCGTTGGTCGGGTAAGTTTCTGCCCAATCGCTTGGTCAACCGAGGTGAAGTAACCCTGATTGATCAGGCTGATGTCGCGCTCACGCAAAGCAACATCGCCAGGTTCGATAATGCCGCTACGCTTGAGAGGCCGAGTGGTGGTGACGACTTCCCGAAACAGGCGTACTTGAGCGGGTACGAACACCGTCCACGGTGAATTGCCCTCGCACCGCAGCTTGACCGTGACCCGGCCAATCGGCGTTGCCGGACTCTCCAGCGTCGCTGTCAATTCCTTGTCGCACATGGGCATGCGCATACGCGGATCGAGCTGTTTGACTTCGATCTCGTAGCGGCCCTCGGTTTGACTGGTCGCCAAATAGTCTTCAACAGTGAACTCAAGAAACCCCTGAGTCACGCCGATAAGCATATCAGGCAAGGTAACCGCGTCAGCAACGGCAGGGCTGCCAAGGGGCAAAAGGCAAACGGCCGACATCACGCAAAGCAATTTGCGGTAGTTTGATGTCAGGCGTCGGAAAAATGTCGTTTGTTCGTTCATACGGGTTAAAAAGCAAGCGCCGTGCCGTTTAGTGATGAATGTGCGTCGCAACACAACTTAGCGTTGGTTGGTGTGGGGAGTCTGGGCATGGCTGGTGTAATGGATTCGGTAAACCAGCGCACGCAACTGGTAGGGCAGAATCGCCTGGAGCTGTTGTTGTTCCGTCTCGACGGCAAACAGCTTTATGGGATCAACGTATTCAAGGTTCGTGAGGTGCTGCAATGCCCCAAGCTGACCGTGATGCCCAAGTCCAGTCCCGTCGTGTGCGGTGTGGCAAATATTCGCGGGGCGACCATCCCGATCCTGGATCTGGCGATGGCCACCGGTTCCGGAGCGTTGAAAGACAAGAACAGTCCTTTCGTGATCATCACGGAGTACAACACCAAGACTCAGGGTTTCCTGGTTCGGTCGGTAGAGCGCATCGTCAACATGAACTGGGAGGAGATTCATCCGCCACCCAAGGGCACTGGACGCGATCATTACCTGACGGCTGTGACTCGGGTCGACAATCAGTTAGTCGAAATCATCGACGTCGAGAAGATCCTCGCCGAAGTCGCGCCGACCCCGGAAGCGATTTCCGCCGGTGTGGTCGATGTCGAAACCCAGCACAAGGCGTTGTCCTTGCGCGTGTTGACTGTTGATGACTCGTCGGTGGCGCGCAAGCAGGTCTCGCGTTGCCTGCAAACGGTCGGCGTCGAAGTGGTGGCGCTGAACGACGGTCGGCAAGCGCTGGATTACCTGCGCAAACTGGTCGACGAGGGCAAGAAACCGGAAGAAGAATTCTTGATGATGATTTCCGACATCGAGATGCCGGAGATGGACGGGTACACCCTGACGGCCGAAATCCGCAGCGACCCGCGCATGCAAAAGCTCCATATCATCCTGCATACTTCGTTGTCGGGTGTGTTCAATCAGGCGATGGTCAAGAAAGTCGGTGCCGATGACTTCCTGGCCAAATTCCGCCCTGATGACCTGGCATCCCGGGTAGTCGACCGGATCAAAGCAGCAGACATCAGCTAGGGGCCTTTTGCCCCTGGCGGTTCACACGATTTAAGAGGCGGTATCTTTGTCTACGGGTAATTTGGATTTCGAACAGTTCCGGGTATTCCTGGAAAAAGCCTGTGGCATTTTGCTTGGTGAAAACAAGCAATACCTGGTGTCGAGCCGTCTCAACAAACTGATGGAACAGCAGGGCATCAAGTCCCTGGGTGAGTTGGTGCAGCGCATCCAGACCCAGCCGCGCAGTGGTTTGCGCGAAATGGTGGTGGATGCCATGACCACCAACGAAACCCTGTGGTTTCGTGACACCTACCCGTTTGAAGTCTTGAAGAACAAGGTGTTGCCTGCGGCGATCAAGGCTGCCCCCGGCCAGCGTCTGCGTATCTGGTCGGCGGCGTGCTCGTCGGGTCAGGAACCGTATTCGCTGTCGATGTCGATCGACGAGTTCGAGCGCGTCAACATGGGCCAGTTGAAGATGGGCGTGCAGATTGTTGCCACTGACCTGTCCGGCACCATGCTGACCAACTGCAAGACCGGCGAATACGACAGCCTGGCGATCGGTCGCGGTTTGTCGCCCGAGCGCCTGCAGCGTTACTTCGACCCGAAAGGGCCGGGCCGCTGGGCGATCAAGGCACCGATCAAGAGTCGCGTCGAGTTTCGCTCGTTCAACCTGCTCGACAGCTACGCGGCGCTGGGCAAGTTCGACATCGTGTTCTGCCGCAACGTGTTGATCTACTTCTCCGCCGAGGTGAAGAAAGACATTCTGTTGCGCATCCACAGCACGCTGAAGCCGGGCGGTTACCTGTTCCTTGGCGCATCGGAAGCGCTGAACGGTTTGCCCGACCATTACCAGATGGTCCAGTGCAGCCCGGGGATTATTTACCAGGCGAAGTGATGCAAAAAGCAGCGCGCTTAAAAAGGGAGTCCTCAGGGACTCCTTTTTTATGCGCGCTGCTTTTGCATCCCTACAGGTGATTGATGTTGTCCGTGGCAAAGCGGCAGAAAAGCGGCAGCCAGCGGAAACCGGTTGCCGCTTTTCTGGCATTGCCGCGTTGCCGCTGCCCGCAAACCCCCGGTTTACGGGGTTTTTTGAATTGGCACGCTGCTTGCTATGGTCCAGTTAACGAAAAATCCGGTCACCCGAAGGTCCCCGCCATGAGCATCAGCTTCGATAACGCGCTCGGTATCCACGAGAAAGCCCTGGGCTTCCGCGCCCAGCGTGCAGAAGTCCTGGCCAACAACATCGCCAACGCCGACACCCCGAACTACAAGGCTCGGGATCTGGACTTCTCCGCCGTGCTTGCCGCGCAAAGCGAGAAAACCAAGAACGGCGCATTCGCCTTGAACATGACCAACAACCGTCATATCGAAGCCGAAGGCCTGAGCAATGGCGACGAGTCGCTGCTGTATCGCACGCCGATGCAGCCGTCGCTCGACCAGAACACTGTGGACGCGCAACTGGAACAGTCGAGCTACGCGGAAAACGCGGTCAACTTCCAGGCCAGCTTCACCCTGCTCAACAGCAAATTCAAAGGGCTGGTTGCAGCCCTGCGCGGAGAGTAAGTCATGTCCCTAGCCAGTGTTTTCAACATTGCCGGTAGCGGCATGAGTGCCCAGACCACGCGTCTGAACACCGTCGCCTCGAACATCGCCAACGCCGAAACCGTCTCGTCGAGCATCGACCAGACCTATCGCGCGCGCCACCCGGTATTCGCCACCATGTTCCAGGGCGGCCAGGCCGGCGGCAGCGATTCGCTGTTCCAGAACCAGGACGCTGCCGGTCAAGGCGTGCAAGTGCTGGGCGTGGTCGAGGACCAGGCCGAGCTCGAAGCGCGTTACGAGCCGGGCCATCCGGCGGCGGACGCCAAGGGTTACGTCTACTACCCGAACGTCAACGTCGTTGAAGAAATGGCCGACATGATTTCCGCGAGCCGTTCGTTCCAGACCAACGCCGAGATGATGAACACCGCCAAAACCATGATGCAGAAGGTGCTGACCCTCGGTCAGTAACAAGGGGCGACTCAGATGAGTGTTACCGATTCCACCGCTGGCCTGAGCATGAACGACATTCTGGCGAACTCGTCAGTCAAGTCGAGCAGCTCCACGGGTGACGGCATTGCCTCCGCGACCAACAGCGCCACTGGCAGCCAGAAGCTGGGCAAAGATGCCTTCCTGCAACTGCTGGTTACCCAACTGAAAAACCAGAACCCGCTGGACCCGCAAGACAACAGCGCGTTCGTCGCGCAGTTGGCGCAGTTCAGTAGCCTGGAAGGCATCACCGCGTTGAATGACACGGTGACGTCGATTGCCGGCAACTACAGCTCTTCGCAAGCGTTGCAGGCGTCGTCGCTGGTCGGCCGTTCGGTGATCGTGCAGACCGGTTCGGTGCAGGTCGATGATCCGACCAAACCGGTGACTGGCTCGGTCAACCTGTCGACGTCGATCGCCGGCGGCACCGTGACCATTACCGACAAGGATGGCAAAGCGATCCGCACCATCGACCTTGGCGCACGCGCGGCCGGCAGTGCCAGCTTCACGTGGGATGGCAAGGATTCGAGCGGCGCCGTGGTGCCGGTCGGCACCTACAACGTCAAGGCCAGTGCGCCAATCGACGGCAAGGCCACGGACCTGGCGGTATATCTGCCGGCCACGGTCAACAGCGTGACCCTCAGCCAGACCGGCGGCGAGCTGATGCTCAACCTCGCAGGCCTGGGCCCGGTCGCCCTGTCCAAAGTTCAAACCATTGGTATATAGAGCCGACTAACCCGGCACAAAGGAGTGGAATATGTCTTTCAATATCGGCCTTAGCGGTCTCTATGCAGCCAACAAACAACTGGACGTGACCGGCAACAACATCGCCAACGTCGCGACCACCGGTTTCAAATCGTCCCGTGCAGAATTCGAAGACGTGTACTCGGCGACCAAACTGGGTTCGGGCAGCAAAACCATCGGTAACGGTGTGCGCCTGGCCAACGTTTCCCAGCAGTTCACCCAGGGCGACATCAGCAACACCGGCAACGTGCTGGACATGGGCATCAACGGTTCGGGTTTCTTTACCCTGAGCAACAATGGCTCGTTGTCCTACACCCGTGCCGGTACGTTCAAAGTCGACAAGGAAGGTTTTGTCACCAACTCCGACGGCACTGCAAAACTGCAGGGCTACGGCGTCGATGCCAACGGCAAGATCGCCAACGGCGTTCTGAGTGACCTGCGCATCGACACCTCGAACCTGGCGCCGAAAACCACCACCAGCATTGCTTCGACGATCAACCTGAACTCCACTGCAACGGATATCGATCAGGTTGCTAACCCGTTCGACCCGAGCAAATCGGCGTCCTTCACCAAGCAGTTCACCACGCCGGTCTACGATACCCAGGGCAACAAGCACGACATGGACCAGTACATGGTCAAGACCGGCGCGAATACCTGGAAAACCTACACCCTGATCGATGGCCGTAACCCCAATGGCAGCGATCCGACCAACGCAGCGACCCCGCCGGTTGCTTCGACCATGTCGTTCAACAGCTCGGGCAAACTGGTCTCGGTGACCACGCCGGCCACGCCGACGCCAATCGTCAGCCCTGATCTGAAAGTCACCGGTTGGGTTCCAGGCACCGTGACCAATGGTGTCTGGGCGCCGAACGGTGCTTCTGCCGATCCGGCCGGCATGAGCATTTCCATGGCCGACACCACGCAGTACAACGCTGACACCGCGCGTTCGATTCCAACGCAGAACGGTTATGCGACTGGCCAGATCACCAACCTGACCATCGACGGCAGCGGTGTGTTGCTGGCCAACTTCAGCAACAACCAGACCAAGCCGATCGGGCAGATCGCGCTCGCCAGCTTCACCAACGAGCAGGGCTTGCAACCGGTGGGTGGCACTAGCTGGAAAGAAACCTACAAGTCGGGCATCCCGGGCTACGATTCGCCGGAAACCGGCACCTTGGGTTCGATCCAGTCCAACGCGCTGGAAGAGTCCAACGTCAACCTGACCAACGAACTGGTTGATTTGATCAAGGGCCAGAGCAACTACCAGGCGAACGCCAAGACCATCTCCACCCAGAGCACCATCATGCAGACCATTATTCAGATGGCTTGATGCGGGTTCGGTTGTAGCGCTGCACAAGGAGCCCCTCGGAAGAGGGGCTTTTTTGTGGCCGGGGTTTTTTTGGTGGCAACAGGATTTGTGTTGTCGGGGAGGGCGCCTTCGCGAGCAAGCATCGCTCCCACAGTTGGTCGGGCTCGATGGCCTCTTCGCGGGCAAGCCTCGCTCCTACAGGTCGGAATGATTGCGCCGAGGTATGCGAAACCTGTAGGAGCGAGGCTTGCCCGCGAAGGCGTCAGCTCAGCCAACCCTTTCCTTGGGGCAAAAGAAAACCCCCGGTCCGCCAGAGGCAGATCGGGGGTTTCAGACAAGCGCCTCGCAGCGCTTATCGATTCAACGTACCGCTCGGCTTATTGGCAAGCTTCGCAATCCGGCTCGTCGATGGCGCAAGCCTTCGGCACTGGAGCCGGGCCGGCAGGCGCAGCCAATACCGAATCGTCACCGTGGTTGCCGCCGCTGGAAACCGCGTTCAGCTTGCCGGTGTTGATGGTCGACTTCTCGGTGCTGGTCGCGGCCAGGGCACGGAGGTAGTAAGTGGTTTTCAGACCACGGTACCAAGCCATGCGGTAGGTCACGTCGAGCTTCTTGCCCGAAGCGCCGGCGATGTACAGGTTCAGCGACTGAGCCTGGTCGATCCACTTCTGACGACGGCTGGCCGCGTCAACGATCCACTTGGTGTCCACTTCGAAAGCAGTCGCGTAGAGCTCTTTGAGTTCTTGCGGGATGCGCTCGATTTGCTGCACCGAACCGTCGTAGTACTTCAGGTCGTTGATCATGACCGAGTCCCACAGACCGCGAGCCTTGAGGTCGCGAACCAGGTACGGGTTGATCACGGTGAATTCGCCCGACAGGTTCGATTTCACATAAAGGTTCTGGTAAGTCGGTTCGATCGACTGCGAAACGCCAGTGATGTTGGCGATGGTCGCGGTCGGCGCGATGGCCATGATGTTGGAGTTACGAATGCCTTTCTGTACACGGGCGCGAACCGGTGCCCAGTCCAGGGATTCGTTCAGGTCAACATCGATGTACTTCTGGCCACGTTGCTCGATCAGGATCTGTTGCGAATCCAGCGGCAAGATGCCTTTGGACCACAGCGAACCCTGGAACGTCTCGTAAGCGCCGCGCTCGTCAGCCAGGTCGCAGGAAGCCTGGATCGCGTAGTAGCTGACCGCTTCCATCGACTTGTCGGCGAACTCGACGGCAGCGTCGGAACCGTAAGGAATGTGCTGCAGGTACAGCGCGTCCTGGAAGCCCATGATGCCGAGGCCGACCGGACGATGCTTGAAGTTGGAGTTCTTCGCTTGTGGCACCGAGTAGTAGTTGATGTCGATAACGTTATCGAGCATGCGCACGGCGGTGTTCACGGTACGTTCCAGCTTGGCGGTGTCGAGCTTGCCGTTGGTGATGTGGTTCGGCAGGTTGATCGAGCCCAGGTTGCAAACGGCGATTTCGTCCTTGTTGGTGTTCAAGGTGATTTCGGTGCACAGGTTCGAGCTATGGACCACGCCCACGTGCTGCTGCGGGCTGCGCAGGTTGCACGGGTCTTTGAAGGTCAGCCAAGGGTGGCCGGTTTCAAACAGCATGGAGAGCATTTTGCGCCACAGGTCTTTGGCCTGGATGGTCTTGAACAGCTTGATCTTGCCCGGGTACTGCGACAGCGCTTCGTAGTACTCGTAACGCTCTTCGAACGCCTTGCCGGTCAGGTCGTGCAGGTCCGGCACTTCGGATGGCGAGAACAGGGTCCACTGGCCGTCATCGAAGACGCGCTTCATGAACAGGTCAGGGATCCAGTTGGCAGTGTTCATGTCGTGGGTACGACGACGATCATCACCGGTGTTCTTGCGCAGCTCGATGAACTCTTCGATGTCCATGTGCCAGGTTTCCAGGTAGGCACAGACCGCGCCTTTGCGCTTGCCGCCCTGGTTGACCGCTACGGCGGTGTCGTTGACCACTTTCAGGAACGGTACAACGCCCTGGGATTTGCCGTTGGTGCCCTTGATGTACGAACCGAGCGCACGAACCGGCGTCCAGTCGTTGCCCAGGCCGCCAGCGAATTTCGACAACATGGCGTTGTCGTGGATCGCGTGGTAAATGCCCGACAGGTCATCCGGCACGGTGGTCAGGTAGCAGCTGGAAAGCTGTGGACGCAGGGTGCCGGCGTTGAACAGGGTTGGCGTCGAGGACATGTAGTCGAAGGACGACAGCAGGTTGTAGAACTCGATTGCACGGTCTTCTTTCTGCTTCTCTTCAATCGCCAGGCCCATGGCCACGCGCATGAAGAAGATCTGCGGCAGTTCGAAGCGGATACCGTCCTTGTGGATGAAGTAACGGTCGTACAGGGTTTGCAGGCCCAGGTAGGTGAACTGCTGATCGCGCTCGTGGTTGATGGCCTTGCCGAGTTTTTCCAGGTCAAACGTGGCCAGGATCGGGTTGAGCAATTCGAATTCGATACCCTTGGCGATGTAGGCCGGCAGCGCTTTGGCGTACAGGTCGACCATCTCGTGGTGGGTCGCGCTTTCGGCAACTTCGAGGAAGCTCAGGCCTTCGGCACGCAGGGTGTCCATCAGCAGGCGCGCGGTCACGAACGAGTAGTTCGGCTCACGCTCGACCAGCGTACGGGCGGTCATCACCAATGCGGTGTTGACGTCGGTCAGGGCCACGCCGTCATACAGGTTTTTCAGGGTTTCGCGCTGGATCAGGTCGCCGTCGACTTCTTCCAGGCCTTCGCACGCTTCAGTGACGATGGTGTTCAAGCGACCCATGTCCAGCGGGGCAAAAGTGCCGTCGGCGCGGGTGATGCGGATCGATGGGTGAGCGTTGACCGCTTCCTCGACCGGCGCGTGGGCAGCGCGTTCTTTCGAACGACCGTCGCGGTAGATCACGTAGTCGCGCGCCACTTTCTGCTCGCCGGCACGCATCAGGGCCAATTCAACCTGGTCCTGGATTTCTTCGATGTGGATGGTGCCGCCCGAAGGCATGCGACGCTTGAAGGTTGCGGTGACTTGTTCGGTCAGGCGGGCAACGGTGTCATGGATTCGCGACGAGGCGGCAGCGGTGCCGCCCTCAACTGCGAGAAACGCTTTGGTGATAGCGACGGTGATTTTGTCATCGGTATAAGGGACGACAGTGCCGTTACGCTTGATCACGCGCAATTGACCAGGCGCGGTGGCGGACAGATCCGAAGTCGAATCAGCGGCCTGCGGCAAGGTGCCCTGCGGGTTCTCGCGAGTTGTGTCGGTTTGCATGGGGGGTTGTCTCCGCATTCTCTATGTTTGTTTGAGCACCGTCATGGTGCTCACCGTTCTGTCCTGAAGCACTACAACCGACGGGCGCCGGGCATATCCACTTCGGGACAGTAGGAAAAAGGCTAATGACGCCGCATCCTTGCCGAAGTTTTTGGCAGCGAGCTGGGCTCGACACCGGATTCCTTTCAGGGGTGCAGAAATGACTGCAACACCCGTACCGTTCCGACCATTTGGGCCTTAAAAAACGGTGCCATCCGCAAGTGCGGTTTGGGCTTTGAAAAACACGCTTGGTTCAACCGTAAACAGGCAATAAAGCACTTGAGTTTCTGGTCTGAAATATGGTGGGCTTTTTGCCGAAAACCCTACATGTAGGGTTTGGTTTTGCGTCGGGCTACAAGATAGTGCGTTTTGTAGAGTGTTGCAACGTACTGCTTGTGGATAAACCTGTGGGTAAATTGTGTGGGAAAGGTGGAACAGGCGTGTAGGCCGCGACGCTGCTGCATCGCGCGGATTTTCACTGTTTTTCAATCACTGAAAACAGTCGTTCGGATTTTTAAGGGCGCGAACCCTACCACAAAAAAGCGGCTTGTCCGAACGCATTTGCCGACTTGTTTTCTCGCCGGGCGACGTTTATACAATCGGCCGGTGCACACGCATTCTTATCCTCCCCAATCATTACAAAAAGACGGGCGGATCCTTCCTTATAAGTGTTGTTGGCAAGCAGAGGTCACCCGTGGAGCAAGAAGCCTGGCAGGTATTGATTGTCGAAGACGACCAGCGACTGGCCGAGCTGACCCGCGATTACCTCGAAGCCAACGGCCTGCGCGTGTCAATCGAGGGCAACGGTGCGCTGGCGGCCGCGCGGATCATCAAGGAACAACCGGATCTGGTGATCCTCGACTTGATGTTGCCCGGTGAAGATGGCCTGAGCATTTGCCGCAAGGTCCGCGACAAGTTCGACGGGCCGATCCTGATGCTCACCGCGCGCACCGACGACACCGATCAGATTCTCGGCCTCGACCTCGGCGCCGACGATTACGTGTGCAAACCGGTGCGCCCGCGCTTGCTGCTGGCGCGCATCCAGGCCTTGTTGCGCCGCAGCGAAGCGCCGGAAGTCGCCCCGGAAAAACTCCGCCGCTTGCAGTTCGGGCCGCTGATCGTCGACAACGCGTTGCGAGAAGCCTGGCTCAACGACAACGGCATCGAACTGACCAGCGCCGAATTCGACCTGCTGTGGCTGCTGGTGGCCAACGCCGGGCGGATCCTCTCCCGCGAAGAAATTTTCACCGCCTTGCGCGGCATCGGTTACGACGGCCAGGACCGCTCCATCGACGTGCGCATCTCGCGCATCCGTCCAAAAATCGGCGACGACCCGGACCATCCACGCCTGATCAAAACCGTGCGCAGCAAAGGTTATCTGTTCGTGCCGGAAGCCTGCGCAGACCTGCCGCTGTGAACTCGATTTTCCTGCGCATCTACGGCGGCATGTGCGCAGCGCTGATCCTCGTGGCGGTGCTCGGCGTGCTGGCGCTGCACCTGCTTAATCAGGTGCGCAGCGAGCAATACCGCGAGCGCCTGGCCCACGGCACGTTCTCGCTGATGGCCGACAACCTGCAACCGATGAACCCGACCGAGCGCCACCGCGCGTTGCTGGTGTGGGAACGCTTGCTGGGCATTCCGCTGGCGCTGCAAACCTTCGCCCAGACCGACCTCGACCTGACCCAGCGCACCCGTGTGCTGCGCGGGCAGGCGCTGGTCGAACAGACCGGCCCGCACGCGGCGAAGGTCTACCGTCTGGTCAGCGACAAGGAGCAACTGGTGCTGACCGGCGAAGTGCAGCAGATCAGCGAGCAACTGGCCCGCGCGACGATTTATCTGTTGGCCGACGAACTGGTGCGCTACCCGGTCGCCGAGCAACCGCAGCGCCTGGCGCAATTGAAGGAAGACAAGGGTTTTGGTTTCGACCTGCGGCTGGTCAAAGTCGAACAGGCTGACATGGATGAAGACCAGAGCCGGCGTGTGTCCGAGGGCGACACGGTGATGGCGCTGGGCAAGGGCGGCGATTCGATCCGGGTGTTTGCCGGCATGGTCGGCACGCCGTGGGTGCTGGAGATCGGTCCGTTGTTTCAGATGAATCCGTATCCGCCGGAATGGCTGGTGTTGATTGCGGCGTTGGGCCTGAGCTTGATCGGGTTGATCGTTTATTTGCTGGTGCGGCAACTGGAGCGGCGTTTGCGTGGCCTCGAAGCTGCCGCCACGCGCATCGCCAAGGGCAGCCTGGAAACCCGCGTGCCGGCGCGCGGCGCGGATTCGGTCGGGCGGCTGGCGGCGGCGTTTAACGGCATGGCCGAGCATTTGCAGCAATTATTAGCGATTCAGCGCGAACTGGTGCGCGCGGTTTCCCACGAACTGCGCACGCCGGTCGCGCGCCTGCGTTTTGGCCTGGAGATGATCGGCTCGGCGACCACGCCGCAAGCGTTGGAGAAGTACCGCGAAGGCATGGACCACGACATCGAAGACCTCGACAAACTGGTCGACGAGATGCTGACGTACGCGCGCCTGGAGCAGGGTTCGCCAGCGCTGAATTTCCAGCGAGTCGATCTCGATGCGCTGGTCAATCAAGTCATCGAGGAACTGGCGCCGTTGCGCGCGGAGGTCACGGTGCAGCGCGGTTTGTGTTTGTCCGCCGCCGATTGCGACGACGCCTGGGTCGAAGCCGAACCGCGTTATCTGCACCGCGCGCTGCAAAATCTGGTCGGCAACGCCATGCGCCACGCGCAATCGCGGGTCACGGTGAGTTATCAGGTCGGGCAATTGCGCTGTCGGGTCGATGTCGAGGACGACGGGCCGGGCGTGCCGGAAGCCGCGTGGGAGAAAATCTTCACGCCGTTCCTGCGCCTCGACGATAGCCGCACTCGCGCATCCGGTGGGCATGGGCTGGGTTTGTCGATTGTGCGGCGCATCGTCCATTGGCATGGCGGCCGGGCGCTGATCGGTAAAAGCAAAAGCCTCGGCGGCGCGTGTTTCAGTTTGAGCTGGCCGAGGAATCAGGAGAAGCGTTGAGGCTTGACGAGCACCTGTAGCAGCTGGCGAAGCCTGCGTTCGGCTGCGAAGCAGTCGTAAATCCTGCGCACGCGGTTTACCTGAAACACTGCGGTGTCTGGTTTGGCGACTGCTGCGCAGCCGAACGCAGGCTTCGCCAGCTGCTACAAGGGGCGAGCCTCAAGCCTTGATACTGACCAGACTCAACAACTGCCCATCTTTCACCGCGAACTGCGCATCCAGCTCAGCCCCGTTCCTCCACTCACTGGACAAATCCGTGAGCAAGCGCAAGCGCACCTGACCGTCCGCCGACCATTCCAGCACTTCAGCGTGTTCAAAATAGAAGCGCTGCTGGACGATCGGGTACAGCGCTTTGAACAGGCTTTCCTTCACCGAAAAGGTCAGGGTCACCAGCAGCGCCAGATGCTCACTGCCAGCAGCGGCCATGCGCTGCAGCTCCGGCGGTGTGAGGATTTCCCCGGCCAGGCGCTCGGCGCGTTCGAAGTTCAGCAGGTTTTCCAGGTCCATGCCCAAGCCGCGCCAGTGCGCCTTGTTCGCGACAATCGCGGCGGCGCGGCCGGTGCTGTGGGTGATCGAGCCAGAAATGTGTGCGGGCCAGACCGGCGCGCGGTCCTCGCCGATGGCCGGCACACAATCCAAGCCTTCAAGCTGTTGCAACGCGGCGCGCGCGCAAACCCGTCCGGCAAGAAACTCGGCTTGGCGCTTGGCTACCGAACGCTGAATGCTCGCCGGCGGCGCGATGACGCTGCGCTGGAAATCATCGGCGGCCAGTTGCGCAGGGTCGAAGTGCGTGCTGAGCAACACCGTTTCCGCCAGCCGCAATGGCAGCGGCCAATGGGCATCGAGCGGGGTGCAGCAGGCGGGCAGGGCAGGGGTTGAATTCATGGCGGGCATTTTGCCGGGTTGCTCTCAGGCTGGGTAGTAGCAACAGCTTTTGTGGCGAGGGGGCTTGCCCCCGTTGAGCCGCGAAGCGGCTCCCGGCATCCTTCCATGCCAGCCGGTTTTGCGACTGCTTCGCAGCCGAACGGGGGCAAGCCCCCTCGCCACAGGGTTCACTGATCAGCCAAAGATTTTCTTGAAGAACGCCTGCATGTCCGCCCACGAACGCTCGTCCGCCGCTTTGTTGTAGCCGATATCCGGCCCGCCATGTTCGCCATGCCCGAGCCGGTCGGCGTCAGGGTTGCTGAACCCGTGCTTGGCGTCCGCAAGGCTGACGAATTGATAATCGGCGCCAGCCTTGTCCATTTCCGACTTGAACGCGGCGACGTTGTCCGGAGTAATCATGCTGTCTTTCGCGCCATGCTCGACGAGGATTTTCGCCTTCACGCTGCCCGCGGTCGCCGGCGTCTTGGTCGCCAGCGCGCCGTGGAAACTCACCACGCCTTTGAGCGGCAGGCCCTGACGCGCCGCATTCAGCACCACCGCTCCGCCGAAGCAGTAACCGATTGCCGCGAGATTCTGCGGATCGGTCTGCGGTTGTTTCTTCAGCAGATCGAGCCCGGCCTGAAAGCGTGCGCTCGCCACCGCGCTGTCCTTCAGTGCCTCTTGCATGAACGCCATCGCGTCCTTCGGATGTTCGGTGTTCTTGCCGCCGCCGTACATGTCGATGGCCAGCGCGCTGTAACCGAGACCGGCAAGATCGCGGGCGCGGCGCTTGGCGTAATCGTTGAGGCCCCAGAACTCATGTACCACCACCACACCGGGGCGCGGGCCTTTGATCGCGTCGTCGTAGGCGTAATAACCAATCATCTGCGTGCCGTCGCTGCTCTGGTAAGGGATTTCCTCAGTCTTGATCGCAGCGTTGGCCAGCGTGCTGGCGGCCAGTAGGGCGAGGGCGAGAAACAGGCGCATGGTCGGGTCTCCTTAAAAGAAAGTGGTCAAATCAGCCTAGTCGATTTGATTCAGCTCAGGTTCAGAGAGCGTTCAGGGGCAGTTCAGGGGCGGGTAAGTAACCTTGCCCCGTACCCAAAAAGCGATAGTGCATAAGGAAACCTCCTATGACTTCTTTGAAAAAACTGCTGTTGGCTTTCACCGTGTTGAGCGCCAGTGCTGCGGCGCACGCTACCGACGATACCTTCGCCGGCCTGACGCTGGGGCAAACCAGCGACAAGGTGAAAAAATCCCACGCCCTCAACGACAACCTCGGCCACCCGAACGCGGACGGTGCCATCGGCAAAGACACCACCTGGGGTGTGCGTCTGGGCAAGCAAAACAACCAAGGCCGCTACTACGCCACTTACGACAACGTGTCCGGCTCGCACAATGGCATTAAACTGCGCCAGGAAAACCTGCTCGGCAGCTACGATCTGTTTTACCCGGTGGGCGGCAGCACCAAATTGTTCGGCGGCGCCACGGCCGGTTTCACCAAGCTGACCCAGGAATCCCCAGGCTTCAGCCGCGACAGCGACATCGGTTACGCCCTCGGCGGCCAGGTCGGCGTGTTGCAGCAAGTTTCGCAGAACACCTCGGTCGAGCTGGGTTACCGTTACCTGCGCAGCAATGCCAGCACCGAAATGAGCGAGCGCGGTGGCAGCAAACAAGGCTCGCTGGCACTTAACAGCAGCGCCCAGACCTACCTGTCCGCCAACTACGCTTTTTAAAAGCCGTTCGCGACAGACCTGCGCCGGATCACCCAAACAGGGTGATCCGGCGTTGCCATGTTGACCATTGAGGCACGTGCGCGTGCCTCTGGAGATGTTGTTTTGCCCGGGAGAGCGTTATGAAATTGCTGGTTGTCGAAGATGAAGCGCTATTGCGCCATCACCTGCAAACTCGCCTGACGGATAGCGGCCACGTGGTCGAATCCGTGGCCAACGCCGAAGAGGCGCTGTACCAGACCGAGCAATTCAACCATGACCTGGCGGTGATCGACCTCGGCCTGCCGGGCATGGGTGGCCTCGACCTGATCCGCCAATTGCGCTCGAGCGGCAAGACCTTCCCGATCCTGATCCTCACCGCGCGCGGCAACTGGCAGGACAAGGTCGAAGGCCTCGCCGCCGGCGCCGACGACTACGTGGTCAAGCCGTTCCAGTTCGAAGAACTCGACGCGCGGCTGAATGCCTTGTTGCGGCGTTCCAGCGGTTTCACCCAATCGACGATCACCGCCGGGCCGCTGCTGCTCGACCTCAATCGCAAGCAGGCGACCCTCGATGAACAGCCGCTGGCGCTGACCGCCTACGAGTACCGGATTCTCGAATACCTGATGCGCCATCACCAGCAAGTGGTGGCCAAGGACCGCCTGATGGAACAGCTCTACCCGGATGACGACGAGCGCGATCCGAATGTCATCGAAGTGCTGGTCGGCCGCTTGCGGCGCAAACTCGAAGGCCCGGCCGGGTTCAAGCCGATCGATACCGTGCGCGGCCTCGGCTACCTGTTCAACGAGCGCTGCACTTGATTCGCTCGCTTCGCGTTCGCCTGATGCTCGCCGCCACGCTGTTGGCGGTGTTGTTCATGCTCGCGTTGCTGCCGGCGATGCAAGGCGCGTTCAGCCTCGCGTTGCAGGACTCGATCGAGCAACGCCTGGCCTCGGACGTGACCACGCTGATTTCCGCCGCGCGCGTCGAAGACAATCGCTTGCAAATGCCGGCGCAGTTGCCGGACGAGCGCTACAACCTCACCGACAGCCGATTGCTCGGCTACATCTATGACCGCGAAGGGCGGCTGGTCTGGCGCTCGAAAGGCACCCGCGAAGAGAACATCAACTACAAACCGCGTTACGACGGACGCGGTAACGAGTTCGCCAGAATCAAGGAAACCGACGGCCAGGAATTTTTCGTTTATGACGTCGAGGTCAAACTGCTCGGCGGCAAAAGCGCGGCGTTCAGCATCGTCGCGCTGCAACCGGTGCGCGAATACGAAATCACCCTCGAAGGCCTGCGCGAAAATCTTTACCTCGGTTTCGGCGCAGCGTTGCTGGTGTTGCTGGCGCTGCTATGGATTGGCCTGACCTGGGGTTTGAAAGCCCTGCGCCGCTTGAGTCAGGAACTCGATGAGATCGAAAGCGGCGACCGCGAAAGCCTCACCGAGCAACACCCGCGCGAACTGCTGCGGCTGACCGGCTCGCTGAACCGCTTGCTGCACAGCGAACGCGAGCAACGCAGCCGTTACCGCGATTCCCTCGACGACCTCGCGCACAGTTTGAAAACCCCGCTGACCGTGTTGCAAGGCGTCAGCGAAGACATGGCGCAGCGCCCCGAGGACCGCGATCAGGCGTGGGTGCTGCAATCGCAGATCGAGCGCATGAGCCAGCAGATCGGCTATCAATTGCAGCGCGCCAGCCTGCGCAAAAGCGGTCTGGTGCGCCATCAGGTGCGCCTGCGCCCGGTGCTGCAAAGCCTCTGCGACACGCTGGACAAGGTCTATCGCGACAAACGCGTGCGCGTGGCTTTCGATTTGCCGGAGCACTGTTACGTGCCGATCGAGCAGGGCGCGTTGCTGGAAATGCTCGGCAATCTGCTGGAAAACGCCTATCGGCTGTGTTTGAGCGAAGTGCGCGTCAGCGTCCGCGACACCCAGGGCGGCATTGAGCTGTGCGTCGAAGACGACGGGCCGGGCGTGCCGCCAGACCAGCGCGCGCGGATTCTGCAAAGGGGCGAACGGCTGGATCGCCAGCATCCGGGGCAGGGGATTGGTTTGGCGGTGGTCAAGGACATCATCGAAAGCTACAGCGCCAAATTGACCCTGGGTGACTCGACGCTGGGCGGCGCGGCGTTTCGGATTCATTTCCCGGCGCTTTGATCTGAATCTGAGGTGTGCCGGCGGACGGCATCGCGAGGAAGCTCGCTCCCACAGGGGACGGTGGTGAACACACTGTGGGTGAACGCCGCGAACCAAATGTGGGAACGAGCTTGCTCGCGATGAGGCCGGAGAAAACACTCGAGAATCTGCTGCCGAGGTTCAATTCTCTTGCGCGCGATAAGCCCCCGGTGTCAGCCCGGTCCATTTCTTGAACGCCCGATGAAACGCCGAAGGCTCGGAGAATCCCAGCTGTTCGGCAATCTGTTGCAACGACAGGTCGGCGCGCCCGAGGTGATAAATCGCAATGTCGCGGCGCAACTGATCCTTCAATTCCTGAAAACTGCTGCCCTCTTCACGCAAATGCCGGCGCAAGGTCTGCGGGCTGATGTGCAATTGCGCGGCCACCGCTTCCAGGTCCGGCCAACGGGAACTGTCGCGGCTGAGCAAACGGCGCAACTGGCTGCTCAAACTGTCGCCGTCATCCGGGCGCGACAACAGGTCGGCGGGGGAGCGTTCGAGAAAATGCTTGAGCGTGCGTTCGTCCTGCAACAACGGCATTGCCAGGTAGCGACTGTGAAACAGCAGGCTGCTTTGCGGCCGGGAAAACTCCAGCGCGCAGGGAAACAGCAAATCGTATTCCGCGCCGTGCTCGGGCCGCGCATAGCTGAACGTCGCTTGCTCCAGCCGAATCCGTTGGCCGATCAGCCAACTGCCGAGGCGATGCCAGATCACCAGCAGGCATTCCGTCAGAAAATGATCCGGGTCCCACAGCTGCGCGTCGTCGAGGCTCAGGCGAATCATTTCGTCCTCGCGGCTCAGGGTCAGGCGCGGGGCCTCGGGGAATAGGCTATAAAACAATAAGCCGCGATGCAGCGCCTTATCCAGATTGCGACAGTGGATCAGCGCGTGGCACATCATCGCGAAACTGCCGGGTTTGCTCGGCGCCGGGCCGAAACCCAGGTATTCGTCGTCGAGCGCCAGCCACAGGCTCTGGATCAACCGAGTGAATTGTTCCGGCGCGATCCGCGCACGCGGCTCGTCGAGCAATTCAGGGCTGATCCCGAGTTGTAACAACAGCGCGGAATAATCCAAGCCACGACGGCGCGCGCCGCCAAGGGCGGCGCGGGCGAAATGACTGGCGATAGTGCGTTCACGCATGGCTGGCAGGTCCGTCCGTTAAGCGGCGAATGGTAGCCGCACGGCTCGGCGCTGAACAAGGCGGATATCCGCCATATTGTAGGACGAGGTTGGGTGGTTAGGCGGGAATCCGCCACATTGCGCGGTGCGTTGCAGCGCGGCAAAAACCTGCAGCCCCTGATGTCAAAAGGCTTGCCGGGATTCTCGTGAAGGTGGCACGGGCTTTGCGATACAAGCGGTAGATGCCTGCCGCTGCGCAGCTCGACAAAACAAATCCCTCCAGTGCAGGAGGGTTCGCAATTGAAGTGTCTTGGGCAACAGATGGATGTTGTCATCGGGCACTCTTGAGGAACTTTGCAATGACGACTCGTCAGCCACTGTACAAATCCCTGTATTTCCAGGTGATCGTTGCCATCATCATCGGCATTCTGATCGGTCACTTCTATCCGCAGACCGGTGTGGCCCTCAAGCCATTGGGTGACGGGTTCATCAAGCTGATCAAAATGATCATCGCGCCGATTATCTTCTGCACCGTCGTCAGCGGTATCGCTGGCATGCAGAGCATGAAATCGGTCGGCAAAACCGGCGGCTATGCGCTGCTGTACTTCGAAATCGTCTCGACCATCGCTTTGCTGGTGGGTCTGGTCGTGGTCAACATCGTGCAGCCGGGCGCCGGCATGCACATCGACGTGACCACCCTGGATGCCTCCAAAGTCGCGCAGTACGTAGCGGCCGGTGCTGATCAAAGCGTCGTTGGCTTCCTGCTCAACGTGATCCCGAACACCATCGTCGGCGCGTTCGCCACCGGTGACATCCTGCAAGTGCTGATGTTCTCGGTGATCTTCGGTTTCGCCCTGCATCGCCTCGGTTCGTTCGGTCGGCCGCTGCTGGACCTGATCGATCGCTTCGCCCACGTGATGTTCAACATCATCAACATGATCATGAAACTCGCGCCGATCGGTGCCTTCGGTGCCATGGCGTTCACCATCGGTGCCTACGGTGTCGGCTCGCTGGTGCAACTGGGTCAGTTGATGGCGTGCTTCTACATCACCTGCCTGCTGTTCGTCCTGATCGTGCTGGGCGGTATCGCTCGCGCTCACGGCTTCAGCGTGCTGAAAGTGATTCGCTACATCCGTGAAGAACTGCTGATCGTGTTGGGTACTTCTTCTTCGGAATCGGTACTGCCGCGCATGCTGATCAAAATGGAGCGTCTGGGCGCACAGAAATCCGTGGTTGGCCTGGTCATTCCGACCGGTTACTCGTTCAACCTCGACGGCACCGCGATCTACCTGACCATGGCTGCGGTGTTCATTGCCCAGGCAACTGACACGCACATGGACATCACGCACCAGATCACTCTGTTGGTGGTGTTGCTGCTGTCCTCCAAAGGCGCGGCTGGCGTGACCGGTTCGGGCTTCATCGTCCTCGCCGCCACCCTGTCGGCAGTAGGCCACTTGCCGGTTGCCGGTCTGGCGCTGATCCTCGGCATCGACCGCTTCATGTCCGAAGCCCGCGCGCTGACCAACCTGGTCGGTAACGCCGTGGCCACGCTGGTTGTGGCCAAGTGGGTCAAGGAACTCGACGTCGACACCTTGAACACCGAGCTGGCCTCGGGCGGTCGTGGTATCTCTGACGAGCGCGTTGAAGACGACCTGGGCGTGGCTGAAGGCCCAACCCCAAGCAACGTCAAGTAAACTCAGCTGCACTTAATCTGAGCTGCATTGAAAAACCCGCTTCGGCGGGTTTTTTCATGCCTGCGATTTGAGCGTAACGGTCACAGTTGCTGACACATCAAGTGATTGCCGCAATGCGATTGCCTGCCTAGGCTCAAGCCATTGCATACAAGCCTTCGCAAACGGGGAACATTCATGCTCGGTCCACTGGCATCACTCAAGGTTCTGGATTTCTCGACACTGCTGCCGGGGCCGTTCGCCTCTTTGTTGCTGGCGGACATGGGCGCCGAAGTGCTACGTATCGAATCGCCGACCCGCGCCGATCTGCTGCGCGTGTTGCCGCCGCACGATCAAGGGGTGTCGGCCAGCCACGCCTACCTCAACCGCAACAAGCGCAGCCTGGCGCTGGACCTCAAGCAACCGCAAGCGCTGGAGCTGATCAAGCAATTGCTGCAGGACCACGACATCCTGCTCGAACAGTTTCGTCCCGGTGTGATGGAGCGGCTGGGCCTGGGTTATGAAGCGCTGAAGGCGATCAACCCGAAGCTGATTTACGTGTCGATTACCGGCTACGGCCAGACCGGCCCGTACAAGGAACGCGCCGGCCACGACATCAACTATCTGGCGTTGGCCGGATTGTCGAGCTACACCGGCCGCGCCGACAGCGGCCCACTGCCGCTGGGCATGCAAGTGGCGGACATCGCCGGTGGCTCGCTGCACGGCGTGATCGGCCTGCTCGCGGCAGTGATCGCGCGCCAGCACAGCGGGCAGGGGCAGCATCTGGACGTGAGCATGACCGACTGCGCGTTCAGCCTTAACGCGATGGCTGGCGCCGGTTACCTGGCTTGCGGCGTCGAGCCCGAGTGCGAAGAGCAGATGCTCAATGGCGGCAGCTTCTACGACTACTACCGCTCGCGCGATGGCCGCTGGATGTCGGTGGGCAGCCTCGAACCGGCGTTCATGCAGCAACTGTGTTCGGCGCTGGGTCGCCCGGAGCTGGCGGCGCAGGGTTTATCGACTAAACCGGAGCAGCAACAGGCGTTGAAAAATGAGCTGAAAATGGAATTCGAGAAGCGTGACTTTGCTGAGTTGTGCGCGTTGTTTGCCGGCGTCGATGCGTGTGTCGAACCGGTTCTGAGCGTCGGCGAAGCGTTGCAGCATCCGCAGTTGCAGGCGCGGGCACTGGTAACGCAAGTGCCGCGCGCGGATGGCTCGACGCAGGCGCAGATGGCGTGTCCGCTGAAATTTTCCGAAGGCTTGCCGGCGCCACGCTTTATCGGCGCGGCGATCGGTGAGCATACGGATCAGGTGTTGGCGGAACTGGGGTTGAGTGTGCAGCGGATTGAGCAATTGCGGCGTGCCAAGGTGATCGCGTAGCGCCTACCCAGACGCCATCGCGAGCAAGCTCGCTCCCACATGGGGCTGAGTCGCGCCGATTATCCCCTGTGGGAGCGAGCTTGCTCGCGATGAGGCCGGCATGCACACAAAAATCTGACTTACTCGACACGCATCTCGCCGCTGAACACCAATGTGCTGCGGCAGCGCCGGCACAGATAACGCCGACCCTGGCGCACCAGGCTATGGCGCTGCGCCGAAAACGGGAAATCGCTGTCGGCGCACGGGCACTTGTAGATGTATCGCGTCACGCTGCGGCGTTTCACGTCATAGGTGTGGCAACGATTCGGCGGCAGTTCGTAAACGCCGCGCATGATCAGTTGCCATTCTTCGCCGTGCGGCTGAATGCGATCGCCAAACAATTGATGCGCGATCAGGTGCGCGACCTCGTGGGCCACGGTTTGCTTGAGGAAATCTTCGCTGTTTTCCCGGTACAACTGCGGGTTGAAACGCAGCAGGTTCTCGTGCAAATGCGCGACACCGGCCTTTTGCCCACGCAGCTTGAGGCTCACCACGGGGCGTTTGAAAGTTCGTTTGAAAAAGGATTCGGCTTGTTGGTAACAGTCTTCGACGCGGGTATTGAGTTGCTCGGGCATGCTTGATGGGTCTCCAGAGGCGTCGAGTATGCCGCAACCCTCGGGACTTGCGAATCAGTCAGGCGCCGAATGGTCGTTGTCCCGGGCGTTTTGCGCCAGCCATTAAAAGGCCGCCCGGTGGCGGCCTGTGTTGGCAGATCTTGGTCTGTTGGTCTAGTGCCGTGGCCATTCCTGGCTGATGGCTAATTGGTATAGACCGGCCCCACGCCGAGTCCCCAGACGATCACGGTAAACGCCATGATGGCCACCAGCACCACCAGGCCGACGGCAAGCACTGAACTGGAAAACAGAAAACCCTCGTCCGATGGAATGTTCATGAACGTCGGCAACCCTACATACAGCAGGTACACCGTGTAGCAAATGGCAGCCGTGCCGACGACCATTCCCAGCCACATATGCGGATACAACGCCGCCAATCCGCCGATGAACAGCGGTGTCGCCGTGTAAGTGGCGAAGGCAACGCAACGGGCCAGGCTCGGATTGGCGTCATACGTGCGAGCCATCCAGTGCACAAATGCGCCCATCACCGCCACGCCGCCGAGCATCGCCAGGTAAGACATGATCGTCATCCACAGCGCGCTTTCCTGAGTCAGCATCACCGGCGCCCGATTGCCGATGACCCAGCCGACCTGCGTGGTACCGATAAACGCCGAGACCGCCGGGATCGCCGCCAGGATCAGCGTGTGGGTGAGGTACATGTGGCTGATGCTTTCCTCCTGGTCGCCACGGATTTCTTTCCATTCCTGGTCGGGGTGGGTGAAGAGCCCCACTACGTGATGGATCATGCCAGTCACTCCTCTTGTTATTACCATCGCCCCCCAGCGGAGCGCCTACGGGCCAAAGTGGCCAAGTAAGGAAAGGTCTGAATACGTGTGCGACCTTATGTCGGAGTATAGAAAGGTCTGCACGCCACGGGTTGCGGGGCTTTAGAGCAAATCGCGCTGTAAAGATCGCTGTTAATCGCCGGCAGGTCTGTGCATTAACACTTCAGCAGCACCGCAAACCTGTAGCAGCTGGCGAAGCCTGCGTTCGGCGACGAAGTCGTCGTAAAACCAGCCGCCTCGGTGTATCAGTCGTATCGCGTGTACCGGATCAGCGACGACTGCGTCGCCGAACGCAGGCTTCGCCAGCTGCTACATGGGAGGGGGAGGGTTGCGGTAATCGGCAGCCCTTCGCCCATGCTGGATTTTTGCGTAAAATGCTGGCCTTTCGTCACACCTCACGGATTCGTTGCATGGGCACTCTCACGGTCAACCAGAACAAATTGCAAAAGCGCCTTCGCCGCCAGGCCGGTGAGGCTGTTGCCGATTTCAACATGATTGAAGACGGCGACAAGGTCATGGTCTGCCTGTCCGGTGGCAAGGACAGTTACACCATGCTCGACGTGCTGATGCACTTTCAGAAGGTCGCGCCGATCAAGTTCGACATCGTCGCCGTGAACATGGACCAGAAGCAGCCGGGTTTCCCCGAGCACGTATTGCCGGCCTACCTGAAATCGCTGGGCGTCGAGTATCACATCGTCGAAAAAGACACGTACTCGGTGGTCAAGGAATTGATCCCGGAAGGCAAGACCACGTGTTCGCTGTGTTCACGCCTGCGTCGCGGCACGCTGTACACCTTCGCCGACGAAATCGGCGCAACCAAAATGGCCCTCGGTCACCATCGCGACGACATCGTCGAAACGTTTTTCCTCAACATGTTTTTCAACGGTTCGCTCAAAGCCATGCCGCCGAAGCTGCGCGCCGACGATGGCCGCAACGTGGTGATCCGGCCACTGGCTTACTGCAACGAAAAAGACATCCAGGCCTACTCGGACCTCAAGCAATTCCCGATCATCCCGTGCAACCTCTGCGGCTCGCAGGAGAACCTGCAACGCCAGGTGGTCAAGGACATGTTGCAAGAATGGGAACGCAAGACCCCGGGCCGCGTCGAAAGCATATTCCGCAGTTTGCAGAATGTGCAGCCGTCGCAATTGGCGGACCGCAACCTGTTCGACTTCGGCAGTTTGAAGATCGACGAAAGCGCCGCGTCGCGCTTCGTCAACGTCGTCAACCTCTGAACAACATTGTTCGGGAGCGGGCCCTGTGGCGAGGGGGCTTGCCCCCGTTGGGCTGCGAAGCGGCCGCAAAATCGCCGCGTTGTCGGAGATTTTGTGAGTGCTACGCACTCAAACGGGGGCAAACCCCCTCGCCACAGCTCGCGCGCTCCCACGGTTTTTATATTTCAATCCTCAGGAGAGGGCATGCGCGATTACAAGTGGCTACACGAGTACTGTCTGAACCGTTTTGGTTCAGCGGCTGAACTGGAAGCCCATCTGCCGGTACCCAAGACCCCGGCACAATTGCGCAAGATCAGCGACGACCGTTACCTCTCGACCATGGCGCTGCGCGTTTTCCGCGCCGGGCTCAAGCACAGTCTGGTGGACGCCAAGTGGCCGTCTTTCGAAGAAGTGTTTTTCAGGTTCGACCCGGAAAAAGTCGTGCTGATGAGCGCCGAGCACCTCGAACGCCTGATGCAGGACGCGCGGATCATCCGCCACTTGGGCAAGCTCAAAAGCGTGCCGCGCAATGCGCAGTTCATTCTCGATGTGACGCACGAGAAGGGCAGCTTCGGCGAACTGATCGCCGAGTGGCCGGTGACCGATATTGTCGGGTTGTGGACCTTCCTGAAAAAGCGCGGCCATCAACTCGGCGGGCTGTCGGCACCGCGGTTTTTGCGCATGGTCGGCAAGGACACGTTTGTGCCGAGCTACGACGTGGTCGCGGGACTGAATGCGCAGAAGATCGTCGACAAAGTGCCGACCAGCCAGCGTGATCTGGCGTTGGTGCAAGACGTGTTCAACCAGTGGCATGAACAGAGCGGCGGGCGGCCGATGAGCCAGATATCGATGATGCTGGCGTATACGGTCAACCACTGAGACCGAGTTGCCTGCATCGCGAGCAAGCTCGCTTCCACATTGGATTTGTGTCGTTCACAAATCCCCTGTAGGAGCGAGGCTTGCCCGCGAAGGCGTCAGATCAGCCAACCGAGATTTCGCCCTCGCCAGCCAGCTTGCGATTCAACTGAAACCGCCACCGCACATACAGCAACGCCGAACAAAACACTGCCAGGCTCGCGCCCATTTCCAGCAGGCCGAACAACTGCCGGTTCGGGTCATACGCGGCCAATGCGCCTTTGATGAAATACAGATTCACCACAAAACACATCCACGAATGCCCACGCGCGCTGCCGACGATCATCCCCGGCGCCAGCAACAGCAGCGGCACCAGCTCGATCAGCAGAATCACCCACGGTCGCGCGCCGTGCAGGTCGGCGACCAGCAAGTAATAACCGCAGAGCAAACCCACCAGGGCAAAAAAGCACAGCAGGCTGATCACGCGCATCGCCCGCACGCGCGGTTCGAGCCATTCGATCGACGGCAGAATTTTCGGCTTCCTGGCCATCTCAGCCCTCCAGTTTCTGGGCGGTTTTGGCCAGGCGCAGGCCCAGAGCCCGGCACAGCGAAACTTCATGTTCGTTCAAACCGAGTTTGCCGTCAGCGCCGGCGTGGTGGCTGGCGCCGTAGGGCGTGCCACCACCACGGGTTTCCAGCAATGCCGATTCGCTGTAGGGCAGGCCGGTGATCAGCATGCCGTGGTGCAACAACGGCAACATCATCGACAGCAGGGTGGTTTCCTGGCCGCCGTGCAGGCTCGCGGTGGAGGTGAACACGCCGGCCGGTTTGCCGACGAGGGCGCCGGTCAGCCACAGGTTGCTGGTGCCGTCGAGAAAGTATTTCAGCGGCGCCGCCATGTTGCCGAAACGCGTCGGGCTGCCGAGGGCGAGGCCGGCGCAGTTTTTCAAATCGTCGAGGCTGGCGTACAACGCGCCTGCGTCCGGGATGTCCGGCGACACGGCTTCGCACTCGGTGGAAATCGCCGGCACCGTGCGCAGGCGCGCTTCCATGCCCGACTGCTCGACGCCACGGGCAATCTGCCGGGCCATTTCATTGGTCGAGCCGCTGCGGCTGTAATACAAAACCAGAATGTACGGCGCGCTCACGGCAGCAACTCCAGGACATTCTCCGGCGGACGGCCGATGACGGCTTTATCGCCCACTTCGAGAATCGGGCGCTCCATGAGTTTCGGGTGCGCGGCGATGGCGGCAATCAATTGCGCCTCGGTCAGCGTCGCGTCGGCCAGGTTGAGGGTTTTGTATTCGTCCTCACCGGTGCGCAGCAGTTCGCGTGCGGTGATGCCGAGCTTGTTCAGCAAGCCCTGCAATTGCGCGGCGTCCAGCGGGGTTTCGAGGTAGCGAACCACGGTCGGGGTCAGGCCACGGGCTTCGAGCAGTTCCAGCGCACCGCGGGATTTCGAGCAGCGCGGGTTGTGATAAAGCGTCAGATCGGTCATGTGCGGGTCGCATCTTGCGTAATGTGGCGGTTATTCTAACTGTGCAGCGCGCAATCCAGAACCTCGGGAGGCGATGGGTCGCAGGCGCATTCAATTTTGAACAAGGAAAACCACATGACAAGGCGATTGGCAGCGGCATTGGCGATCATCGGCGCGTTGATGCTGGGGGGCTGCGGTAACGACTACGGGATTGACCAGGACGGTCAGAAAGTCGCGTCCGGGCGACTCGATAAACAATGGCTGGTGGTCAATTACTGGGCCGAATGGTGCGGACCGTGTCGTACCGAGATCCCGGAATTGAACACTTTGGCTGAAGAATTGAAGAGCAAGAAGATCGGCGTGTTCGGGGTCAACTTCGACAATGTGCAGGGCGAAGAGCTGAAGAGCGCCAGCGACAAACTCGGGATCAAGTTCACGGTGCTGGCGCAGGACCCGGCGGAGGTTTTCGATTTGCCACGCAGCGAAGCGCTGCCGGTGACGTACATCATCGACAACCAGGGCAAAGTACGCGAACAGCTGATGGGCGAGCAGACAGCGGCGGGGGTGATGGCAAAACTTGAAGAGTTGAAAGCGACGAACTGAGCAGGACTGAAATGGGTGTTGATCCTTGGATCCAGCCCCTCACCCCAGCCCTCTCCCCACAGGGGAGAGGGGGAAAGGGGGCAGACCGCATGCTTTTCAACTCCTGAGTTCGACTCGGTTTTCAGGGACTTGAAGAGTTGAAAGCGACGAACTGAGCAGGACTGAAATGGGTGTTGATCCCTGGATCCAGCCCCTCACCCCAGCCCTCTCCCCACAGGGGAGAGGGGGAAAGGGAGCAGACCGCATGCTTTTCAAACCCTGAGTTCGGCTCGGTTTTCAGGGACTTGAAGAGTTGAAAGCGACGAACTGAGCAGGACTGAAATGGGTGTTGATCGTTGGATCCAGCCCCTCACCCCAGCCCTCTCCCCACAGGGGAGAGGGGGGAAAGGGAGCAGACCGCATGCTTTTCAAATCCTGAGTTCGGCTCGGTTTTCAGGGACTTGAAGAGTTGAAAGCGACGAACTGAGCAGGACTGAAATGGGTGTTGATCGTTGGATCCAGCCCCTCACCCCAGCCCTCTCCCCACAGGGGAGAGGGGGAAAGGGAGCAGACCGCATGCTTTCCAAATCCTGAGTTCGACTCGGTTTTCCAGGTCGATGTAGCTCCAAAAGCAACTCAGTCAGTCCCCTCTCCCCACAGTGGAGAAGGGGAAAGGGAGCAGACCGCATGCTTTCCAAATCCTGAGTTCGACTCGGTTTTCCAGGTCGATGTAGCTCCAAGAGCAACTCAGTCAGTCCCCTCTACCCTCTGGGGAGAGGGTTAGGGTGAGGGGTGGATCTGGCTGACGGAACACACTCGAACAGCCAATCAACCCTCTTCAAGCCACCAGCGCAGCGGCTTGCCTTCGGCGGGCCAGAAGCGCATCTGGTCGATCGGCGAGATGTCCCAGCGCTGCACGTTTTCCAGCGCTTGCAGGAAGCGTTTTTCCTGCTCCATCAGCGCTGGCGCGCAGAGTTTGCGGGTGCTGCCGATTTTGCCGAAACTCAGCTTGTCGCCGTCCTGCGTGTACGGTGCGAACCAATGGTTGCAGCCGCCGTTACCGTAGGCGCGACCGTCGTCGCCCAGGGTAATGGTCAAGTGGCTGTAATCCATCAATGGCCGTTCGCCGATCCATTCCAGAATGTAGCTGCGGTTGTGTTGCAGTTGAACCGGTTCGGCGGCGCAGCCCATCAGGCTGGCGCCGACCATCGCCGCCAGAGCCAAACGTTTCATCACGCGGGCTCCTGACATTTCGGACACAGGTGTTTGTCGCCAACGGTGGACCAGCCCAACTCGGCAATCCGCGCGGTGGCGGCAGGCTTTTCGGCCTTGTTGCCGAGCTTGGCGTCGACCGCGAACTCGAAGCTCAGTTCTTTGGCGCAGCTGTCGCAGTTGACCTTCCACGTATGGATCGCCAGTTCGCCGAACACCGGACCACTGGCCACCGCGACCCATTGGCCGGGCGGGTTGATCAAGTGGCGAACGGTTTCGACGGTCAGGCGCATGGACAAGTCCTTGGCACCTTTGAGGGTGACGACCAGCACGTCATTGTTGCGAATCGAGCCGCCATTGCCGGTGACTTGATAACGCCCCGGCACCAGGGCGCGGCATTCGGTCAGGGTGTGCTGCGGGTTCATCAGGTTGTAGCGGAAATCGTGTTCGACCATGGGTCCTCCAAATATGCGCGGTATGCTAGCACGGGCATCGGCGCAGCATGGCGCGGGCGTGTGACCTTCGATCAGGTTCAGCCCTCGACCAGATTCTGCGGCGTCCCGGCCGCCCACGCCGCGATGTTGTGCAAGGTCGTCGCGGCAATCGCGCCCAGCGCTTCGCGCGTGAGGAAGGCCTGATGCGCGGTGATGATCACGTTGGGAAACGTCAGCAAGCGCGCCAGCACATCGTCTTGCAGCGGCAGGTCCGAGCGATCTTCGAAAAACAGCTGCGCCTCTTCTTCATACACGTCGAGCCCCAGATAACCCAGCTGACCGTCCTTTAATGCGTCGATCAGCGCCGGTGTATCCACCAATCCGCCGCGCCCGGTATTGATCAGCATCGCCCCCGGTTGCAGGTGCGCCAGCGACTCGCGGTTGATCAGGTGTTTGCTTTGCGCGTTGAGCGGGCAATGCAGGCTGATGATCTGCGACTCGGCCAGCAGCTCGGGCAGGCTCAAGTAACGTGCGCCGAGGGCTTCGACTTGCGGATTGGGGAAGGGGTCGTAGGCCAGCAACTGGCAGCCAAAACCGTTCATGATTTTTGCGAACGTCGCGCCGATCTGCCCGGTGCCGACCACGCCGACAGTCTTGCCGAAAAGGTCAAAACCGGTCAGTCCGTGCAGGCTGAAATCGCCTTCGCGGGTGCGATTGTAGGCGCGGTGCAAACGTCGATTGAGCGCGAGGATCAGCGCCACCGCATGTTCGGCCACCGCATGCGGCGAGTAGGCCGGAACCCGCACAATCGCCAGTCCCAGACGGTGCGCCGCCAGCAGATCGACATGGTTGTAACCCGCCGAGCGCAGGGCGATCAGGCGCGTGCCGCCGGCCGCCAAGTGTTCAAGCACTGGCGCGCTGAGGTCATCATTGATGAACGCGCACACCACTTCGTGATGTTCGGCCAGCGCCACCGTATCAACGCTCAGACGCGCCGGTTGAAACTGCAATGCGATACCGGCGGGCAAATCGGCAGCGAGAAAACTCTCGCGATCGTAAGTCTGGCTGCTGAAAAGAATAGTGCGCATGTCGTCCTCCTGGAAAAAACCACTGTAGCCGCCCCGCCGCTTTGTAGCTTTGTAGCCCTGTAGCAGCTGCCGAGCCTGCGAGGCTGCGTTCGGCGGCGCAGCCGTCGTCAATCCGGTGAATGCGGTTCACCTGATACACCGAGGCGGCTGATTTTACGACTGCTGCGCAGCCGAACGCAGCCTCGCAGGCTCGGCAGCTGCTACAAAAAACCGATCGTAGCGGTTTGGGGATTTCGGGATCCTAGCGTTTTGCGGATTTTGGCGTGTTGCCCTGGATCACGCGCTGATGCGTGCCTGCATGGCCAGCCGGTTGATCGAGCGCTCCAGTTCTTCGAGGGCCGCCGCCGCTTTCGGGTCCTGTTGCTTGAGCAACGTCTCGCTGCGCTGACACGCAGCCCGCAGCTGCGGAACGCCGCAATAGCGCGTCGCGCCGTGCAGGCGATGCACGCGTTCGATCAACGCATTCTGGTCGTTCGCCTCGCGGGCCACGCGAATCGCCTCGCGATCAGCTTCCAGCGAGGCCAGCAGCATCGCCAGCATGTCCGCCGCCAGATCAGCCTTGCCCGCAGCCAGACGCAAACCTTCTTCGTGATCGAGCACCAGCAATTCGCTGCCGCCATGGCTGTCGCTGGAGCGCTCCGGCCCCTGATTGCGCAGGGCCAGCCCGGTCCATTTCAACACCACTTGCGCCAGTTGCCGCTCGCTGATCGGTTTGGTCAGGTAGTCGTCCATGCCGCTTTGCAGCAGCGCGCGTTTTTCGTTGGCCATCGCATGGGCGGTGAGGGCGACGATTGGCAGCGGCGTGCAATGCCGCTCACTTTCCCACTGGCGAATCGCTTCGGTGCTCTGGCGCCCGTCCATGCCAGGCATTTGCACGTCCATCAGCACCAGATCGAAGGTTTCGCTCTGCACCGCTTTAACTGCGGCGTAACCGCTCTCGACGGCGAGCACTTTCGCGCCCATGTCTTCGAGCAAGGTTTGCACCAGCAACAAATTCGCCGGGTTGTCGTCGACGCACAGCACTTTCGGCGCGCGGCTGGACACCGGTTCGCCGGGCTCGCTGCGCTGCTGGCGCGGGTTGACCAGATCGGCCAGCGCCCGACGCAGCTTGCGCGTGCACGCCGGTTTCGCCTGCAACTGACTGTGCGGGTTGGGCACCGAGAGATGGAACAGCGTCTGCTCGGTGGTCGGGCACAGCACCAGCACTTTGCAGCCGAGGTGTTCGAGGTCCCAGATGTGCTGGTTGAGGCGTTCTGGCGGCATGTCGTTGCTGGTGATGCCGAGCACCGCCAGATCAATCGCCTGATCGGTTTGATGCGCGCCAGTGACGCCATTGGTCAAACTTTCCAGAGTATTGAACGGCGTGACTTCGAGGCCGCAGTCTTCCAATTGATGCTGCAACGCCTGGCGCGCCAGTTCGTGGTTTTCCAGCACCGCCACCCGCCGCCCGAGCAAAGGTGGGCCGGGCAGATCTTCGGCATCGTCGCGGGTTTTTGGCAGGCTCAGGCTGATCCAGAACTCCGAGCCTTCGCCCGGCGTGCTGTCGACGCCGATTTCGCCGCCCATCTGTTCGATCAAACGCTTGGAAATCACCAACCCCAGCCCAGTGCCACCCGGCTGCCGCGAGAGTGAATTGTCAGCCTGACTGAACGCCTGGAACAACGCGCGCACGTCCTGATTCGACAGGCCGATGCCGGTGTCCTGAATGCTGATGCGCAACTGCACGCTGTCGTCGTGTTCTTCTTCGAGCATGGCGCGGGCGACGATCGTGCCTTCGCGGGTGAACTTGATCGCGTTGCTCACCAGGTTGGTCAGAATCTGCTTGAGCCGCAGCGGGTCGCCGATCAGCGACAGCGGCGTGTCGCGATACACCAGACTGACCAATTCCAGCTGTTTGGCGTGGGCGGCGGGGGCGAGGATGGTCAGCGTGTCCTGCAGCAGATCGCGCAGGTTGAACGGAATATTGTCGAGCACCAGTTTGCCGGCCTCGATTTTCGAAAAGTCGAGAATCTCGTTGATGATCCCCAGCAGGCTGTCGGCGGATTTCTCGATGGTGCCCAGATAATCGAGCTGGCGCGGGGTCAGTTCACTTTTTTGCAGCAGATGAGTGAAGCCGAGAATGCCGTTCAGCGGCGTGCGGATTTCATGGCTCATGTTGGCGAGGAACTCGGATTTGATCCGGCTCGCTTCCAGCGCTTCCTTGCGCGCCAGGTCCAGCTCGATGTTCTGGATTTCGATGGTTTCCAGATTCTGCCGGACGTCTTCGGTGGCCTGATCGACGCTGTGTTGCAATTCTTCCTGCGCGTTTTGCAGGGTGCCGGCCATGCGGTTGATGCCGGACGCCAGCTCATCCAATTCCTGGCTGCCGAGCGGCGGCAAGCGGGTTTCCAGATGACCGTCCTTGAGTTGCGCCACCGCCAGTTTGATCTGGCTGATCGGCCGGTTGATCGTGCGACCCATGCGCAACGCCAGCAACGCCGCGCCGGCCAGCCCGGCGGCGATCAACAGCAGGCTGGCGAACAGGCTGCGGTAACCGCGCAGCAGCATGCCGTTGTGCGTGAGTTCGAGTTCGACCCAGCCGAGCAGGCGTTCCGACTCGTCGGGAATCAGCTCGCCGGCGAAATTACGGTGCTTGCCGAACACCGGCAGCAAGTAGCGGGTGGCGTCATTGCCGCTGCGCCGGAGCATGTGCGCACCGTTGCCGATCGGCGCGGCGTTGAGCATGGTCGGCCCGGCGTGGGCCAGCGGCGTGCGGTCGGGCGCGAGGAAAGTCACGGCGCGCACGTCGGTCTGTTCCAGCGACAGGGTGGCGATGCGCTCGAGCAATTCGGTGTTCTGGTGGCCCATGGCCGGGGCTACCAGCGGCGCCAGTTGCTCGGCGATCATCTCGCCACGCTGCATCAATTGGGTTTGCAGGTCCGATTGCTGCGTCCAGGTGAAATAGCCGCCCAGGACCAATGCCATCAGGCTGGTCGGCAGCAAGGTCAGCAACAGCACGCGGCCTTTAATTCCCAGTTTCTTGAGCACGCATTTCTCCTGCATCCCGCTATTTATTAGACCCGCGCGTGCATCCGGCACGCACCACTTGCGCAGTGTAGCGATTTGCTTGCGGGCAATCTTCGTAAATTGATGTCGTCATTCGTCGGTCGGATCGGCGCTTTCGCCCGCCCGGCAAACCTTGGGTTGCCCCTGACGAGGCAATCTTGAATAATCGCCAACTGAGAATTATTTGCAGATACTCATGAATCCCATCAATGCCGCTCTCCCTCGCATCCTCTCTATAGAAGACGACCTCGTGCTCGGTGCGTACGTCCACGAGCACTTGGGCCGTTGCGGCTTTCAGGTGACCTGGTGTCAGAACGGTCAGGAAGGCCTGGCGATTGCGCGCGGCCAGCCGTTTGATGTGGTGTTGATGGACATTCTGCTGCCGGGCCTCGATGGCTTGAATGTGCTGACGCAGTTTCGCCAGAGCCATTCGACGCCCGTCGTGCTGATGTCGGCATTGGGCGCCGAGGCCGATCGCATCAGCGGTTTTCGCCTCGGCGCCGACGATTACCTGCCCAAGCCGTTCAGCATGGCCGAGCTGCGCGTGCGCATCGAAGCGATCCTGCGACGCGTGGCGCTCGACCGTCGGCCCGAGCCGCCAGCGCCGGTCAGTCCCGTGCACAGTTTGTTGTTCGACGACGATCAGTGCGAAGTCTTCTATCGCGAGCACGGCGCCGGCCTGACGCGCAGCGAATACCGGCTGCTGGAAACGCTGAATCGCAACAACGATGAAGTGCTGAGCAAAGCCTTCCTTTATCAGCACGTGCTGCAACGCGGTTATGCCGCCCACGACCGCAGCCTCGATATGCACATCAGCCAGATCCGGCGCAAACTCAAGGCGATCGGCTACACCGAGCGCGAAGTGCGCACCGTCTGGGGCAAAGGTTATGTGTTGAGCGCCATCGATGAAATGGTCTGACCTGCCGGGCCGGCACTCGCTGTTCTGGAAACTCGCCTGTCTGCTGGTGGCTTTTTGTCTGCTGATGATCTGGCTCAGCTGGTCCTGGGGCCGCTACATGGAGGAGCGTAATCAGTTTCTCTCCGATGACGCGCGAGGCACGTTGACCCGCTACGCCGCCGAGGCCGAACAGGCGTGGCGTCAGGGCCAGCGGACTGGAGTCGATGCCTGGCTGCAAGGCATGCGCCAACGCGAAAAAGGCTGGGTCGGAGTGATTGGTGGCGACTTGCAATCGCTGAGCACACAGCCGCTGACCGACAAGGACATCGAGCGCCTGACCTTCCTGCGCGGCCTCGATTGGCCGATCCACAAGAAAAACCTGCCGTGGCTGCGCGTGCCGTTTCCCGGTGACCCGCACGCCGGCAATCTGGTGATCGAATTGCCGCAGCGTTTCATGCCGGGGCGCTATCGGGTGTTTTGGCGCGTCATCACCAACGGAGTGATTCCCGGGCTGTTTACATTGCTGCTGTGCGTCGGTTTGTATCGTTTGCTGGTGGTGCCGCTCAACAGCCTGCGCGAACAGGCCAACGCCTGGCGCGCCGACCAGTTGAACGTGCGTTTGTCGAGGCACACCACCAATCGTTCGGATGAGCTGGGTGAACTGGGCCGCGCCTTCGATCACATGGCCGAGCGCCTGCAAAGCACCGTGGCCCTGCAACAACAATTACTGCGCGACCTGTCCCACGAACTGCGCACGCCGTTAAGCCGTCTGCGTGTCGCCAGCGAAAGCGAGCAGGGCGTGGCGCAACTGCGTGAACGCATCAGCCGCGAAGTCGATGGCATGCAGCGTCTGGTCGAAGACACCCTGCAACTGGCCTGGCTCGACACCGAACGCTCGCGCCTGCCCGACGAAGCGATTCAGATTCAAGCGCTGTGGGACATGCTTACGGAAAACGCCTGTTACGAAACGGCGTGGCCGGCGCGCCAGTTGCACTGCGCCGTCGACTCCACCTGCTGGGTGCGTGGCCATCTCAACACCTTGGCTCAGGCGCTGGAAAACATCCTGCGCAACGCCATTCGGCACTCGCCGAGCGACGGCGTGATCACCCTCGGCGCACAGCGCGATGGCGATTTTTGGCTGGTGTGGCTGGAAGATCAGGGCGGCGGCGTCGCGGAAGTCGACCTGGAACGCATCTTCTCACCCTTCATCCGCCTCGACGGCTCGCGGCCGGGCGACGGCGGTTTTGGCTTGGGGCTGAGCATCGCGAGGAATGCGGTGCAACGTCAGGGCGGATCGCTTTGGGCGGAGAATGCCGGGGCAGGGTTGCGCCTGAATATGCGCCTAGTGGCGGATATCGGCGCTGCTGCTGGGGACGCCTTCGCGAGCAAGCTCGCTCCCACCCTGGATTTGCGTCGCCCACATATCGTGTAATAACGACGACCCCCTGTAGGAGTGAGCCTGCTCGCGATGAGGCTCTCAAATTCACCGCGCCGCTGCGTTTGGCGGACCATTCCCGTATTCCCGTACGACATTTCCTAAAGGCGTTTTCCGGCCCCTTTACCTTTCCTAGACGGTCTAAGCTCGGGTTCACTTGCCTTCAAGGAATCTGGCATGACCGCGCCCAGCACCACTGACGACCGTTTCAATGAAGTGCTCGCACTTATTCAGAGTGCCAAACAGCGAGCCATCCAGGCAGTAAATACTCAACTGATCGAATTGTATTGGCAGGTCGGGGCTTACATCAGTCGCAAGCTGGAAGACGCTGAATGGGGGGATTCGGTGGTCAGTCAGTTGGCTGAACACTTGGCTCGGACTCAGCCAGGATTGCGTGGGTTTACTCGGTCAAACTTGTTTCGGATGTGTCAGTTCTATGAGACTTACCGGGCCGAGGAGAAAGTCGCACCACTGGTGCGACAATTGTCCTGGTCACACAACCTGATTATTTTCAGCCAGAGTAAACGCCCGGAAGAGCGGGAGTTCTACGTACGCATGGCGATCAAGGAGAGGTGGTCAAGGCGTGAGCTTGAACGTCAATTCAAAGCTGCACTATTCGAACGCAGCATCACCCAACCGGTGAAAGTCTCAACGGCATTGAGACAAACTCATCCTTCGGCGCTGGAGATTTTTCGCGATGCGTACATGGTCGAATTTCTCGGCCTCCCCGGCGGTCATGCCGAGACCGACCTTCATCAGGGATTGCTCACACGTCTCAAGGAGTTCCTGATCGAGTTGGGGCTTGCGAGAAGGGCTGATCCAGCCCCTTATTCCCATAAGCCATAAGCACCGCACTTTGCGTGATATGGCCTGCCAACGTTTGCCGGTATGATAGGCGCCCCCGCAGTCTGGATTGCGAATACGCCATGACCTTGCAGTACCCAACCATCGCCGATTGCGTCGGCAACACTCCGCTGGTCCGCTTGCAGCGCCTGTCTGGCGCCACCAGCAATACCCTTTTGCTCAAGCTTGAGGGGAATAACCCGGCGGGTTCGGTCAAGGACCGGCCGGCGCTGTCGATGATTACCCGTGCCGAGTTGCGCGGGCAGATTCATCCTGGCGATACGCTGATTGAAGCGACGTCGGGTAACACCGGGATTGCGCTGGCCATGGCCGCCGCGATCAAGGGTTACAAGATGATCCTGATCATGCCGGACAACTCCAGCGCCGAACGCAAAGCCGCGATGACGGCGTATGGCGCTGAGCTGATTCTGGTGACCCAGGAAGAAGGCATGGAAGGCGCTCGCGACCTCGCCCAGCGGATGGAAGCAGAAGGCCGCGGCAAGGTCCTGGATCAGTTTGCCAACGGTGATAACCCCGAGGCGCACTACACCAGCACTGGCCCGGAAATCTGGCGTCAGACCCAAGGCTCGATCACCCATTTCGTCAGCTCGATGGGTACCACCGGGACGATCATGGGCGTGTCGCGCTACTTGAAAGAGCAAAATCCTGACGTGCAGATCGTCGGTCTGCAACCTATGGAAGGCTCGGCGATCCCAGGTATTCGTCGCTGGCCGCAGGAATACCTGCCGAAGATTTATCAGGCCGATCGTGTCGACCGCATCGTCGACATGGCGCAACGCGAGGCCGAGGACGTAACCCGTCGTCTGGCCCGCGAGGAAGGGATCTTCTGCGGCGTGTCCTCGGGCGGCGCCGTGGCAGGGATGTTGCGCCTGTCGAAGGAAGTGGAAAACGCGGTGATCGTTGCGATCATCTGCGACCGTGGCGACCGTTACTTGTCGACCGGCATTTTCGACGCGCCCAACTGATGGCCAAGCAAGAGAGAGGCCTGCGCTTCCAACCCACGGGCGGCAGCAAGGCACCACAAATCCCGACCGGCAAAAAGCAGCGCTTGAGCATCGAGCGCCTGGCCAATGACGGTCGCGGCATCGCGTTTTTCGAAGGGCGTACCTGGTTCGTCATCGGCGCGCTGGCCGGTGAGGAGGTCGAGGCGCGCGTGCTCAATGCCCACGGCAAAGTGGTCGAGGCACGCACCGAGCGGGTATTCCAGGCCAGCGAACTGCGGCGCCCGGCACCGTGCCCGCACGCCGGTCGTTGCGGCGGTTGCAGCGTGCAACATCTGCCGCACACCGAGCAGCTTGCCCTGAAACAGCGCATGCTCGCCGAGCAATTGTCCAAGGTTGCCGGGGTCGAACCGCAAGAGTGGGCGGCGCCGCTGAGCGGTCCGGAATTCGCCTACCGTCGTCGCGCCCGCGTGGCGGTGCGCTGGGACATGAAGGCGAAAAAGCTCGAAGTCGGGTTCCGTGCTGCCGGCAGTCAGGACATCGTCGCGATCAGCGAATGTCCGGTGCTGGTACAGCCCTTGCAACCGATCATCACGCGCTTGCCGGAAATGCTTCGACGCCTGAGCAAACCTCAAGCGCTGGGGCACGTGGAATTGTTCAGCGGTTCTTCGTTGGCGGTGTTGTTGCGGCATATGTCGCCGTTGTCCGAGGCCGATCTGACGATTCTCAAGGATTTCTGCGCGTTTCATGAAGCGCAATTGTGGCTGCATGGCGATGGCGAACCGTACCCGGTCGAGGCTGACCAGACGTTGGGTTATCGGCTGCAGCAGTGGGATTTGGACCTCGCGTATCGGCCCGGGGATTTCATCCAGGTCAACGCCGGGGTCAACGAAGCCATGGTCGCGCAGGCGCTGGAATGGCTGAAGCCGGCGGCGGATGAGCGGGTGCTGGATCTGTTCTGCGGTCTCGGCAATTTTGCCTTGCCGCTGGCCAAAGTCGTCCGCGAAGTAGTCGCGGTCGAAGGTGTGCAGACCATGGTCGAGCGCGCCGCTGCCAACGCTGCCAGTAACAATTTGCATAACACCAAATTTTTTCAGGCCGATTTATCCCAGCCTTTGGCCGATGCCGAATGGGCGCGCGAAGGCTTTTCTGCGGTACTCTTGGACCCACCACGCGACGGTGCTTTCGAGGTGGTGCGCAAGCTCGCATCCCTGGGCGCCAAACGGTTGGTGTACGTGTCGTGCAACCCGGCAACGCTGGCGCGCGACACGGTCGAATTGGTCAAGCAGGGCTACCGGTTAAAACGTGCCGGGATTCTCGATATGTTTCCTCAGACGGCACATGTCGAGGCCATGGCGTTATTTGAAGCGAGCTAGGACGGCTCGTCTCGTCCGACTGGCCGCCCGTGCAGCCGCCGCGCAACCGCCCGGCGCGGGCGCACGGGCAGTGAAGGTCAGCGATTTGACGCATTGAACTGCGTCGTAGGGAAGGTAAGCAAGATGGTACAGGTGAGAGCACACCAGCCGATCAACACCGACGGCAGTATCAATCTCGAGGCTTGGCTCGATCATGCGGTCAGTGTCGATCTGGCACTGGATCGCGAAGCCTTGAAGGAAGCGTGCGAGTTCGCTCGCATGTCCGAACAACAGGCCAATGCGGCAAAAAATCTGTGGTCCGAGGGGACCTCAAGTTTTCGCACCGGCCTTGAGATCGCCGAGATTCTCGCCGACCTTAAACTCGATCAGGATTCGTTGGTGGCGGCGGTGCTGTACCGCGGCGTGCGCGAAGGCCAGATCGAACTGCCGGCAGTCAGCCAGCGGTTCGGTCCGGTGGTCGCCAAGCTGATTGACGGCGTGTTGCGCATGGCGGCCATCAGCGCCAGCCTGAGCCCGCGTCAATCGCTGGTGCTGGGCACCCAGGGCCAGGTCGAAAACCTGCGCAAAATGCTCGTGGCGATGGTCGATGACGTGCGCGTCGCGCTGATCAAACTGGCCGAACGTACCTGCGCGATCCGTGCGGTGAAAACCGCCGACGACGAAAAGCGCAATCGCGTCGCCCGTGAAGTCTTCGACATCTATGCACCGCTGGCCCACCGTCTCGGCATCGGCCACATCAAGTGGGAACTGGAGGATTTGTCCTTCCGTTACCTCGAGCCTGACCAATACAAACAGATTGCCAAGTTGCTGCACGAGCGGCGGCTGGATCGCGAGCGCTTCATCGGCGACGTGATGAACCAGTTGCGCAACGAATTGACCGCCACCGGCGTCGATGCCGACATCAGTGGCCGGGCCAAACACATTTATTCGATCTGGCGCAAAATGCAGCGCAAAGGTCTGGAATTCAGCCAGATCTACGACGTGCGGGCCGTGCGCGTGCTGGTCCCGGAAATGCGCGACTGCTACACCGCGCTCGGCATCGTTCACACCTTGTGGCGGCACATCCCGAAAGAATTCGACGACTACATCGCCAACCCGAAAGAGAACGGCTACCGCTCGCTGCACACGGCGGTCATCGGCCCGGAAGGCAAGGTGCTGGAAGTGCAGATCCGCACGCATTCCATGCACGAAGAAGCCGAACTCGGGGTTTGCGCGCATTGGCGCTATAAAGGCACCGACGTCAAATCCGGCTCCAACCATTACGAAGAGAAGATTTCCTGGCTGCGTCAGGTCCTCGAGTGGCACGAAGAGCTGGGTGATATCGGCGGTCTGGCCGATCAATTGCGCGTCGATATCGAACCGGATCGGGTGTACATCTTTACCCCCGACGGCCACGCCATCGACTTGCCGAAAGGCTCGACACCGCTGGACTTCGCCTACCGCGTGCACACCGAAATCGGTCACAACTGTCGTGGCGCCAAGATCAACGGGCGCATTGTGCCGCTCAACTACAGCCTGCAAACCGGTGAGCAGGTCGAGATCATCACCAGCAAACACGGGACGCCGAGTCGCGACTGGCTGAACTCGAACCTTGGTTACGTCACTACCTCGCGAGCGCGGGCGAAGATCGTTCACTGGTTCAAATTGCAGGCCCGTGACCAGAACGTCGCGGCCGGTAAAACCTTGCTCGAGCGCGAACTGACACGTCTCGGCTTGCCCGCGGTGGATTTCGACAAGCTGGCCGAAAAAGCCAACATGAAAACCGCCGAGGACATGTTCGCCGCCCTCGGTGCCGGCGATTTGCGCCTGGCGCAACTGGTGAATCTGGCGCAACAACTGGTCGAGCCGGAGCGCGGCAACGAACAGCTGGAGCTGATCCCGCGCAAAGCCACCGGTTACAAGCCGGGCAAGCGTGGCGACATCCAGATTCAAGGCGTCGGCAACCTGATGACGCAAATGGCCGGCTGCTGTCAGCCGTTGCCGGGCGACGCGATTGTCGGTTACATCACCCAGGGCCGGGGCGTGAGCATTCACCGCCAGGATTGCGCCTCGGTGCTGCAACTCGGCGGGCGCGAGCCGGAGCGGATCATTCAGGTCAGCTGGGGCCCGGTGCCGGTGCTCACCTATCCGGTGGACATCATCATCCGCGCCTACGACCGGTCCGGCCTGCTGCGTGACGTTTCGCAAGTGCTGCTCAACGAGCGGATCAACGTGCTCGCGGTCAACACCCGCTCGAACAAAGAGGACAACACTGCGTTGATGTCCCTGACCATCGAGATTCCGGGGCTGGACGCATTGGGCCGATTGCTCGGGCGGATTTCGCAGTTGCCGAACATCATCGAAACCCGGCGTAACCGCACGCCGTGAAGCGGTCCCTTGTAGGAGCGAGGCTTGCCCGCGAAGGCGTCATACCTGACACACCGCCTTCGCGGGCAAGCCTCGCTCCTACAGGTTTCCGGTTGCCCAATACACCGCGTTGCCGCAGAGATTGATTGATGTATTCACTTGAAGATTTACTGCACCTGATGAACCGCCTGCGCGACCCGCAGTTCGGTTGCCCGTGGGACATCAGGCAAACTTACGCGAGCATCGTCCCGCACACCCTGGAAGAAGCCTACGAAGTTGCCGACGCCATCGAGCGTGGCGACTTTGATCACTTGCAGGGCGAGTTGGGCGATTTGTTGTTTCAGGTGGTTTATTACAGCCAGCTGGCCCGGGAAGAAGGGCGCTTCGAATTCGCCGGCGTGGTCGACAGCATTACCCGCAAGCTGATTCGCCGGCATCCTCACGTGTTCCCTACTGGCGATCTGTATGCGCCGCTGGACGTACCACGCCTGAACGAAGAACAGGTCAAACAGCGCTGGGAACAGATCAAGGCTGAGGAGCGCGCCGAGAAATCGTCGGCGCCTGAGCAACTGTCCTTGCTCGATGACGTGCCCGCCGCGCTGCCAGCCTTGTCCCGTTCGGCCAAATTGCAGAAGCGCGCCGGGCAGGTCGGTTTCGACTGGCCGGACGCCTTGCCGGTGCTGGACAAGGTCCGCGAAGAGCTCGATGAAGTGCTCGAAGCGATGGCCGACAACGACTCGGCAGCGATTGCCGATGAAGTCGGGGACTTGCTGTTTTCAGTGGTCAATCTGGCGCGGCACCTCAAGGTCGATCCGGAAACCGCACTGCGCGGCGCCAATGGCAAATTCGAAAGACGCTTCCGTTTTATCGAACAGGCATTGCGCGACACCCACCGTCCCATAGAAGATTGCACCCTCGAAGAGTTGGACGCCTTGTGGGGCGAAGCCAAACGTCAGGAAAAGAATTTGCCCAGCTGCGGTTGAGCAGTTGCCTAAGTGAGAAATAAGCACCATGAGCATTTCCCTTCGCGACCAGTTGCTCAAAGCAGGGCTGGTCAACCAAAAGCAGGCCAAACAGGTCGGCAAAGACAAGCAGAAACAGCAACGCCTGGCCCACAAGGGGCAGATTGAACTCGATGATTCGCAGCAGCGCGCGGCTCAGGAAGCGAAGGCCGAGAAGGTCAAGCGCGACCAGGAGCTGAACCGTCAGCAACAGGAGAAGGTCGAGGCCAAGGCCCGCGCCGCTCAGGTCAAGCAACTGATCGAGGCGTCGCGCCTGCCGAAGCTGACCACCGAGGATTACTACAACTTCGTTGACGACAAGAAGGTCAAGCGCCTGTGCGTCAACACGCTGATGCGCAACAAGCTCAGCAACGGTTCGCTGGCGATCGTGCATCACGCCGGCGGCTACGAAGTGATTCCGCGTGAGGCGGCGCTGAAGATCCAGGAGCGCGATCCGCAGCGCATCGTGCAGATGAACGTGAAGACTGAAGAAGTCGCGGCTGAGGACGATCCGTACGCGGCTTATCAGATTCCTGATGATCTGATGTGGTAAGGCTTGCTGTGTCGAGTCGATAAAAGGCTCGCTACAACGACGAACCCCGCCAATGGCGGGGTTCGTCGTTTTCAATGCTGTGATTGCCAAATGCTTCGCGGTGTCAGGCAGAACGTAACTCGCGTTGTTGTTCCAGGGTTTCCAGTTCGGCCTTGTAGTTGTGCGCGTCGGTCTCGGAATGAAACATCCCGACCAGCAAGTCTTGTTGATGCACATCCCAGATCCGCACACCGGCGGCCACGCCTTCGTGGGACATGTGTGAATCGTCGCGTTCAGTTACTTTTACAGTCATCTGCTAGCTCCAATTTCAGTTATCTGCAGCAAAGCGTGTGCAGGCCTCTGTTATATGTTTGGTTAGCTCCCTAAGTAAACGCTTTCGTTTCGCAACGAATAATTGCGAAAACTGCAAATGGGCTGCAGCCCGCTAAAACCGCGACATTCGGTCGCAGGCGCTTGAGTTTCATGACAAATGTTTCATGTTGGCCCGAGTAAATGCACGACTTGTAGCAGCTGGCGAAGCCTGCGTTCGGCGACGAAGTCGTCGCAAATTCGGAATATACGATTTACCTGACATACCGCATTGGCTGATTTCACGACGACTGCGTCGCCGAACGCAGGCTTCGCCAGCTGCTACAGGAGGGCGGCGGGGAGGTGTTTTTCCAGGCATAAAAAAACGCCCCGAACCAGTCGGGGCGTTTTTATCTGAAGCGAGCGGCGGCGAGTATTACTTGCCGGCCCAGCGCTTCAATACCAGCGTGGCGTTAGTACCGCCGAAGCCGAAGCTGTTGCTCATCACGGTGTTGATGGTGGCGTCTTCGCGCGTCTTGGTCAGGATCGGCATGTCTGCCACTTCCGGGTCCAGCTCGTCGATGTTGGCGGAGCCCGCCATGAAGTTGCCTTCCATCATCAGCATGCAGTAGATCGCTTCGTGAACGCCGGCGGCGCCCAGGGAGTGACCCGACAGGCTCTTGGTCGAGCTGATGGCCGGAGCGTTCGCGCCGAACACTTCACGCACACCTTTCATTTCCGCGACGTCGCCGACCGGAGTCGAAGTGCCGTGGGTGTTTAGGTAGTCGATCGGGGTATCCACGGTGGACATCGCCATCTGCATGCAGCGGATTGCGCCTTCGCCGCTTGGGGCGACCATGTCGTAACCGTCGGACGTTGCGCCGTAGCCAACGATTTCCGCGTAGATCTTCGCGCCGCGGGCCAGAGCGTGTTCCAGCTCTTCAACCACGACCATGCCGCCACCGCCGGCAATGACAAAACCGTCACGGTCAGCGTCGTAGGCACGGGAAGCTTGTTCCGGGGTGTCGTTACGCTTGCTGGACAGAGCGCCCATGGCGTCGAACAGGAACGATTGGCTCCAATGCTCTTCTTCACCGCCGCCGGCGAACACGATGTCCTGCTTGCCCATCTGGATCTGTTCCATGGCGGTACCGATGCAGTGAGCACTGGTGGCGCAGGCAGAAGCGATGGAGTAGTTCAGGCCCTTGATCTTGAACGGCGTTGCCAGGCAAGCGGAAACGGTGCTGCTCATGGTCCGCGTGACACGGTATGGGCCGACGCGCTTCACGCCTTTCTCGCGCAGGATGTCCAGCGCTTCCATCTGGTTCAGCGTGGAGGCGCCACCGGAACCGGCGATCAGGCCGGTACGCGGGTTGGAGACTTGCTCATCGGTCAGACCGGAGTCAGTGATGGCGTCTTTCATGGCCAGGTAGGCGTAAGCCGCCGCGTGGCCGACGAAGCGATAAATCTTGCGATCGATCAACTCTTCGAGGGGCAGGTCAATGGAGCCGGAAACCTGGCTACGCAGACCCATTTCGGCATATTCCGGGTTGAACCGGATGCCCGGGCGACTTGCACGCAGGTTAGCGGAGACGGTCTCTTTGTCATTGCCCAGGCACGAAACGATGCCCAGACCAGTGATAACGACGCGGCGCATGCGGATAACCCTTAGAAGTTTTCAGTGGAGGTAAACACGCCGACCCGGAGGCCTTCGGCGGTGTAGATTTCGCGGCCATCGACACTGACCGAACCGTCGGCGATTGCGAGGTTCAGCTTGCCTTTGAGGACGCGCTTGATCTGAATGTTATACGTAACTTTCTTGGCGGTCGGCAGGACCTGACCAAAGAACTTCACTTCGCCCGAACCGAGGGCCCGACCGCGGCCCGGCAGACCTTGCCAGCCGAGGAAGAAACCGACCAGTTGCCACATGGCGTCGAGGCCCAGGCAGCCCGGCATCACCGGATCACCTTCGAAGTGACAGGCGAAAAACCACAGGTCTGGAGTGATATCCAGCTCGGCGACCAATTCACCTTTGCCGTACTTGCCACCTTCTTCGCTGATATGGGTGATGCGATCCACCATCAGCATGTTCGGCGCGGGCAGTTGCGCGTTACCTGGGCCGAACAGCTCACCGCGACTGCAGCGCAGCAGGTCTTCCCGAGTAAAGGCGTTTTGTTTGGTCATGCGAGCTCCTCAATAGTCCCGTGCGGCAGGGTGGGGCAAATCTTCCCGGCCGATCGAAGCGTTCATGCCTCGAGTCGACAGCCTACTCATAGACTATTGCGTTGTGGTGAAAGTCACAGCGCCAAGGACATGAATATACACTTGTGCACTGAAATTATTATTCAAGCCCCTTTTCGGGCCTGTTCGGGTGCCTAAGACTGCCGCACTTTCGCCTTTCACGCCAGTCGCAGATAGCCGAAAGGACAGCACTACTGCACCCAACGCTGCAGAATTTGCTGCAGATCAGTGCGTTTGAACGGCTTCGCCAGGTAATCGTTCATACCCGCCGCCAAACAAGTTTCGCGGTCACCCTGCAAGGCGTTGGCGGTGAGCGCGATGATCGGCACGTCGAGGCAGCCGGGCAACTGGCGAATCTGCCGAGTTGCTTCGTAGCCGTCGATAATCGGCAGTCGACAGTCCATCAGGATCGCTTCGAAAATCAGGCTCTCGGCACTGCGCACTGCTTGCTCGCCGTCAGTGGCGACGCTGACGGTGAAACCGAGACTGCGCAACATCGCTTCGATAACCGTCTGGTTCACCGGGTTGTCCTCCACCAGCAGCACATTGCGGCCCTCGCCATGACCATTGCCCGACGGTGCGCGCGGGCTCGGCAACGGCGGCAATGCCTGCTTATATAGAGCCAGCGGTATTTCCAGGGTAAACACCGAACCGCGACCTTCCTCGCTCTGCGCGCGCAACGTGCCGCCCATGCGTTCGGCCAGCGTGCGGGCAATCGGCAAGCCCAGCCCGGTGCCGCCGTAACGTCTGGAAATCGAACTGTCGGCCTGCTGGAAAGCGTTGAACATCAACTCCAGGCTCGCCGCCGGAATACCAATGCCGCTGTCGCGCACGGTGCAGGTGAACCACAGCAATTCGTGATCCAGCGATTGCCATTGCGCTTCAATGGACACGCGGCCGTGCTCGGTAAACTTCAGCGCATTGCCGATCAGGTTGACCAGAATCTGCCGGATCCGCGTCGGATCGCCCTGTACCTGCAAAGCGCGCATGTCTGCGGGGATGGTCAGGTCCAATTCCAGTTTGCGTTGCGCCGCGCTGTGCTGAAACGCCTGCGCGCAACTGCCGATCAAGTCCGCGAGGTTGAACGGGATGTGCTCCAGTTCCAGCTCCGAGCGCTCGATGCGCGAGAAGTCGAGAATGTCGTTGATCACCTTCAGCAAATGCTCGGTCGACTCCGAGGCCAGCGCCGCGTATTCGACTTGCTCCTCGGTCATGTCGGTGGTTTCGAGCAACTGCAACATGCCCAGCACGCCGTTCATGGGCGTGCGCAATTCGTGGCTCATCATCGCCAGGAAATCGGATTTGGCGTTGTTGGCTTTCTCCGCTTCTTCACGCGTCTGGATCAACTGTGACATGGCTTGCTGCTGTTCGCGGCTGGCCTGTTCGAGGCCGTCGGCGAGGTTGTTGATGTGTTGCGACAAGGCGCCCAACTCGGTGTCATCGACGATTGGCAGCGGCGTGCTGTAGTCGCCTTGCTGGATGGCCTTGACCGCGTTGCCGATGTCGCGGATCGGTTGCGACAGACTGCCGGCCAAGCGTCGCGCCAGCAGGAAAGTAAAGAGCAAGGCGAACAACGCCAGAATCGCCGCTTTGAACAAAATCTCTTGCTGGCGCTGGCTGAAGGCATCGTTGGACAGACCGACGATCACCCGGCCCAGGTAGTCCTCGCTCGGCGCACTGACCGAGGTGCGGGTGTTCTCGAAGAAGTCGTTGTTCAGCGCAATCCGTTGCAGGCGCACCGGCGCCTGAAACACCTCGACCTGCTGCGAACGGTTGTGCGATTCCGACGGTTGCTCGACGTACACCAGAATCCGGTCGGCGCTGTCCTGCACTTCGAGGAAACGCACATTGGGCGTGGCCAGCGTAGCTTTGAGCAGGCTTTCGAGCACATCGTTGTTGCCGGAAATCACCCCGTATTCGGTGGCCGGTGCCAGTTGATTGGCAATCAGTTGCCCGGTGTGATTGAGCTCCTGGCGCAGGTCTTGAATGCGCACAAACGTGAAGAAACTGATCAGCAGCAAGGTCAGCAACAGGGCAGGGCCGAGGCTGATGATCTGGGTACGGGTGTTGATGTCCCAACGGCGTCGGAAGGTCATGGGTGGCGTTCTCCTTCGGCCAACTGTGTTGCGACAGACGCTTCATTCATCTGTTCAATACCTAATGAACGAGCCACTTGCGCATTGCTTAACACTTTGAAGTGCCGTGGGTAGAGCGTGCGTGGCCAACTGGCGGTCGGGCGGTCGAGCAAATCGTCGAGAATCGCCAGCCAGTCATTCTGGTCGCTGTAGGTGCTGGCAAGGCTGCCGGCCTTGACGAAAGCGGCGTTGGGCCCGATCAGCGCCATTTGCCGCGCGTAGCTGCTGAGCAGCAGGTTTTTCGCGGTTTTCGGGTTGTACAAATCGGGGTCGTCGAGGCCGAGCAATACGTCGCTGTTTTTCAGCAGGTCCTGCAAAGGGCGGCTGTCGCTGGTGTCGTCCCAGCGTTCGGCGACGATCTCCAGGCCCAGCGGCAGGGCGGCGTGGCGCAATTCCTTGAGGAGGAATTCGCTGTGGCGGTCATACAAAACGCCGACGCGGCGCGCTTGCGGCAGGATCATCCGGGTCAGGCGCAATTGCCGCTCCAGCGGCGGATCGCTCCATAACAGACTCAAATGACTGGGCTGCAGATTGCTCAAGCGTTGCCGCGCTTGCAGGCGGCTGATGCGCAGCACCAGCGTGGCCGGGCCCTGACTTTCCTGCAGACGCCAGTCGAGGCTCGGCGGGTCGAGCAGAATCAAGCGTGTGCCGCTGGGCAAGTTGCCCGGCGCCGGCAGGCTGTCCAGTGCTTGAAAACGCACGTTGTCGCTGGGGCGCAACGTTCTCAGGGCCTGAACGAAAGATTGCACGCCGGGGCTGTCCTCAGCGCCGGTCAGCAGAATTTCCACGGCACTCGCCGACAGACTGGCAAACAAACCACTGACGACCACGCACAGCACGCCGAGCAGTTGGCCAAAGGTTGGCGTCTTCCGTGACTGAACCCGCATTTAGAACGCCAGCTCCGCGCTGAAATAAAGCACTCGGCGCTCGTCGTAATGGTTGTCGGCGAAGGTAGTCGGCTGATTGTCGAGGCGCTGTTGCAGCACGCCGGCCAGCTCCAGATTGGCCTTGCCCAGACCAATACGTTTGGCCAGGCGCGCGTCGACCCGTTCGAAACGGTAGCCGTTCAGCGCGTCGTCACCATAGTAGAAGAGCGCGCTGTTCCAGCCGTGGCCCCAATCGCGCAACCAACCTGCCGAACCGCTGTTGCGCGCAGTTTGCTGCTGGTCCAGCGGGTTGCTCGCCTTGGCATCGACGTAGGCGTAGGTCAGGCGCACGCGATCGGCACTGCCGAGGCGCCAGTCGAGTTGCGTTTCGGCGCCGGAGAATTGCGAGGTGTTGGCGTTGCTGGCGATGTATTGGTTGTTGCGCAACGGCTCGCTGATCATCCCGGTGATTTCGTCGTAGAACAGCTTCACATCGATTGCCAGCCCGAGCTCGGCGAAGAAGCCGTTGTAGCCCAGCTCCCGCGAGCGCATGCGTTCCTTGTCGAGGTCGCCGGGGCCGCGGGTCTTGACGAAATAACGAGCGCTGGACTGGCCGTAGGCGCTGGGCTGCAGGTTGGTCACCTGATAGCTCCAGTTCACGTTGTTCTCGAACATGTTCGGCGAGCGGATCGCTTCCGAATACACCGCGCGCACGCCGTGGCGCGGGTTGATCAGGTAGTTCACCGCAACCCGCGGGGTCAGCGAGCTGCCGGTCAATTGCGTGTCTTCAAACATCGCGCCGCCCTGCAGCAGCCAGTGTTCGCTGGCGCGCCACTCGAGTTGGCCGAACGTGCGCCACGTGGTGTCGTCGAGCGTGCCATTGAAGTAGGTCTCGGAATCTGCCCGGTCGTAACGATAGTTCATGCCGCTGACCAGTCGCAGACTATCGGACAGGCTCAAGGTGTCCTGCAATTCGAGGTCGTAGCGCGACTCGCGGGTGCTCTGGTCGATGTCGCCGCAGAGGGTTCGGCGGGCGCCGTTTTTCCATTGGTCGAGCACTTGATTGGCCAGCGCTTGCTCAGTGGCGGTGCCGGCCGGTGCGCCGGGGCCGGTGAACATCAACATGTTGCGCGCGAGACGTTCGGTGTAGTTCGGATTGATCTGCCACAGCTCGCTCAGTTGCGGGCTGAACGACACTTCGGCATCACAGGCGCGCCAGGTCTGCTGGCGGTCCCAATGTTGCGCCGAGCCCTGAACGTACAGGCTGTGATCAGGATTGATGTCGAGGTTCCAGCGCAGCGAGCCGGCGTAATCCTTGGCAATCACGTCGGAATTGTTACCCGCAGCGGTAATCCCCGAGAACACTGGCCGGTAGGTATAAGGCCGCTGGTTGGCGCCGTCCTTGGCATTCAACTGCACGTCGATGCTCTGGTTGTCGTTGAGCGCCTGGCTGACTGCAAGATTGAAGCGGTCGAGGCGTCGACTGTCGCGGTAGTCGGCGCCATTGCGGTCGCTGTCAAAGCCGTCGTCCTGCTGGCCGGAAAGCGACAGGCGCAAATCGCCGCCGTCCCAGCCGGTGCCCTGGCTGGCGTAGAAATCATTGATGCCGCGCTGGCCTCGGGTGATTTTCAGGCGCGTGCCGTGGCTGTCCGCCGGGTTGCGCGTGATGATGTTGACCACCGCCATCAGCGCATTGGCGCCGTAGCTGACGGTGTTCGGGCCGCGAAACACTTCGATGCGCTCGATGTCTTCCATGGCCACCGGAATATCGCTCCAGTCCACCGTCGCCAGGCCCGCGCGGTACACCGAGCGGCCATCGATCAACACCTGCATGCGCCGCGCTTCGCTGGCGTTGGTGCCGTGGTAATTCACCGCCGGCTGATTGCCGTTGATGTTGCCGACCATCATCCCCGGCACCAGCCGCAGCAACTCGCTGATGTCGCGGGCACCGCTGGCGTCGATCAGTTGGCTGTCGATCACCGTCATGCTTCCCGGCACGGCCGCTGGCGACTGCTTGAGCCGCGTGGCGGTGAGCACTTGCGGCAGCGCTTCGCTGTCGAGAAACAGGTCGTCGGCGAGCAAAACCGGGCTGAAGATCAGCGCCAGCAGCAATGACGAGCGAGGTGCAGGAGGACCGAAAAACACGACAAAGCCTTGGTAGCGATTAAGTGGCGCGCATGTTAACCGAGGTCGTCGGGTTTTCCAGTCACGATCTGGGCATTTTCCTCGGTTTTATTGGTCTTCTTCCTACAACTGCCGGTAATTGTCGCAGGGGCTGGCCGCCACTGGGCCGCTCCGTATAATGCCGGCATCGCCACTGGTATGGATTAACGGATTGCATATGACTGAACAGCGCCCGATTGCGGTCCTGGGAGGCGGAAGTTTTGGTACCGCCGTGGCTAATTTACTGGCCGAGAATGGCCATCAGGTTTTGCAGTGGATGCGTGATCCCGAGCAAGCCGAGGCCATTCGGGTCAATCGCGAGAACCCGCGTTACCTCAAAGGCATCAAGATTCTACCCGGCGTCGAAGCTGTCACCGACTTGCAAGCTACGTTGCAGGCGTGTGATTTGTGCTTCGTCGCGCTGCCGTCCAGCGCGTTGCGCGCCGTGCTGGTGCCGCACGCCGAACGCTTGAGCGGCAAATTGCTGGTGAGCCTGACCAAAGGCATCGAAGCCCAGACCTTCAAATTGATGAGCGAGATCCTCGAAGAGATCGCGCCGCAAGCACGCATCGGTGTGTTGTCCGGGCCGAACCTGGCCCGTGAAATCGCCGAGCACGCGTTGACCGCCACGGTGGTCGCCAGCGAAGACGAAGAGTTGTGCCAGCGCGTTCAGGAAGCGCTGCACGGGCGCACTTTTCGCGTGTACGCCAGCGCCGATCGTTTTGGCGTGGAGCTGGGCGGCGCGCTGAAAAACGTCTACGCGATCATTGCCGGCATGGCGGTGGCGCTGGGCATGGGCGAAAACACCAAGAGCATGCTGATCACCCGCGCACTGGCGGAAATGACCCGTTTCGCGGTGAATCAGGGCGCCAACCCGATGACCTTCCTGGGTCTGGCCGGAGTCGGCGATTTGATCGTCACCTGCTCGTCGCCGAAAAGCCGCAACTATCAGGTCGGCTTTGCCCTCGGCCAGGGCTTGAGCCTGGAAGATGCAGTGACGCGCCTCGGCGAAGTGGCCGAAGGGGTCAACACGCTGAAAGTGCTCAAAGCCAAATCGCAGGAAGCGGGGGTCTATATGCCGCTGGTCGCCGGGCTGCACGCCATCCTGTTCGAAGGTCGCACGCTTGATCAGGTGATCGGTCTACTGATGCGGGGCGAGCCGAAAACCGACGTCGACTTCATTTCCACCAGCGGTTTCAACTGAACACGTTTTGCCAATGGAGCAGGGACGAGATATGAACGATCCGAAAACCGAAGCCAAGTACGAATCCATCCTCCTGCGGGTGTTGTGGATGATCGTCTACTTGCTGGTCTGGCAAGTGGCGCAATTTATCCTCGGCGCCGTGGTGCTGGTGCAACTGATCTACCGTTTGATCTACAGCGCGCCGAGCGGCAGCCTGATGAATTTTGGCGACAGCCTCAGCCAGTTCCTCGCGCAGATCGGTCGTTTCGGCACCTTCCACACTGATCAGAAACCCTGGCCGTTCGCCGATTGGCCAACCCCGCGCGCACCCGAAGGTGAAGCGCCGCACGCGGTCGCGCCTGCGCCACATCCGGCGCGTGATGAGGAGCCGAAGCTATGAAAATCTGGGTATTGCGCCACGGTGAAGCCGAGCCACACGGCTCACGTCCGGACTCCGAGCGCGCCTTGACCGATCACGGTCGCGAAGAAGTGCTGCGTACCGCCGCCGAGTTGATCGGCCATCCGATCAGCGCCATTTATGCCAGCCCTTATTTGCGCGCGCAGCAGACCGCCGAGCTGGTGCGCGATGCGTTGGGTTTCCTGCCGGAGATTCGCACCGTTGAATGGCTGACCCCGGACAACCGCCCGCAAGCGGTGGCCGAGCAGTTGGTGTCGGTGGATAACGCCTTGCTGGTCAGCCATAACCCGCTGGTCGGCAACTTGCTCGGGTTCCTCCAGCACGGCCACGTGCAAGACCCGGAAGCGGTGAAAACCGCAGGCCTGGCTGAACTCGAAGGCGACCTGCCACTGGCCGGCGCGATGAAACTCAAAGCGCTGAAACATCCCTGATCCGCTTTGGCTCTCGTAGGAGCGAGGCTTGCCCGCGAAAGCGGCGTCTCAGGCAATAAATTTGCCGAATGATGCACCCTCATCGCGAGCAGGCTCGCTCCCACCATGTCGCAGGTCATCGCAAAAATTTGTATCAAATAAGCAACCAAGCACTTGCTTGGTTGACTACGCTTGCTCCAGACCAAAAAAACAGGAGCGAGTCGCATGTCTGCTGCTTTCCGTTTGCCGCTGGACGTGTTCTACGAGCGTGAAGCCCGTCATCCCGAGCAGCGATTTCTGGTTCAGCCCAGCGGCGGCGGTCGCGTCGAAACCCTGACCTGGGGCGACGTCGGCCATCAGGCTCGCTGCGCCGCGCACTGGTTGCGCGCGCGGGAATTGCCGCCAGGCAGCCATATTGCCCTGATCTCGAAAAACTGCGCGCACTGGATCGTCGCCGACCTGGCGATCTGGATGGCCGGCCATGTGTCGGTGCCGCTTTACCCCAACCTCACCGCCGAATCCGTGGCTCAGGTGCTGGAGCATTCCGAAGCAGCGCTGGCCTTTATCGGCAAACTCGATGACTGGCCCGGCATGTCGCGCGGCGTCAGTGCTGATTTGCCGACCATCAGCCTGCCACTGCATCCACCCGGCACATTCAGTTTCAGTTGGGACGACCTGCAAAACAGCTCGCCGATTCAGGACAATCCGACGCCGGCCGCCGATCAATTGGCGACGATCATCTACACCTCGGGCACCACCGGCCTGCCCAAAGGCGTGATGCACACCTTTGGCAATCTCGGTTTCGCCACTACGCGCGGCACGCAATTGTTCGGGCTCAACGAGTCGGATCGGCTGCTGTCGTACTTGCCGCTGTGCCATGTGGCCGAGCGCATGTTCGTCGAACTGGCGTCGATCTATACCGGGCAAACCGTGTTCTTCGCCGAGAGCCTCGACACTTTCCTCACCGATTTGCAGCGCGCGCGACCAACCGCGTTGTTCGGCGTGCCGCGCATCTGGACCAAATTCCAGATGGGCGTGTACAGCAAGATCCCGGCGAAACGCCTGGATTGGCTCCTCGGCCTGCCGTTTATTGGCAAGCGAGTCGGGCACAAAGTGCTCGCCGGGCTCGGCCTCGACGCGTTGCGCATTGCCTTGTCGGGGGCCGCGCCGGTGCCACAAACCCTGCTGCTGTGGTACCGCAAATTGGGGCTCGACGTGCTCGAGGTGTATGGCATGACCGAAAGTTGCGGTTACTCGCACATCGGGCGGCCCGGCGACAACAAAACGGGCTGGATCGGCCGGCCATGTCCGGATGTCGAAATGCGGATTGCCGAGACCGGCGAGGTGATGGTGCGCAGCGGTGCGACCATGCTCGGCTATTTCAAGGAACCGCAGAAAACCGCCGACACCATCACTGCCGACGGCTTTCTGCGCACCGGCGACAAAGGTGAGCAGGACGCTCAGGGCAACTTGCGCCTGACCGGGCGCCTGAAGGAAATCTTCAAGACCAGCAAAGGCAAATACGTCGCCCCGGCGCCGATCGAGAATCGGCTGGCGGTGCATTCGCGGATTGAACAAGTGTGCGTGGTCGGCGATGGCTTGAGTGCGCCGCTGGGTTTGTGCGTGCTCTCGGACGTCGGCCAGCAGGACGCGACGGGCGCCGCGCGGGCGGGGTTGCAAAGCAGCCTGGAAAAACTCCTCGAAGAGGTCAACGGCGCGCTCGACAAACATGAGCGCTTGCGCCGATTGGTGGTGGTCAAGGACAGCTGGGCGGTGGAAAACGGCTTCCTCACGCCGACGCTGAAGATCAAGCGCAACGTCATCGAGGCCGCGTATGGCGCGCGTTTCGAAGAATGGAGCGAGCGAAACGAGCCAGTGCTGTGGCAGGATTGAGCGACCAACAATACCTATACCTGTAAAAGGAACCTGCGATGAGTCTCTGGCGTACTGCTCCCGACATTGAACAACTGAACACATTCCAGAAAAACACCATCGGCGAAGTGCTGGATATCCGCTTCGACGCCTTCGACGACGAATCCCTGACCGCCAGCATGGTCGTCGACCATCGCACCCATCAGCCGTTCGGCCTGCTGCACGGCGGCGCCTCGGTGGTGCTGGCCGAAACCGTCGGGTCGATGGCCAGTTACCTGTGCATCGATGCCAGCAAATTCTATTGCGTGGGCCTTGAAGTCAACGCCAACCATCTGCGCGGTTTGCGCAGCGGCCGGGTGACGGCGGTGGCCAAAGCCATTCACATCGGCCGCACCACGCACGTCTGGGACATCCGCTTGAGCAGCGACGAAGGCAAAGCCAGTTGCGTGTCGCGCCTGACCATGGCGGTTGTGCCGTTGGGTGAGAATCCTCCGGCGCGTTGAGGTTGAGTTTCTTCAGATGAAACCATCCCTCACCCCAACCCTCTCCCCAGAGGGGAGAGGGGGCCGACCGAGTTGTTTAGTCGAAGTACATCGACCTGAAAGTCCGAGTCGAACGCAGGTTCTGAAAAGTCCTCGATCGGCTCCCTTTCCCCCTCTCTCCCTTGGGGAGAGGGCTGGGGTGAGGGGTGGATTTAACTGACACCCCCCATAGCCATGGCCGGACTGTCATCATTCCTGTCAGTTACAGTCATTGCCGCCGCTCATGCTGTTGCGGACAATCACCCTCACGTTTCTCGCCCATGGATTGACCGGTATGCCGCAGCAGATCTTTTTCGCCCACGCCAATGGCTTCCCGTCGGGGACCTACGGCAAGTTGTTCGCGGCGTTGGCGCCGGAGTACCAGGTGACGCATCTGGAGCAGCACGCCCACGACCCGCGTTTCCCGGCGGACGACAACTGGCACAACCTGGTGGACGAGTTGATCCATCACCTCAACCAACAGCCTGAGCCGGTCTGGGGTGTCGGTCATTCCTTCGGTGGCGTCCTGCATTTGCACGCCGCGCTGCGGTGCCCCGAACTGTATCGCGGTGTGGTCATGCTCGATTCGCCGGTGCTGACCCGCGCCGATCAATGGGTAATCCGCGCGGCCAAGCGGTTTGGCTTCATCGATAAGTTGACCCCCGCCGGGCGTACTTTGGGCCGTCGCGAAGAATTCGCGGACATCGAAAGCGCGCGCAGCTACTTCGCCGGCAAAACCCTGTTTCGCGGCTTCGACCCGGAATGCTTCGACGCCTACCTGCAGCACGGTTTGCACAAGGTGGGCGACAAGCTGCGACTGCGCTTCGACCCGGCCACCGAAATCAGCATTTACCGTGGCGTGCCGCACACCAGCCCCGGCCGCGCCCGGCAATTGAAAGTGCCATTGGCGGTGGTGCGCGGGCATAAAAGCCGCGTAGTCATGCGCCATCACGCCAGCTCCGTCGGGCGCATGCCGTTCGGCGAATCCCTGAGCATGCCCGGCGGCCACATGTTTCCCCTCGAACGCCCGCAAGACACCGCTACGCTGCTGAAAAACCTGTTCAGCCGCTGGGAAGGCCGCCGCCAGCAGGATTGCGCATGAGCAGCGTCGTCGAAGAAGTCCGCCTGAGCCTGCCGCACATCGAATTGGCCGCGCACCTGTTCGGCCCCGAAGACGGTTTGCCGGTGATCGCCCTGCATGGCTGGCTGGACAACGCCAACAGCTTTGCGCGGTTGGCGCCGAAGCTCACAGGTTTGCGGATTATCGCGCTGGACATGGCCGGTCACGGTCATTCCGGACACCGGCCGACTGGCGCTGGCTACGCAATGTGGGATTACGCGCACGACGTGCTGCAAGTCGCCGAGCAATTGGGGCTGAAGCGTTTTGCGTTGATCGGCCATTCAATGGGCGCGATTGCTGCGTTGATCATTGCCGGCTCAATGCCGGAGCGCGTCACGCATCTGGCGTTGATCGATGGCGTGATTCCTCCTACAGACAAAGGCGAAAATGCGGCCGAGCGCATGGGCATGGCCCTGCAAGCGCAACTCGACCTGCGGGAGAAACGCAAACCGGTCTACAACACCCTCGACCGCGCCATCGAAGCGCGAATGAAAGGCCTGGTGGCGGTGAGTCGCGAGGCCGCGGAGTTGTTGGCGCAACGCGGTTTGATGCCGGTGCCGGGCGGCTACACGTGGCGCACCGACAGCCGTCTGACGTTGCCATCGCCGCTGCGTCTGACAGAAGAACAGGCAATGGCCTTCGTAGCGCGTATCACTTGTCCTACGCAATTAGTGGTCGCGGCTGACGGCATGCTCGCCAAACACCCCGAGTTGCTGGAGCGTCTACCCTTTGCCCGGGAACAGCTGCCGGGCGGCCATCATTTGCACCTGAATGACGAGCTCGGTGCCGGCCTTGTCGCAGACTGTTTCAATCGGTTCTTCGCCGTTCCTTGACTTGCGCCGGGCAACTGTCGAGGCTGGGCGGGTTGAAATGGGAGACAACCATGATAGATCTCTACACCGCTGCGACCCGGGAAGGCCACAAGGTCTCTATCGTGTTCGAGAAACTCCGCTTGTCCTGCACGATGCAGGCACTGAGTTTCGACCAAAAGGAACAGGGCGTGCCAATCCGATGAGCAGGCCCATGCGTACACTCAGTCTGCTGGCCCTCAGTTGTTTCAGTCCGTTGCTGTTGGCGGCGGACATTGCGGGCAGCCAGGACTTGCCGATCGTGCCGCGCCTGGCCGACGCGCAAATCGTCGACTATCGCGCGCCGGTCGAGCTTGAGCGGATCTATCCGCTGGGCTCGATCCGCAAGATCAGCGGCCAATTGCGTTTCGACGGCCAGGTCAGCGCCCGTGGCCAGACCACCTCGGTGACCTACGAACTGCCCGCCGAGCATTCCTCCACCGAAGCCTTCACCGTAGCGCGCGAAGCCTTGCAGAAGCAGGGCGCCGAGCTGCTGTTCTGGTGCCAGGCTCGCGATTGCGGCGAGAGCAGCCTGTGGGCCAATGAAGTCTTCGGCAATTCCAAACTGTACGGCGCCGACGAACAGCAGGCGTACTTGCTGCTGCGGCTGGCGGCGCCCAACGATGACTCGCTGGTGGCGCTTTACAGCATCACTCGTGGCAATCGCAAAGCCTATCTGCACGTCGAGCAATTTGCCGCCGCCGCACCGCTGGGCGATCTGCTGCCGACCTCCGCGACCCTGCTGCGCCAGCTCAAAAGCACCGGCAAGCTGGATTTCCCCAAACTCGACGCTGAACCTGACGCCACTTGGCTGCGCCTGATTTCCCGTGGCTTGAACCTCGACACGACGCTGCGGGTCAGTGTTTCCGGGGCCAATGCCGAAGCCTGGCGTCAATCGCTGATCAGCCAGGGCGTGCGCGCCGCCCGCCTGGAGACTGGCAACGTCGAAGGCTCTGGCCTGCACTTTGAACTGTTGCGCTAAGCTGCACCCGGCGAGCGCGCCCATCGCGTTCGCCTACTCTTTGTTTTAGTGACCTTTGCTCTACTGACTTTTTTCGAGACTTGGATGATCAATAACGATCGGCTGTTGGTGCAGATTCTGCTCCTGGTGCTGTTTGGCGCGAGCCTCTGGGTGATGGCACCGTTCTGGTCGGCATTGTTCTGGGGCGCGGTGCTGGCGTTTGCCAGTTGGCCGCTGATGCGTTTGCTGACCCGTTGGCTGAATGGCCGCGAATCGCTGGCGGCGGCTGTGCTGACCCTCGGCTGGATGTTGCTGGTGGCGGTGCCGCTGGTTTGGCTGGGGTTCAATCTGGCAGATCACGTGCGCGACGCCACGGCGTTCATCAAGGATGTGCAGGTCGACGGCCTGCCGGAAGCGCCGACCTGGCTTGGCAGCATTCCGCTGATTGGCGAACGGCTGGTGGGTTTGTGGAACAGCATCGACGAGCAGGGCGCGGCGCTGATGGTCACGGCCAAACCTTATCTGGGACAGGTCGGCAACTGGTTGCTCGCGCGCAGTGCGCAGATCGGTGGCGGCATCCTCGAGCTGACCTTGAGCATCGTCTTCGTGTTCTTCTTCTACCGCGACGGCCCGCGTCTGGCGGCGTTTGTTCATGGTTTGCTCGAGCGGTTGATCGGTGACCGCGCCGGTTATTACATCGAACTGGTCGCCGGCACCGTGCAGCGCGTGGTCAACGGCGTGATCGGTACTGCGGCGGCGCAAGCGGTGCTGGCGTTGATCGGTTTTCTGATTGCTGGCGTTCCGGGCGCGCTGGTGCTGGGGATCGTCACGTTCATGTTGAGCCTGATCCCGATGGGCCCGCCGCTGATCTGGATTCCGGCCACGGCCTGGCTGGCGTGGAAAGGTGAGTATGGGATGGCAGTGTTCCTCGGCATCTGGGGCACGTTCATCATCAGCGGCGTCGACAACGTGCTGAAGCCGTACCTGATCAGCCGTGGCGGGAATCTGCCGCTGGTGATCGTATTGCTCGGGGTGTTTGGCGGGCTGATCGCGTTTGGGTTTATCGGCCTGTTTATCGGCCCGACGTTGTTGGCGGTGGCGTACAGCTTGCTGACGGACTGGAGCAAGAGCCATGCGCGGATAGAAGATCGGCGCTGAATTGTGGCGGGCTTGCGGCCACCCTAAAAACCCTGTGGGAGCGAGCTTGCTCGCGATGAGGGCGTATCAGCCGACATCAATGTTGACTGATACACCGCCATCGCGAGCAAGCTCACTCCTACAGTTGATTTGTGTTGAACAGGAAAGATTTATTTCTAACCGGGATTCAATTGCGCGGCAGGTTGATCACGGCGGTCAGGCCGCCGCCCGGCGTCTCTTCCAGGCTGAGCTGCCCGCCCAGGCGTTCCGCCGCTTCCCGGGCAATGGTCATGCCCAGTCCAACCCCGCCGGAATTACGGTTGCGCGAACCTTCCAGGCGAAAGAACGGTTCGAACACCGCTTCGCGTTTATCCGCAGCAATCCCCGGACCGTGATCGATCACCCGGATCACCAGATGTTCGCGGCTGTCCTCCAGCGTTATCAGCGCCTGCCCGGCATAGCGCAGCGCGTTGTCCATCAGGTTATTGATGCACGAACGCAGCGCCATCGGCTGCACTTGCAGCGGCACGCAATGCCCGCTGGCCTGCACATCGGCGCCCTGATCCTGGGCGTTTTCACTGAGCGATTCGACCAGCGCCTGCACGTCCATCCACTGCCGGGCTTCGCTGGTGCGTTGCTCGTGCAAATAGGTCAGGGTCGCGTCGAGCATGCCGATCATGTCGTCCAGGTCCTGGCGCATCTGGCCTTGCAGTTTGCTGTCGTCGATTTGTTCGAGCCGCAGCTTCAGCCGCGACAACGGCGTGCGCAAGTCATGAGACACCGCGCCGAGCATCCGCGAACGCTGCTGCACTTGTTCGATGATTCGCCGCTGCATCTTGTTGAAGGTGTGAGCCGCCTGCCGCGCTTCCCGTGGACCGGACTCGTCGAGCGGCGGGCTGTCGAGGTTTTCGCTCAAGCGCTCGGCGGCATCGCTGAGGCGCTGGATCGGCCGACTGAGCAGTTTGGCGCCGTACCACGCGGCGATGATCAGCGAAACAAACTGAAACGTCAGCGGCACCAGCGGTCCGCCAAACCATGGGCGTGGCGGCCGCTGCTGGTCAGAGAAACCCGGCGGTGGCGGCGGGGGCGGCGGGCCGTAATGGTGAAACCAGAAGAACGCCAACACGTGCGCGAGGATAATCGCGATCAGCAACACACCAAACAGGCGGCCGAACAGCGTATCGAAGCGCGCCCGCATCAGCCGATGTCTCGAGCGTCGAACAGATAACCCTCACCGCGAACGGTTTTGATCAACTGCGGATTTTTCGGGTCATCACCGAGTTTCTGCCGCAGGCGCGACACCAGCAGATCGATGCTGCGATCAAACGCTTCAATCGAACGACCGCGCGCGGCATCGAGCAATTGTTCGCGGCTGAGCACGCGCCGGGGACGTTCGATAAATACCCACAACAGGCGGAATTCGGCGTTGGACAGCGGCACCACCAAACCATCAGCGGCGATCAACTGGCGCAGCACACTGTTCAGGCGCCAATTGTCGAAACGAATATTCGCACGCTGCTCGGTGCGATCGTCGCGCACCCGCCGCAGAATCGTCTGAATCCGCGCGACCAACTCACGCGGCTCGAACGGCTTGGCCATGTAATCGTCGGCGCCCAGCTCCAGGCCGATGATGCGGTCGGTGGGTTCACAACGCGCGGTGAGCATCAGGATCGGAATATCGGATTCGGCGCGCAACCAGCGGCACAACGACAAACCGTCTTCGCCGGGCAGCATCAAGTCGAGCACCACCACGTCGAAATGTTCCGCTTGCAGCGCCTGGCGCATCGCCGCGCCGTCGGTGACGCCGCTGGCGTGGATATTGAAACGCGCCAGGTAGTCGATCATCAGTTCGCGGATCGGAATGTCATCGTCAACGATCAAGGCGCGAATGCTCCAACGCTTGTCGTCGCCGGGCGTCTTTTGATCGTCGTTCACAGGTGCGGGGGTGTTGTGCATGCGTGTGTTCATCTGCCAGAGAGGCTGCCAACCACAAAGTGGGCTGCGAGGTTGTGGCTTCAGCATAGGCGTCCGGCCCGGAGGCGGGAAGTGCTGTAAGGACATGTTGCGGTGGACGAGGGTAGCGCCGGCAGTTGTTGCCGGCGTGTCGTGAGTGTATCGGCCTCGACACAATTGGCGCAGCGGCTAGGCTTGGCAGAGTCTGCGGGACGAATTACCGATCATCGGGTCCCGCAGCGGCGCTGGTTCCGCTACAATGCGCGCCGATTTCGTCCTGCCTGAGAGCCCGCACATGTCCGTCTGCCAGACTCCTATCATCGTCGCCCTGGATTTCCCCACCCGTGACGCCGCACTGAAGCTGGCCGACCAGTTGGACCCGAAACTGTGCCGGGTCAAAGTCGGCAAGGAACTGTTCACCAGTTGCGCCGCAGAAATCGTCGGCACCTTGCGCGACAAGGGTTTCGAAGTGTTCCTCGACCTCAAGTTCCACGACATCCCGAACACCACCGCCATGGCGGTGAAAGCGGCGGCGGAAATGGGCGTGTGGATGGTCAACGTGCATTGCTCCGGCGGCCTGCGCATGATGGCCGCGTGCCGCGAAGTGCTCGACCAGCGCACCGGCCCCAAGCCGCTGTTGATCGGCGTGACCGTGCTGACCAGCATGGAACGTGAAGATCTGGCGGGGATTGGTCTGGACATCGAGCCGCAGGAGCAAGTCTTGCGCCTCGCCGCGTTGGCGGAAAAAGCCGGGATGGACGGTCTGGTGTGTTCGGCACTGGAAGCGCAGGCGCTGAAATCGGCGCATCCGTCGCTGCAATTGGTGACGCCGGGGATTCGTCCGGCGGGCAGCGCGCAGGATGACCAGCGACGCATTTTGACCCCGCGTCAGGCGCTGGATGCTGGCTCGGATTACCTGGTGATTGGTCGCCCGATCAGCCAGGCAGCGGATCCGGCGAAAGCGTTGGCCGATGTCGTCGCCGAAATCGCCTGAACACCGCTAAACCTGTGGGAGTGAGCCTGCTCGCGATTGCGCAGTATCAGCCGACATGAATGTTGACTGATACACCGCTATCGCGAGCAGGCTCACTCCTACATTGGTTTTAGTGGTGTATTAAAAAATCCGTTACACCTTCAACACCAACTTGCCGAAATTCTCGCCGCTGAACAATTTCATCAGCGTCTCCGGGAATGTCTCCAGTCCCTCGACAATATCTTCGCGACTCTGCAATTGCCCCTTGGCCATCCAGCCGGCCATTTCCTGCCCGGCGGCGGCGAATTGCGCGGCGTAGTCCATCACCACAAAACCTTCCATGCGCGCGCGATTGACCAGCAGCGACAGGTAGTTGGCCGGGCCCTTGACCGCTTCCTTGTTGTTGTACTGGCTGATCGCGCCGCAAATCACCACCCGCGCTTTCAGCGCCAGACGACTCAACACCGCGTCGAGAATGTCGCCGCCGACGTTATCGAAATACACGTTCACGCCTTTCGGGCATTCGCGCTTGAGCCCGGCGTGGACGTCTTCGTTCTTGTAATCGATGACGCCGTCGAACCCCAACTCATCGATGAGGAACTTGCACTTGTCTGCGCCGCCGGCGATGCCGATCACCCGGCAACCTTTGATTTTGGCGATCTGCCCGGCAATGCTGCCCACCGCACCTGCCGCGCCGGACAGCACCACGGTGTCGCCGGCCTTCGGTGCGCCGACGTCGAGCAGCGCGAAATAAGCGGTCATGCCGGTCATGCCCAGCGCCGACAAATAGCGCGGCAGCGGTGCCAGTTTCGGGTCGACCTTGTAGAAGCCGCGCGGCTCGCCGAGGTAATAATCCTGCACGCCGAGGGCGCCGTTGACGTAGTCACCGACGGCAAACCCCGGATTGTTCGACGCGACGACTTTGCCTACGCCCAACGCGCGCATTACCTCGCCGATACCGACCGGCGGGATGTAGGACTTGCCCTCGTTCATCCAGCCACGCATGGCCGGGTCCAGCGACAGGTATTCGTTCTTCACCAGGATCTGACCCGCCGCCGGCTCGCCGACCGGTACTTCTTGATAGGTGAAGGTTTCGCGGGTCGCCGCGCCGACCGGGCGTTTGGCGAGCAGGAATTGGCGATTGGTCTGGGTAGTCATGACGGGCACTCAAGCTGAATGAAGCTTTGTTGATAGCCGTTCGTGGCCCATGTCGCAAGGTTGGCTGACGCGGCGAATGCACTCCGATCCAGTGCAGTGATAGTTGCGCGGGCGCTTTTATCACTGCAACGCATGGCCGCTCAACCGGGCTTCTGATAGTGCTGCCGCGCGATGCGTCGCTGTGGCTAGACTGCGAAACACGCGATCCCCGCACCTTCTTTCGAGGACATAACAATGAGCATGACGTTTTCCGGCCAGGTCGTCGTAGTCACCGGCGCTGCCAACGGCATCGGCCGCGCCACGGCCCAGGCCTTTGCTGCCGAGGGCTTGAAAGTGGTGGTCGCCGATTTCGACACGGCGGGGGGCGAGGGCACGGTGGCGCTGATTCGTACAGCGGGCGGCGAAGCGTCTTTCGTGCGCTGCGACGTAACGGTGGAGAGCGAGGTAAAAAATCTGATGGATGAGGTGATCAATACCTACGGCCGTCTCGACTATGCCTTCAACAACGCCGGGATCGAGATCGAAAAAGGCAAACTGGCTGACGGCACGCTCGACGAGTTCGACGCGATCATGGGCGTCAACGTCAAAGGCGTGTGGCTGTGCATGAAGTATCAGTTGCCGCTGTTGCTGGCGCAGGGCGGTGGCGCGATCGTCAATACCGCGTCGGTGGCCGGCCTCGGCGCGGCGCCGAAAATGAGCATCTACGCGGCCTCCAAGCATGCGGTGATCGGCCTGACCAAATCGGCGGCGATTGAATACGCGAAGAAGAAAATCCGCGTCAACGCCGTGTGCCCGGCGGTTATCGACACTGACATGTTCCGCCGCGCCTACGAGGCCGATCCGAAGAAAGGCGAGTTCGCCAACGCGATGCACCCGGTCGGGCGAATCGGCAAAGTCGAGGAAATCGCCAGCGCAGTTTTGTACCTGTGCAGCGACGGCGCAGCGTTCACCACCGGGCATTCGCTGGCGGTGGATGGCGGCGTTACCGCGTTTTAACCTTTTGCCAATAACCCCTGTGGGAGCGAGCTTGCTCGCGATGAGGCCATTCCAGTCAACATCAATGGCGCCTGATACGCCGCCATCGCGAGCAAGCTCGCTCCCACAGGAATCTTCATCAAGCACGAGCAATGTGTTTCAAATAGTTAGAACCGCTGTTTTTGACGGCGTTGTCGCACAGCCCTGTCCGCACTCCTGTGATTAACTGCGCGCAGCAAAACGGACAGGAGTTTGCGTGCTCATGGAATTGAGAATTGACCGACAGGCAATGGTGCCGGTCGTACAGCAAATCGTCGACGGATTGGCGAGCTGGATCGCTCAAAGCGAAGTCCCGCCCGAGACTCGCTTGCCCTCCGTGCGACAGATCGCGCGGCTCAATCTGCTCAGTCAATCGAGTGTCGTCGAAGCGTGTGAACGGCTGGTAGTGCAGGGCGTTCTGGCCTCGCGTCCGGGTTGTGGCTTCCAGGTCGCAACGTCGCTGGCGGTGGCCCCGGAGACCTTGGACCTGCCGCGATTCGAAGGCATGCACAGCCTTTGCAGCGCCAGCCTGTCGGGCGAGTTGCTGCTGGGCTGCGGCGGGTTGCCCGAGAGTTGGCGCGAGACTGATGACCTCAGCTACGCGATCCGCGAGGTCACGCGAACCGACATGGCCGGCCTGTTCAATTACAGTACGCCGCTGGGATTGCTGCCGTTGCGCCAGCAGATTCTCCAACGCCTGAAACCGCTGAATATCGTCGCCACTGAATCGTCTGTCATGACCACCGCCGGGGCCAGCCAGGCGCTCGACCTGATCGTGCGCACGTTGCTCAAACCCGGCGATTGTGTGGTGGTGGAAAGTCCGGGTTTTTCGCATTTGTTCGATTTGCTCAGGCTGCACGGCGTGCGCATGCTTGCAGTGCCGCGTACGCCGACTGGCCCGGATACCCGAGTGCTCGAGCGTTTATGCCGCGAGCACAGCCCGCGCGCGATGTTCATCAATAGCTTCCACCACAACCCGACGGGCAGTTGCCTGACAGCCGTGGTCGCGCAAAAAATTCTGCAGTTGAGCAGGGCGCACGGTGTGCTGGTGATCGAGGACGATGTCTACGCGGACATGCACCACGCGCCCGGCACACGTCTCGCGGCGCTGGATGACGAGGCGCGGGTGATTTACGTCGGCAGCTTTTCGAAAACCCTCAGCAGTTCGTTGCGCGTGGGTTTTGTGCTGGCGGGGGCAGGGCTGATTGCGCAGCTGGCCGAGGTCAAGATGGTCAGCAGCATGGGCGGCTCACGGTTTTGCGAGTCGGTGCTGGCCAATCTGTTGAGCGCTGGCGCCTATCGCAAATTGGTTCAGCGCCAGCGTCAGCGCTTGAGCATGGACCGTGCCGCTGCGCTGCAATTGCTCGAAGATGCCGAGTGGGAAGTGTTCGGCAAGCCGGTCGGTGGCCTGTTCATCTGGGCGCGATCTACCCGTTGCGACTACGCTCAGCTGCGCACACTGGCGCGGCGATTTGGTGTGCTGTTGTCGTCCGCCACCGCGTTCAGCCCGTGTGGCGAAGCCAGTTCGTGGCAGCGGATCAACGTGGCGTATGCCTGTGATCCAAGGGCGCGGAGGTTTTTCCAGGCCAGCGCTGGGGATCGACCTAAAACGTTCTGAAAACGACGCGGGCGTAGCTTTTTGCCATTATTCCGACGCCAGAGACTTGTGCTGGCACAGGCCCGTTGCGAATCTCCATCTACAGACTATGGCAGGGGACTACGCGCAATGATTTCGGCCGTGCAAGGACGTTTTGCCAACCTCGGTATGGCGAAAAAACTGGGCATCGGGTTTGTCCTGGTGCTGTTGTTGACCGCCGTGGTGGCAGCCATTGGCGTATGGTCCCTGCAAACCATCAGTCAGCGTTTCGATGGGCTCAAGCAGATGTCTTCGCTCAACAGCGAGTTGCTCAAAGTGCGTTTGCTGGAACAGGACTACGCGCTGCACAACAACCCGAAAACTGCGGACGCGTTGCGTAAGGGCGTCGATGAGTTGGTCGCTCTGGCCAACCAATTGAAAGCGCAATCGGCGGCCAATGTGCCGGTCATGAACGATGTCGAGCAGTCGCTTGGCGCCTATCGCAAGGCGTTTGACGAGTTCGTCTCATTGACCCAGGCCAAGGACCTCGCTCTGGAAATGGCCAGTTGGTCGGTGTCGAGCGTAGCCAATAACCTCGACGTGTTGCAGGCCGGGCTGGCTGACGATGGCGCTTATACCTTGAAGGAATCCGAGGGCAAGGACGGCGCGCAGTTCATTGAGCAGGCCAGTCAGGTCAGCCAGGTTTCGCAGTTGATGTTGCAAGCCATGAACGAGGCCCGAGTGCGCCTCGACCAGAGCCGCAAGGGCGATGACGACAGCGCCGGCAAAGGCAAGATCGAGCAGGCTGATCAGGCGTTGGCGCAAGCCGAACAACTGAAAACGTCGGTCAAGGATGAGGGTTATCAAACGGTGCTCAACGAAGTGGCCGGGCATATCGCCGGATTCAGCGAGAAACTGGCGGAGTACACCGGGCTGCTGGCTCAGGAAAAAACCGTCTACGAACAATTGCATCAGCGCGCCGCTCAGGTGGTAGCGCGCGTCGATCAGGCGTATGTCGCCGAAGATGCGGCGATGCAGGCTGAATTGAAGAAAAACTCATTGTTGATCATTGCTTCTTCGGCGCTGGCGCTGTTGGTCGGGTTGATCGCTGCGTGGGTGATTACCCGGTTGATCGTCGCGCCGTTGCGCAGCGTTATTCGCGTCGCGCAGCAGATTGCGGCGGGGGATTTGAGTGCGACGGTGGAGGTGACCCGGCGTGATGAGATCGGCCAATTAATGCTGGCGATGCAGCAGATGGGCGCGGGGCTGAGCAGTATTGTCAGTGGGTTGCAGGCGGGGATCGAGCAGTTGGCCAGTTCGGCGCAATCGCTGTCGGCGGTGACTGAGCAGACCAACCTGGAGGTCAGTAGCCAGAAGGAAGAAACCGAGCAGGTGGCGACGGCGATGAATCAGATGACTGCCACGGTGCATGACGTGGCGCGCAATGCCGAAGAGGCCGCGACCGCAGCGCAGACCGCCGACGACAAGGTTGAGAGCGGGCAGCAGGTGGTGCGCCAGAGTATGGCGCGGATCGAGCAGTTGGCGGATTCGGCGACCTCGGCGAGTTCGAGTATCGAGAGTTTGAGTGCCGAGATTCAGAATATCGGCACGGTGTTGGGGGTGATCAAGAGTGTTGCCGAGCAGACTAATCTGTTGGCGCTGAATGCTGCGATTGAGGCGGCGCGGGCGGGTGAGCAGGGCCGGGGTTTTGCGGTGGTGGCGGATGAGGTGCGGGCATTGGCCAAGCGTACTCAGCAGTCGACGGAGGAGATTGAGCGGTTGGTTTCGGCGTTGCGTTCGGCGGCGCAGTCGTCGGTGCAGCAGATTCGCAGCAGCGGTGAGTTGGTGAAGTTGGCGGTGAGTGATGCTTTGCAGACGGAGAGTGCTTTGGGGAGTATTGCGGCGGCGGTGTCGTTGATTCAGCAGATGAATCAGCAGATTGCGGCGGCGGCGGAGCAGCAGAGTTCGGTGGCCGAGGAGATTAATCGGAGTGTCACGAGTATTCGGGCGAGTGCGGATCACTCTTCGCTGGCGATGCGCGGGAATGCGGCTTCGAGTATTGAGTTGGCGCAGTTGGGGGTGGAGTTGAAGGGAATGGTTGGGCATTTTCGGCTTTGATGTTTTGGGCATGGCGGCTTTAGCGCCGACCAATCCCTCCCAGATTCACCCCGTCCCCTGTGGGAGTGAGCCTGCTCGCGATGACGTCTTCAAACCCCACCATTCCCTCTCGAATGTACTCATCCCCACATACCAACTTCTCGCCAGGAAGTGAGAGGCGCAATGCCTCTCACTGTTTTGCCCGGCCGTCACCCAGGCGGGTGGTAGTTGTCCAGTACCCGATTGACTGCCAATTCTCCCATCATGATCACTTGCTGCAGCGCCACGATCGAATCGCGATGCCGCGCATCTATCGAGTTCGCGATGTCGTTGGCCATGGCGCTGGCCGATGCAAACGAGGTGCAGGCTTGTACCAGCAATGTCTCGTCGTCGACCGAGGGGCCGATGACGAAAATGCCGTACGGTTTGCGGGATGATATCTGCGTTTTCTGTGTCCCGCTGCCGATGTAGTGGCTCAGCGCCCGGTCTGCTGCGGCTTGCAGTTTTTTGGGGTCAAGGCAGGCGTCGTAGGGTAATGGATCGGTGTGCGGCGGATTGGGCGTTACTTTGAACATATTGATTTTTCCAAAGTTGGGGCCGCGACCATTCCCGACTAAAAGAAGGGAGGCGGCTGTACGCAGGTTAGTCGACCGGTGGAATCATCAAAAGACCGGCGCGCCCTAGGACGCCCTGCGCACAACCACCATCAAGTGCAGGCATGGAAATACCTGATTGATCGAGGGCTAATGCACCTAGATGAAACCTTCGGGCGACTAAACCCGACCACTGATGAGCAGCGGCAGGGAAACAATAGGGCTCAAGGGCAGGGCGCACAAGCCAGCGGATTCTGTCTTAGTCGTAGGTAAAGGCACAAGGTTTTGTAGCCTTCAGGACGTTTCTGCGCGTGTCGTTAAACGGATCTTTTTAAACGTGTTTATACCGATTCGCCTGCACCTGTGACAGGCATCGGCAGGGGCCGAAACGCAAAACGCCCGGTGCAATGCACCGGGCGTCAAGGTGTTACAGGAAGCCAGCGACGATCAGTCGTAAATCGCTTTTTTCTTCCAGTCCGCATCAGCCTCAACGTCTTTCAGGCCTGAGGTGAGTTGATTGACTTCGTCTTCGGCCGGGGCGTTTTGGTCCATGACTTGGGCGTTGACGCGGGCCAGGAGTTTTTCCAGGTATTCGAGTTGTTCGGCGTAGATCTGCGGTTCCTGCTGTTTGCGCAGGTATTGCACGCCGCGTTCGAAGGCGAGGCGGGCCTGGCCGGGTTGGCCTTGTTGCAGGGAGTGCTGGCCGAGGTTGTTGAAAAATTCGATGTGCAGCAACACGAGGATGTGGCGGACTTCGCGGATCCAGCGCTTGGCTTCGTTGGTCGGCAGAAAGCCGTCTTGCGCGGCGCGGGTGATTTGGCCGTGGAGGGCTTCGAGCAGGAAGCGCACGTCTTTGGCTTTGGCTTCGGTCTGGATCGGTGCCGGCGGGTTGTTCACCGGGAGCGATTCGCCTTGGGCGACCAGAGCGTTAAGTTCGATGATGCGGGCCTTGAGCGCAGCGTTGTTTTTTTCCAGGTTTTGCAGACGCTGGCAGACGTTCAGCTCCAGACGGGTCAACAGCAGCTTGAGCGCAGGGTTCATCAACTGACCGGGGAAGGTCTCGGTGATTTCGCCGCAGCGACGCATACGGTCGTTGAGTTCAACCTTGGTACGGGCCTTTTCCAGCTTATTGTTTTCCACCACATGGTTCATGTAGCCAATGGCGATCAATAGTGCGATCCCGGCTACAACTAGCAGGGTGATCATGAGTGGTGTCACCGGTAAGACCTCTTTATTGGGTTCGCGTGCGAGTGTAGTGGCTTGGCGTGGGGGCGCATAGCGCCGCTCGACCAGTTGGAGCAGCCGGACTCTACTGTTTATCGGCCGTCGTCGCGCTTATATAAGCAGCGGCGTGCACGTTGCACATGGCCATCATTGTTGCAGGCGGACTATAACGCCTTGATCGGCGCCAGAATATAGGCGCCAAACACCGAGCGACGGAAAACCCTGATTCGCTGCTCAAAGCAGGGCGAAGTCATTGATTTAAATAAATTTATATCAAGGGGTTGACGACCCCTCAATCCATCCATAGAATGCGCGCCACTTACAGCGTAAAGCACACAGCGAAACGCGGTAGGGAGTGAATGTTGTACGTGTGTCCCCTTCGTCTAGTGGCCTAGGACACCGCCCTTTCACGGCGGTAACAGGGGTTCGAGTCCCCTAGGGGACGCCATATGCGGGAATAGCTCAGTTGGTAGAGCACGACCTTGCCAAGGTCGGGGTCGCGAGTTCGAGTCTCGTTTCCCGCTCCAATTTTAAACAGCGTTGCTTTCGGGCAGCGCTGAGTGAAACCAGAACCGACATCTTCGGATGCGGATTTGGGCACTGAAATACACACCATGTGTTTCAGTTAGCGTGTCCCCTTCGTCTAGTGGCCTAGGACACCGCCCTTTCACGGCGGTAACAGGGGTTCGAGTCCCCTAGGGGACGCCATTTGCGGGAATAGCTCAGTTGGTAGAGCACGACCTTGCCAAGGTCGGGGTCGCGAGTTCGAGTCTCGTTTCCCGCTCCATATTCAACAAAAACGCCGCTCACTGAGCGGCGTTTTTGTGTGCGCTCGATTTATCCCAAACCTGCCAAAAAAGGCCCGCCAGTCTGACTGGGCGGGCCTTTTGCGTGGTGCATGTCTCGTCGTGAATAAGCTTTACATCGACAAAATCAGGCGCCCGGCGAACAGGATCAGAATCACCCCCATGCTGCGTTCGAACCAGTGCCCCATGCGCATGAACAACAGGCGCACCCGGTTACTGGAAAAAAACAGCGCCACAATCACGAACCACAGCGCGTTCACAAAACACATCCACACGCCGTACAGCGCTTGAATGTTCAGCGGCGTCGTGGCGCTGATGATGGTGGTGAAGATCGCCAGAAAAAACAGCGTGGCTTTCGGGTTGGTCGCGTTGGTCAGGAAACCCGTGGTAAACGCTTTAAACAGCGTCTGCTCGACCACCGGTTCGTCCGTGACTTTTTCCCCTTCAAGCACGGTTTTCGGTTTACTGCGCAACAGGCTGACACCCAGATAAAGAATGTAGGCACCGCCCACGACCTTGGCCACGGTCAACAGCCACGGCGTGGTGTGCATCAGCGCGCCGACGCCGAGCAGGGTGTAAAGCACGTGCACGGAAATCCCCGCGCCGATGCCCAGCGCAGTGCAGATGCCTACCAGCCGACCGAAACGTACGCTCTGGCGGATGGTGACGGCAAAGTCCGGTCCGGGGGCGACGACGGCCAGAAAGTGAATGGTCGCCAGTGCCAGAAACTCGCCCAGGTAATTCGAAAACATCTCAACTCCAGAAAGTAAGGGGTGAAGCGTTGCCGCGATAACCGACAAAAAAGGACAGGCTCAAACGCGGATCTGCCACGCCCGGCGTCACCGAGTGCATGCAGCGCGAGTTGAACATGATGAAATCGCCCGGATCGGGGCGTACCTCCAGGGTCGGAGGGCCGAGCAGTGCCGGGTCGATGCCGTAGCTGTCGCCACGCATTTCATCGAACTGGTCGGGGGTGATGGGGTGGTCCCACATCTGCAACGCGCCGCCCTCGGTCGGCATGTTCAGGTAGACGTTGCAGGCGAACTGCGCGTCGAGGCTGCGCGCCTGAAAACTGTCCGGGGCGTCCTTGGCGAAGATGTCGTGGTGGGCGAGAAAACACACGCCGGGCTTCACCACGCGCGACAGGCCGATGTACATTTTGCGCCCGTAGAGGTTTTCCAGATGCGCGCCCGCCGGCCAGGTCTCGTCGAGCATGCAGCGCAGCGTGTCGACGGGGGAGGCGTAGGGCGCGCAGCGGTTGCGCAGTTCTTCGATGTTGCTGGAGGCGCGGGCGAAATAGTCTTCGATCAGCAGCGGCTGGTTTTCCGCTTCATAAAACGCCATGCCAATGCGACCGATGCTCGGCGCGTTGATGTAGCCCTCGAAACCCGGCGCAAGAATCTTGTCGCCAATCTGCACCGCCAGCGGCTGGGGCAAAAAGCCTTTGACGCGAACGGCCAGCACTTCTTCGTTGGCGAGTTTTTTTATGCACGTCTCATCGAGACGCTCGACGTCAAGCATCATGTTTTTAGGTCCATCTATCGAATAGTCAACGGAGCTCGCGAATGCGCGCCCCTCCGGCGCCGGGCGATGACATTGGCGCCATCGCGCAAAGCTCAGTCCGCGCGTCAGTCCACGTGGTAATGGACGGACAACGTGCCCTTTTTCTGTGCAAGGGAGTCGATCGTTACCGTGCCCAAATCCTTCAGGCTCCGTACATGCGTGCCGCCACAACCGTAGGCCGGCAGGTCGCCGAAACTGATTTCCCGAGCGCCTTCGCGCAGTGACGTCAGGCGCGGCAGGTCGGCGGCAATCCACTGTTCGATGCCGCGTTGAACCGTTTCCACGTCGAGTTCTTCAGCCGATTCGGCTGGTTTGAATTGCACCCGGCTTTCGCCCGGCCAGTGGTGCGCCTTGATCGGCATCCAGTCGCGCGCCTGAATGAAATGCCCAATCAGGTGACCGGCCGAGTGCAGGCGGGCGTTGAGTTGGCGGCGTTGTTCGTCGACGCGGATCTGGATCATCCCGAGTTGTACCGGGTGGTCGACGTAATGGACGATCCGCTCGGGATCCTGAGCCACGCGCAGCACCTGGCTTTCACCGATCCAGCCAATGTCCGACGGCTGCCCGCCGCCCTGTGGGTGAAACAGTGTGGCGCGTAAAACCACCGCGTATTCATTCTCGTGGGGCGTGCAGTCGAGGACTTCCACATTGGCCTTGAGGTCATCACTATGGAAAAAGAGGCGAAGCGTCATATTCCATGCCCTTATTAAAATTTCTGTTTTTATTATATGAAGCGTGGAATTGCGTGATAATCCGTTCAAACATCAAAGGACTGTTGCGCTGTGAGCATAAATCTACCGCTGCCGTTGTTGGGTGAAATGGCGATTTTCGTCAAAGTTGTCGAGACCGGCAGCTTCTCCGAAGCCTCTCGCCAATTAGGCTCGTCGCCATCGGCGGTCAGCCGCAGTATTTCGCGTCTGGAGAAAGCGTTGAACACGCGCTTGCTGCAGCGCACCACGCGTAAATTGCGCTTGAGTGATGGCGGCGAAGAAGTGTTCAAACGTTGCCAGGAAATGGTCAGCGCGGCGAAATCAGTGATGGAAATCAGCGGCCAGTTCAACCACGAGGCGGAAGGTCTGGTGCGGGTCAGCGTGCCGAAAGCGGTGGGGCGCTTTGTGATTCACCCGCATATGCCGGAATTTCTGCGGCGTTATCCCAAAGTCGATGTGGAGTTGTTGCTGGAAGATCGACAGGTGGATTTGATCGATGACAATGTTGATCTGGCGATCCGCATCACCGATCGCCCGCCCGCCGGATTGGTCGGGCGGCAATTGCTGACCATCGACCATTTGCTTTGCGCCACGCCGCAATACCTCGCCGAACACGGTACGCCGACCCATCCTCACGACTTGCTCAATCACAGCTGCATCTACCTGGGCGAAACCCCGAGCGATGCTCGCTGGAAATTCAAGAAGGGCAGCAAAGCGGTAACCGTCGGAGTGCGTGGACGCTATGCGGCCAACCACACTGGCGTGCGGCTCGGCGCGGTGTTGCAGCACATTGGCATTGGCAGCTTGCCGTATTTCACCGCGCGTTATGCGCTGGAGCAGGGATTGATTGTGCAGGTGCTGCCGGACTGGACGTTCCTCGCGTCCTACCATGGCGGTGCGTGGTTGCTGCATTCGCCGACGCGTTATCTGCCGCCCAAGCTTCGGGTGTTGATTGATTATCTGGTGGAGTGTCTGGAGAAAGAGCCCACGCTGAGCAAGCCGGGGAAGCCGAGTGCCTTGGGCAAGGTTGCGGCTGAGTATGAGTTGCCGGAGAGTGACGGATTGCTTTGACTGACGCCTTCGCGGGCAAGCCTCGCTCCTACAGGGATCGCGCATAACCTGTAGGAGCGAGGCTTGCCCGCGAAGGCGCCCTCATTAACGCCACAAAAAAAGGCCCGCATGTTCACCATGCGGGCCTTTTGCATTGCTGATCCGGGATCAGTGCTTGCTGTCGTCGTTCGACATCGCCAGCAGCTGTTTTTCCTGATTCCAGTCAAACGGTTCGTCGTTCTGCTCAGCTTCGAAACGACGCTCTTCCAGAGCCTGATACAGATTGATTTCATCGTCAGGCATGTAATGCAGGCAGTCGCCGGCGAAGTACCAGAGCAGGTCGCGCGGTACCAGGTGGGCGATTTGCGGATAGCGGGTGGTTACCTGGCAGAGAATGTCCTGACCCAGGTATTGGCTTTCGATCGGATCGACCGGCAGCAATGCACGTAATTCGTCGAAGCGCTCCAGAAACAAGGCATGGCTTTCTTCGGGAACCTGTTCGGCCTCACCTACGGCGACCAGGATGCTGCGCAAGTGGTCAAGCAAGACGAGATGGTCGGCAACGACATTGGACACGAGATAAGTCCTCAAGAGCAAAACGGGCGCGGGAGTATAAAGCTCCCGCACCGGTTTTTACAGGATCAGCGGACCTTTCCGTCGGCCAGCGCCAGTTCTTCCTTGTCGAAATCATCGACATCAATGACTTTGCGGCGCGCCAGTTCGGCATCACGCAGGGTCTGCGCTTCGGCCGGTTGCAACACGCCGGCTTCCAGTGCGGCATCAATCGCGTGTTCGCCGGCAGTCGGTTTGACCTGACCGCTCTTGAGCGCGACGTGCAGCTTTTTGTGCAACGGCTGCGCGCTGTTCAGCAGATTGCACGCATGTTGCAGCGCGCCAACCGCGTCATCAGCCGACTGCGGACGGTAGCAACCGCCGAGCAACTCTTCGAGGGTTGGATCGCCCTTGGCCCGGCCAATCACCGCAGCCACTTCGGCGCCGAGTTTGTCCGACGGACCTTTGTGGCGACGGCCGAACGGGAACACGATCACCCGCAGCAGGCAACCCAGGATCTTGTTCGGGAAGTTGCTCAACAGTTCGTCCAACGCCCGCTCGGACTGACCGAGGCTTTCTTCCATCGCCCAGTTGAACAGCGGCGCCATGTGGTCCGGCGAATCCAGATCGTGATAACGCTTGAGCGCGGCGGAGGCGAGGTACATGTTGCTGAGCACATCGCCCAGACGCGCCGACAGTCGTTCGCGACGCTTCAGTTCGCCGCCCAGCAGCATCATGCTGAGGTCGGCGAGCATGGCGAATGCTGCAGCCTGACGGTTGAGCGCGCGGAAGTAACCTTGGCTCAGTTTGTTGCCCGGCGCGTGTTCGAAGTGGCCGAAACCGAGGTTCAACACCAGCGTGCTGGCAGCGTTGCTGACCGCAAAACCGATGTGCTGGAGCAGCAGACCGTCGAATTCCTTGAGTGCCTGATCCTTGTCTTCACGACCGGCCAGCGCCATTTCCTTGAGTACGAATGGATGGCAGCGAATCGCCCCTTGGCCGAAGATCATCAGGTTGCGCGAGAGGATGTTCGCACCTTCCACGGTGATGAAGATTGGCGCGCCATTCCAGCTACGGCCCAGATAGTTGTTCGGCCCCATGATGATTGCTTTGCCGCCGTGCACGTCCATCGCGTGGCTGATGCACTCCCGGCCGCGTTCGGTCAGGTGATATTTGAGGATCGCCGACAACACCGACGGTTTCTCGCCCAAATCCACCGCGTTGGCGGTCAGCATGCGCGCGGCGTCCATCATCCAGGCGTTACCGCCGATGCGCGCCATGGCTTCCTGGATACCTTCGAATGCCGACAGCGGCACGTTGAACTGTTCACGTACCTGCGCGTATTGGCCGGTGACCAGACTGGTGAACTTGGCGGCGCCAGTGCCCACCGCCGGCAGCGAAATGGAACGCCCGACCGACAGGCAGTTCATCAGCATCATCCAGCCTTTGCCGAGCATTTCCTGGCCGCCGATGAGGAATTCCAGCGGAATGAACACGTCTTTGCCGGAGTTCGGGCCGTTCATGAACGCCGCGCCGAGCGGCAAGTGACGACGGCCGATTTCGACGCCAGGGGTTTCGGTCGGGATCAGCGCGAGGCTGATGCCGAGGTCTTCCTTGTCACCCAGCAAGTGATCCGGGTCATAAGCCTTGAACGCCAGACCGAGCAGGGTAGCGACCGGGCCGAGGGTGATGTAGCGTTTTTCCCAGTTCAGGCGCAGGCCCAGGGTTTCATGACCTTCCCATTCGCCTTTGCAGATGATCCCGGTGTCGGGCATCGCCCCAGCGTCGGAGCCGGCCAGCGGCCCGGTCAGTGCGAAACACGGAATGTCATCGCCGCGCGCCAGGCGTGGCAGGTAGTGATTGCGTTGTTCGTCGGTGCCGTAGTGCAGCAGCAGTTCAGCAGGGCCGAGCGAGTTCGGGACCATGACGGTGGAGGCGAGATCGCCGCTGCGGGTCGCCAGTTTCATCGCGACCTGAGAGTGGGCGTACGCGGAGAAGCCTTTGCCGCCGAATTCCTTGGGAATGATCAGCGCAAAGAAGCCGTTTTCCTTGATATGCGTCCAGGCTTCAAGCGGCAGGTCCATGTCCTGGCCGATCTGCCAGTCGCTGACCATCGCGCAGAGTTCTTCGGTCGGGCCATCAATGAAAGCCTGTTCCTCTTCGGTCAGTTGGACTTTTGGATAGGCCAGCAACTTGTCCCAGTCCGGACGACCGCTGAACAGCTCGCCGTCCCACCACACGGTGCCGGCATCGATGGCGTCGCGTTCGGTTTGCGACATCGGCGGCAGGGTTTTCTGAAACCAGCTGAACAGCGGCGCGCTGAAGTATTTGCGGCGCAGATCGGGCAGCAACAGAGGCGCCGCCACTGCAGCGATCAGCACCCAGAGAATCAGCAACAGCCAACCCGGTGCATGGCTGAAGGCGCCCATCGCCAACACGTAAACAGCCACAATGCCCAACGCCGGCAGCGGGGCGACGCGGCGGTGAGCCAAATAGGCCACTCCGACGATCAGAACCAGTATCCACAACAACAGCATATTTAATCCTCCGTGACACCAGGGCAAAACCAACCTTCAGAGCTTAGACGGCATCCGCAAAACAGTGTGGTCAGACCGATGTGATTGATATCGTGGGAAACCTTGGACGGGTTTTGTAAGAACTGTGGGCAACAGCCCTGGGAAAACGTTCGCGGGGTTAGCGGCAAAGCGCCCATGTTTGGCCGAATCGTCGTTATCTGTGTGCTGAAGGTGTCGCTAGACTTGAGGCTCCCCCAGGAGATCGCCCTCATGCACGAGTATTTGAATCCCGGTCGCTTCATCGATAGTGACCACCCCGCGGTGGTGGAGTTCGCCGAAAAGCATCGCGGCGTCAGTCGCGATCCCGTTCAGCAGGCGATCAATCTGTATTACGCGGTGCGCGAGGCCGTGCGCTACAACCCCTACACCTTCAGCCGCGACCCAGACACCTTGCGTGGCAGTTACGCGCTGGCGGCCGGCGAAAGTTATTGCGTGCCCAAAGCGACCCTGCTGGCGGGATGTGCCCGGCATTGTGGGATTGCCGCGCGTATCGGTCTGGCCGATGTGCGCAATCACCTGTCGACGCCGCGCTTGCTGGAATTGCTCAAGAGCGATGTGTTCGCCATGCACGGTTACACCGAGTTGTATTTGAACGGGCGCTGGGTCAAAGCCACGCCGGCGTTCAATCAGGGTTTGTGCGAATTGTTCAACGTGGCGCCACTGGAATTCGATGGCGTCCACGACAGCGTTTTCCATCCCTTTAATCGCGAAGGCGAGCAGTTGATGGAGTACCTGGTGGACCACGGTCAGTTCGCCGACGTGCCTGAGACATTCTTTTTCGAACACCTGGAAAAGTGCTATCCGCACCTGTTTGGCGATCATTTGCCCGCGCTCCTCGGTGACATGCGTGGCGACATGCAGGGTGATTTGAGTCGCGCCTGATCCGGCGTATGCTGCCTGCGCATTCATCCATAAAGAGGCGGTCATGCTGAAGATCTGGGGTCGGAAAAACTCGTCGAATGTGCGCAAACCACTGTGGGCCGCCGAAGAACTCGGCCTCGCCTACGAAGCCATCGATGCCGGTGGTGCGTTCGGTGTCGTGGACACGCCGCAGTACCGGGCGATGAATCCCAATGGCCGGGTGCCGGTGATTGAGGACGACGGTTTTGTCCTGTGGGAATCCAATGCCATCGTGCGTTACCTGATGGCGAAACACGCCAGCAACACGGCGTGGTATCCGCAGGATGCTCAGGCTCGCGCGACCGCTGACAAATGGATGGACTGGACCACTTCAAGTTTCGCCGGCCCGTTCCGCACGGTGTTCTGGGGTGTGTTGCGCACGCCGAAAGATCAGCAGGACTGGCCCGCCATCCATGCGGCGATCAAGGAATGCGAAGGTTTGCTGTCGATGGCCGATCAGGCGTTGGCAAACCAACCGTACCTGTCCGGCGCCGAAATCGGCATGGGCGACATTCCGCTGGGCAGTTTCATTTATGCCTGGTTCGAGATGCCCATCGAGCGCGCGCCGCAGCCGCATCTCGAAGCCTGGTATGCCCGGTTGAAACAGCGTCCGGCGTTCCAGAAAGCGGTCATGACCGCGTTGACTTAATACTCACTATCGACACACTTGACTGTACTTGTGTGGCGGCGACACGCACCATTGCGCTCCTGCGCCGCGGTTGTATTCGTCGCCGCCCGCCCTTATTTATTCCTTTCTTCCCTTCTTGGTGCGTAATCAGATATGAGTTCCGCTCTGTCCATCCGGCAGCTAACCAAAACCTACGGCAACGGTTTCCAGGCCTTGAGTGGTATCGATCTGGACGTCGCCGAAGGTGACTTTTTTGCTTTGCTCGGCCCTAACGGCGCCGGCAAATCCACCACCATTGGCATTCTCTCGACCCTGGTCAACAAGACCAGCGGCACGGTGAATATCTTCGGCCACGACCTGGACAAGAACCCTGCGCAGCTCAAGCGCTCGATTGGCGTGGTGCCGCAGGAATTCAATTTCAATCAGTTTGAAAAGACCTTCGATATCGTCGTGACGCAGGCCGGTTATTACGGCATCCCGTCGAAAATCGCCAAGGAACGCGCCGAGCAATACCTCACTCAGCTCGGTCTCTGGGATAAACGTGATACGCCCTCGCGGTCACTGTCCGGCGGGATGAAACGGCGTTTGATGATTGCTCGCGCGCTGGTTCACGAACCGCGTCTGCTGATCCTCGACGAACCGACGGCAGGCGTGGACATTGAACTGCGTCGTTCGATGTGGACCTTCCTCACTGAACTCAACCAGCAAGGCATCACCATCATCCTCACCACGCATTATCTGGAAGAGGCTGAGCAGTTGTGCCGCAACATCGGGATCATTGACCACGGCACCATCGTCGAGAACACCAGCATGAAAACGCTGCTCGGTCAGTTGCACGTGGAAACCTTCCTGCTCGACATCAAGAACACCTTGACCACACCGCCGCAGTTGCTCGGTTACCCGACCAAGCTGATCGATGGCCATACGCTTGAAGTGCAGGTCGACAAAGCCATGGGCATCACCGCGCTGTTCACCCAGTTGGCGCATCAGAGCATCGAAGTGCTGAGCTTGCGCAACAAAACCAATCGCCTCGAGGAGTTGTTCGTGTCCCTGGTGGAGAAAAATCTGTCGAAGGTGGCGGTATGAGTTCCGAGCTGCAACCCAATCTCGTTGCCCTCAATACTATCGTTTACCGTGAGGTCCGGCGCTTTACCCGGATCTGGCCGCAGACGCTGCTGCCGCCAGCCATCACCATGGTTTTGTACTTTGTGATCTTCGGTAACCTGATCGGCAAGCAGATCGGGGGCATGGGTGGCTTCACTTACATGGAGTACATCGTGCCGGGGCTGATCATGATGTCGGTGATCACTAACTCCTACGGCAACGTGGTGTCGAGTTTCTTCGGCAGCAAGTTCCAGCGTTCCATCGAGGAACTGATGGTCTCGCCGGTGTCGCCGCACACGATTCTGATCGGCTACACCTTGGGCGGCGTGCTGCGCGGTTTGATGGTCGGGGTCATCGTGACGCTGCTGTCATTGTTCTTCACCGATTTGCAGGTGCATCACCTCGGCGTGACCATTCTGGTGGTGGTGCTGACGGCGACGATCTTCTCGCTGCTGGGCTTTGTCAACGCCGTGTTTGCGCGCAACTTCGATGATATTTCGATCATCCCGACGTTCGTGCTGACGCCGCTGACCTATCTGGGCGGGGTGTTCTACTCGATCTCGCTGCTGCCGCCGTTCTGGCAAACCGTGTCGCTGGCCAACCCGGTGCTGCACATGGTCAACGCCTTCCGTTACGGCATCCTTGGCGTGTCGGACATCAAGATCAGCGTGGCGATCACCTTCATGGTCGTGGCGACCGTGGTGTTGTACGTCGCTTGCGCGCGGTTGCTAGTGAGTGGGCGCGGCATGCGCACCTGATCTGCGACCGAGTCGTCTGCTTCGCGGGCAAGCCTCGCTCCTACGGGGGCGAACGCTGAACCTGTGGGAGCCGAGCTTGCTCGCGATGGCGTCAGCGCAAACACCGCATAAAAAAACGGCCTCCCATTAAGGAGGCCGTTTTGCATTCAACCCATTCTCTTCTTCTTGCGTCGCCGCCACTGCCGCGCCACCCACCAACGCCAATACATCATCGTCAGGCAATAGGCGAGGGCGCCGAGCACCAATCCCATCACCACCGACCCCAGCAAAAACGGTTGCCACAACGTCGAGAGTTGGCCGCTGATCCATTCCCAGGTCAGCTCATCCGGCAGATGTCGGGCCGGCACATCCATCAGCCAGGCGCCGGTCTGATAGGTGCAAAAGAACACCGCTGGCATGGTGATCGGATTGGTCAGCCAAACCAGGCTCACCGCAATCGGCATGTTGCCGCGCACCATGATCGCCAGCACCGCAGCGACGAGCATTTGCAGGGGAATCGGCAGGAACGCGGCAAACAGACCCACCGCCATCGCCCGGGCCACCGAGTGTCGATTGAGGTGCCAGAGGTTGGGGTCATGCAGCAGAGTGCCGAGAAAGCGTAAGGATTTGTGTTCCTTGATGCTGGTCGGGTCTGGCATGTAGCGTTTGAATAAGCGCCGGGGCATAAGGCTTCTCGGTCGGTTCAGGCCGCAAGTATGTCTGGATTCTATAAGTGGCCCATTCAGACTTTGTGACAATTAATAACCGTGCATGTGCGTAAAGCCGACTAAGCCTAGGGAGGGACCTCTCAAGGACGGGCTTATGCGCACAGGGATAGTGGCGCTGGCGCTCGGATTGTTGGCGTTGCGTTTTTTACCGGAATTACCGCCGGTCTGGTTGTGGCTGTTGTTGCCGGTGGTGGCGTTGATGCTGCTGCCGTTTCGCACGTATCCGTTGGCATTCTTGCTGTTTGGTTTTAGCTGGGCATGTGGTTTTGCGCAAACGGCGCTGGATGATCGGCTGCCCGCGAAGCTGGATGGCGAAACGCGCTGGGTCGAAGGGCGAATCACAGGGTTGCCGCAGAACAGCGAAACGGTGGTGCGTTTCGAACTGGCCGACGCGCACTCGCGCCACGCCGCGGTGCCGTCGCTGATGCGCCTGGCGTGGTACGGCGGGCCAGCGGTCAACAGCGGCGAGCGCTGGCGTCTGGCGGTGAAAATGAAGCGCCCGGTGGGTCTGCTCAACCCGCACGCGTTTGATTACGACGCCTGGTTATTGGCCCAAGGCATCGGCGCGACGGGCAGCGTCAAGGACGGCCAGCTTTTGGCACCCGCGCGTTGGGCGTGGCGCGACGGCATCCGCCAGCGCTTGCTCAATGTCGATGCTCAGGGCCGCGCCGGTGCGCTGACGGCGTTGGTGCTGGGCGATGGCGCCGGTTTGAGCCGCGAAGACTGGCAAGTGTTGCAGGACACCGGCACCGTGCACCTGTTGGTGATTTCCGGGCAACACATCGGGTTACTGGCGGGCACGGTGTACTTGCTGATCGCCTTGCTCGCCCGTTACGGCGTGTGGCCGGGGCGAATGCCGTGGTTGCCGTGGGCGTGTGGCTTGGCGTTCGCCGCCGCGCTCGGTTACGCACTGCTGGCCGGTTTCGACGTGCCGGTGCGCCGCGCCTGCGTAATGATTGGCCTGGTGCTGTTGTGGCGATTGCGCTTTCGTCATCTCGGCGCGTGGTGGCCGCTGTCGCTGGCGCTCGGTGGAGTGTTGTTGCTCAACCCGCTGGCGAGCCTGCAACCGGGTTTCTGGTTGTCGTTCACGGCGGTCGCGGTGTTGATCTTCACTTTCGGCGGGCGACTGGGTCCGTGGCGCTGGTGGCAGACCTGGACTCGCGCGCAATGGTTGATTGCGATTGGCCTGTGCCCGGTGCTGCTGTTGTTGGGATTGCCCATCAGTGTCAGCGGGCCGCTGGTCAATCTGCTCGCGGTGCCGTGGATCAGTCTGGTGGTGTTGCCGCCAGCCTTGTTGGGGACGTTGTTGCTGCCGGTGCCAGTGGTCGGTGAAGGCTTGCTGTGGCTGGCCGGCGGGCTGATCGACCTGATGTTCAAAGGCCTCGGATTGGTCGCCAATCAACTGCCCGCGTGGGTGCCGGTGGCGGTGCCGTTATGGATTGGTGTGCTCGGTGGGTTGGGCGCGTTCCTGCTCTTGATGCCGCGCGGTGTGCCGATGCGCGCGCTAGGCTGGCCGCTGCTGCTGTTGCTGGTGTTTCCGCCGCGCGATGAAGTGCCCGAGGGCCGCGCCGACGTCTGGCAGTTCGATGTCGGCCAGGGTCTGGCGATTCTGGTGCGCACCCGGCATCACGCGTTGCTCTACGACGCCGGCCCGCGCGTCGGCGATTTCGACCTCGGCGAGCGTGTGGTGCTGCCGGCATTACGCAAACTCGGGGTGAAACACCTCGATGTGATGTTGCTCAGCCATGCCGATGCCGACCATGCCGGCGGCGCGCGCTCGGTCGCCAACGGGCTGCCGGTGACGCGCGTGCTCAGCGGCGATCCTCAAGGCTTGCCCGTCGAATTGCTGGCCGAGGGCTGCGTAAGTGGCCGGCAATGGACGTGGGACGGCGTTACCTTCCAGCTCTGGCAATGGACAGCGGCGAGCGAAAGCAATCAAAAATCCTGCGTGCTGCAGATTCAAGCCAATGGCGAACGTTTGCTGCTGACCGGCGATATCGACCGCCACGCCGAGCGGGCGCTGCTCGACAGCTCGTTGGCGGTCAGCACCGATTGGCTGGCGTCGCCGCACCACGGCAGCCGCAGTTCTTCGTCGATGGCGCTGCTTAGCGCGCTGCAACCCAAAGCCGTGCTGATCTCGCGCGGCCATGGCAATTCCTTTGGTCATCCGCATCCCACGGTGCTGGCGCGCTATCGCAAACGCGGCTTGCGCATCTATGACAGCGCCGAGCACGGCGCCATCCGTCTGCAACTCGGCAGCTTCGAGCCACCCCGGACCATGCGTCAACAACGGCGCTTCTGGCGCGATTCGCCAACGGTTAACCACAGGGGCAATAAATAGCCATGAGCTATCACGGCCAGACGGGATGCGACATGACAGTCTTCGGTGCACCGAACCCCTATGTTAGAGTGGCGCACTTTTTCGAGGGGACTGTCACTGTGTGGGAATTGGTTAAATCCGGCGGCTGGATGATGATTCCGATCATTCTGAGTTCCATCGCGGCAATGGCGATCGTTGCTGAACGTCTGTGGACCCTGCGCGCCAGTCGCGTGACCCCGGAGCACTTGCTCGGGCAGGTCTGGGTCTGGATCAAGGACAAACAGCTCAACAAAGAGAAGCTCAAGGAACTGCGCGCCAACTCGCCGTTGGGCGAAATCCTCGCGGCCGGCCTGGCCAACTCCAAGCATGGTCGCGAGATCATGAAAGAGTGCATCGAAGAAGCCGCCGCTCGGGTGATTCACGAGCTGGAGCGCTACATCAATGCGCTCGGCACCATCGCCGCCATGGCCCCGCTGCTCGGGTTGCTCGGGACGGTGCTGGGCATGATCGATATTTTCAGCGCGTTCATGGGCACGGGCATGACCACCAACGCGGCGGTGCTCGCCGGGGGTATCTCGAAAGCGCTGATCACCACGGCGGCGGGCCTGATGGTCGGTATTCCGTCGGTGTTCTTCCACCGTTTCCTGCAACGGCGCATCGATGAACTGGTGGTCGGCATGGAGCAGGAAGCGATCAAGCTGGTCGAGGTAGTGCAGGGCGACCGTGACGTCGATCTGGCTGAGGGCAAAGCGTGAAATTCCGCCGCAAGCAACGGGAGAATGTCGACATCAACCTCGCGTCGCTGATCGACGTGGTGTTCATTTTGCTGCTGTTTTTTGTCGTGACCACCACGTTTACCCGCGAAACCCAGTTGCGCGTCGAACTGCCGGAAGCGGTCAGCGGCTCCCCGGCCGAAGATCAGCAGCTCAAGCAACTCGACGTGGCGATCAGCGCCGAAGGCGTGTTTTCGGTGAACAACCAGTTGCTGCCGAAAAATGATCTGGCGACGTTGATGGACGCCTTGCGCAAGGAATCCAATGGCGACACCAACTTGCCGTTGTCCATCAGCGCCGACGGCAAGGCCCAGCATCAGTCCGTCATCATCGCCATGGACGCCGCCGGCAAGCTCGGTTTCAGCCATTTGCGCATGACCACCGTCGAGGCGGCGCCGCCCGCACCCTGATGGCCATGTCTGATCGTTTGCTCGCCGCGTGGTATGCCGGTCATCCGGCGCTGAAGCTGTTGCAGCCGCTTGAATGGCTGTACCGGCGGGTGGTGGTCGGCAAGCGCCAGCGGTTTCTGGCCGGCGAGGGCGAAATCTACCAGCCACCGGTGCCGTTGATTGTCGTCGGCAACATCACCGTCGGTGGCACCGGCAAGACACCGATGATCCTGTGGATGATCGAGCATTGCCAACGCAGCGGTTTGCGCGTCGGCGTGGTCAGTCGCGGTTATGGCGCCAAGCCGCCGCAACTGCCGTGGCGTGTCGAAGCTGAGCAGAGCGCCGCGATTGCCGGTGACGAGCCGTTGCTGATCGTCCAGCGCACCGGCGTGCCGTTGATGATCGACCCCAACCGCAGCAACGCGGTCAAGGCATTGCTGGCCAGCGAAGCGCTGGACCTGATTCTGTCCGACGACGGCATGCAGCATTACTGCTTGGCCCGCGACCTTGAACTGGTGCTGATCGACGCTGCGCGAGGCTTGGGCAATCAGCGTTGCCTGCCCGCCGGGCCGTTGCGCGAGCCGGTCGAGCGCCTGCAAAGCGTCGATGCCGTGCTGTTCAACGGCGCCGCCGAAGACCGCGACGACGGTTTTGCCTTTCAGTTGCAACCGACCGCGCTGGTCAACCTGCACAGCGGCGAACGCCGGCCGCTCGAGCACTTTCCTGCAGGTCAGGCGCTGCACGCAGTGGCCGGGATCGGCAATCCGCAGCGTTTCTTCAATACCCTCGAAACGCTACACTGGCGGCCAATACCGCATGCCTTTGCCGACCACGCCGAATACAGCGTGCAGGCGTTGAATTTCACCCCGTCATTGCCGTTGGTGATGACCGAAAAGGACGCGGTGAAGTGCCGCGCCTTTGCTGCCGCCGACTGGTGGTACCTGGCGGTCGATGCTGCGCCGTCGCCGGCCTTTGTGGCCTGGTTTGATACGCAGCTGATGCGCCTGTTGCCGAATCGTCTTTTGCCTTAATTACGTCTTTATCCAGGGAACGCTCATGGACACCAAATTGCTCGATATCCTCGCTTGCCCGGTCTGCAAAGGCCCACTCAAGCTCAGCGCCGACAAGACCGAGCTGATCAGCAAGGGCGCAGGCCTGGCGTACCCGATTCGCGACGGCATCCCGGTGATGCTCGAAACCGAAGCCCGCACCCTGACCACCGACGAGCGCCTGGATAAATGACCACAGCCTTTACCGTTGTCATTCCATCGCGCTACGCCTCGACCCGCTTGCCGGGCAAACCGCTGCTGCTGATCGCCGGCAAACCGATGATCCAGCACGTCTGGGAACAGGCGAGCAAAAGCAGTGCCCAGCGCGTCGTGGTTGCCACTGACGATGCGCGGATTGTCGAGGCTTGCAAAAGCTTCGGCGCCGAAGTGGTGCTGACCCGCGAAGATCACAATTCCGGCACCGACCGTTTGGCCGAAGTAGCGACGAAACTGGGCCTGGCCGCAGACGCGATCGTGGTCAACGTGCAGGGCGACGAGCCGTTGATTCCGCCGAGCGTGATCGATCAGGTGGCCGCCAACCTCGCCGCCCACATCGAAGCGCGCATGGCCACGTTGGCCGAGCCGATCGAAGACGTCGAAACCCTGTTCAATCCCAACGTGGTCAAGGTTGTCAGCGACCTCAATGGCCTGGCGCTGACCTTCAGCCGTGCCACGTTGCCGTGGGCGCGCGACGCATTCGCCAAAACCCGCGAGCAAATGCCGGAAGGCGTGCCGTATCGCCGTCACATCGGCATCTACGCTTATCGCGCCGGTTTCCTGCATGACTTCGTCAGCTGGGGCCCGTGCTGGCTGGAAAACACCGAATCCCTGGAGCAACTGCGCGCCTTGTGGCACGGCGTGCGCATCCACGTTGCCGACGCGCTGATCGCGCCGCCGACCGGCGTCGATACCGTCGAAGACCTTGAGCGCGTTCGTCGCTTGCTGGAGGCCTGATGCGAGTTCTGTTTGTCTGCCTAGGCAACATTTGCCGCTCGCCTACCGCTGAAGGCGTGCTGCGCCACAAACTGCGCGAAGCGGGGCTGGCCGGGCAGATTGAAGTGGCTTCGGCCGGCACCGGTGACTGGCATGTCGGCAAGGCGCCGGACAAGCGCAGTCAAGCGGCGGCCAAGCTGCGCGGTTACGACTTGTCGGCGCAACGCGCGCAGCAAGTCAGCCGGGCCGATTTCTCCAGTTACGATTTGATCCTCGCGATGGACAACAGCAATCTGCGCAACCTCAAGGCCTTGCAACCGGCCAAGGGCAAAGCTGAGCTGGATTTGTTCCTGCGCCGTTATGAGTCGGAAGTCGATGAAGTGCCGGACCCGTATTACGACGGCGACCAAGGCTTCGAGTACGTGTTGGATCTGATCGAGCGTGCCAGTGATCGGCTGGTGATCGAGTTAAAAGGACGGTTATGAGTTTGCAGGTACAACCCCGGGTTTCGCTCAAGCCGTTCAACAGTTTTGGCGTCGACGTTGAGGCGCAGCTATTTGCCGAAGCGCACAGCGACACCGATGCCCGTGACGCGCTGGCCTACGCCGACACCCACGCGGTGCCGCTGTTGGTGATCGGTGGCGGCAGCAATTTGCTCCTGACCGCCGATATTCAGGCACTGGTGCTGCGCATGGCCACGCGCGGGATTCGTGTGTTGAGCGATGACGGCAGCCAAGTGGTGATCGAGGCCGAGGCCGGTGAGCCTTGGCATCCGTTTGTGCAACACACGCTGGCCGCAGGGTTGTCCGGGCTGGAGAATCTCAGCCTGATCCCCGGCACTGTCGGGGCCGCGCCGATGCAAAACATCGGCGCTTACGGGGTCGAGATCAAAGACGTGTTCGCCGGCCTCACGGCGCTGGATCGGCAAACCGGCGAGCTGCGCGATTTCACCCTGCAAGAATGCAACTTCGCTTATCGCGACAGCGTGTTCAAACAGCAGCCGGGCCGCTGGTTGATTCTGCGGGTGCGCTTTACTTTGAGCCGCGCCGCGCATCTGCACCTGGAATACGGCCCGGTGCGTCAGCGCCTGAGCGAGCAGGGCATCGATCAGCCGACGCCGACTGATGTCAGCCAGGCGATTTGCAGCATTCGCAGCGAAAAACTCCCGGACCCGGCGGTGCTCGGCAATGCCGGCAGTTTCTTCAAAAACCCGTTGGTGCCGGCGTCGCTGGTTGCGCAACTGAAGGTCGAATACCCGGACTTGGTGGCGTACGCGCAAGCCGACGGGCAGATGAAACTGGCGGCCGGTTGGCTGATCGAGAAGGCTGGCTGGAAAGGTTTCCGCGACGCTGATGCCGGCGTGCACAAATTGCAGGCGCTGGTGCTGGTCAACTACGGCGGCGCGACCGGGCTGCAACTGCTCGAACTGGCGCAACGCATCCAGCAAGACATTTCGCAACGATTCGGCGTCGAGCTGGAAATGGAGCCTAATCGTTATTGAGGCTACGCTTTCAAGATCGAATTCGAAGCCCTGCACACTTCAAATGTGCAGGGCTTTTTTGTTAACGCTGGGTTAACTTAGCCACCTAACGATGCAACCATTTGTTTCACCCATTTATTTAACGACAGGCCCGACGCAGACGCTTCCGTCCGCGTAAGAGAGCCGATTAGCCTGAGCCGATCTGTTGAACCCACCGCCATCCCCCGGCGGCAGATTGCTCGACCCCATGACCAAACCAAATATGCGGGCGTGCCCATGATTACCCTGAAACTCAATGGCCAAGACCATCAACTCGACGTCACCGAAGACATGCCGCTGCTCTGGGCGATTCGCGATGTCGCCGGTTACAACGGCACCAAGTTCGGCTGCGGCATGGGCCTGTGTGGCGCCTGCACCATCCACATTGACGGGCTGCCGGCGCGCAGCTGCATCACGCCGATTGGCTCGGTCGTCGGCCAGGACGTGCGCACCATCGATAACCTGCACGCCGACCCGGTCGGGCAAGTCGTTCAGCAAGCCTGGCTCGACACCGCCGTGGCCCAGTGCGGTTTCTGCCAGGGCGGGCAAATCATGTCCGCCACCGCACTGCTCAAGACCAACCCGAACCCCAGCGACGAGCAGATCGAAGAAGCGATGGTCGGCAACATCTGCCGTTGCGGCACTTACAACCGGATCAAGACTGCGATCCGCCAAGCCTCTACTCATCTGAAGGAGGCCAAGGCATGAGCCAGCTGCCGAAAGATTTTGCCCTGAGCAACTTGAGTAATATGAGCCGGCGCGGCTTTCTCAAAGGCGTCGGTGCCACCAGTGCGCTGGTGGTCGCGGCGAGTTGGGGTTTGCCCGATGCTTTCGCTGAGGAAAAAGACAAGAAGTTCGGCGCCGAAGGCATGCCCAACGGCTGGATCGACGATCCGAAGGTCTACGTCAGCATCGCCACCGACGGCACGGTCACCGTGGTCTGCAACCGCTCGGAAATGGGCCAGGGCGTGCGCACCAGTCTGAGCATGGTTGTCGCCGATGAACTCGACGCCGATTGGGCGCGGGTCAAAGTGCAACAGGCGCCGGGCGACGAAGTGCGTTTCGGCAACCAGGACACCGACGGCTCGCGCAGCATGCGCCACTGGTACGAACCGATGCGTCGCTGCGGTGCCGCCGCGCGAGCCATGCTTGAACAAGCCGCCGCTGATCAGTGGAAAGTCCCGGTCGGCGAATGCCGCGCGCAATTACACAAAGTCGTGCACCAACCGAGCAAACGTGAACTCGGTTACGGCGAATTGGCCGCTGCCGCGGGTGCGCTGGCCGTACCGGCGCGCGACAGCCTGCGGCTCAAGCAGCCGTCAGAGTTTCGCTATATCGGCAAGGAAGGCGTGCGCGCCATCGACGGTGACGACATCGTCAATGGCCGCGCGGTGTACGGCGCCGATGTGCATTTCGAGGGCATGCTCTACGCGACAATCGCCCGCCCGCCGGTGTACGGCGGCAAGGTCAAAACGGTGGATGACAGCGCCGCGCTGAAAGTCCCCGGCGTGATAAAAGTCTTGCAGATCGAAGGTCGTCCGTTGCCATCGGAGTTTCAGCCGTTGGGCGGTGTGGCCGTGGTGGCGAGCAATACCTGGGCGGCGATCAAGGGCCGCGAGGCGCTGAAAATCGAGTGGGACGACGGCCCGAATGCCAGTTACGACTCGATTGCCTACCGCAAGGAACTGGAAGCCGCTTCGCTGAAACCCGGCAAAGTGGTGCGCAACACCGGCGACATCGACAAAGCCTTGAGCGGCGCCGACACGTTGGAAGCGTCTTACTATTTGCCGCATCTGGCGCAGGCACCGATGGAGCCGATGGTCGCCATCGCGCGCTTCAAGGACGGCGTGATCGAAGCCTGGGCGCCAAGCCAGGCACCGCAAGTCACCCGCGAGCGGATCGGCGAACGCCTCGGTGTGCCGTTCGATAACGTCACGTTCAATGTCACATTGCTCGGTGGTGGTTTCGGGCGTAAGTCGAAACCGGATTTCGTCGTCGAAGCGGCGATCCTTGCCAAGGAATTCCCCGGCAAAGCGCTGCGCGTGCAATGGACGCGTGAAGACGACATCCATTGTTCGTACTTCCACACCGTGTCGGCTGAATACCTGAAAGCCAGTCTGGACAAGGACGGCATGCCGTCGGGCTGGTTGCACCGCACCGTGGCGCCGAGCATCACCGCGCTGTTTGCGCCGGGCATGAACCACGAAGCAGCGTTCGAGTTGGGCATGGGTTTCACCAACATGGCGTACGCGATTCCCAATGTGCGCCTGGAAAACCCGGAAGCGACCGTGCGCACGCGGGTCGGCTGGTATCGCTCGGTGTCGAACATTCCTCACGGTTTCGCGATCCAGACCTTTGTTGACGAATTGGCCCACAAGGCCGGGCAGGATCCGCTGAAGTATCAGATCAAGTTGCTCGGCCCGGATCGCAAGATTGATCCGCGCACCTTGAGTGAAGAGTGGAATTACGGCGAATCTCCGGAGCGTTATCCAATCGATACCGCGCGCATGCGCACCGTTTTGGAAACTGCGGCCAAGGCTGCCGGTTGGGGTCGGCAATTGCCCAAGGGCCGAGGCCTGGGGCTGGCGGTGCATTACAGCTTCGTCACCTATGTGGCGGCGGTGATTGAAGTCGAGGTCAAGGACGATGGCACGTTGATCGTGCACAAGGCTGACATTGCGGTGGATTGCGGGCCGCAGATCAACCCCGAGCGCATCCGTTCGCAGTTCGAAGGCGCTTGCGTGATGGGCCTCGGCAACGCGGTGCTCGGCGAGATCAGCTTCAAGGACGGCAAGGTCCAGCAGGACAACTTCCACATGTACGAAGTGGCGCGCATGTCGCTGGCACCGAAGGAAGTCGCGATCCATCTGGTTACGCCACCGGGCGAGGTGCCATTGGGCGGCGTCGGCGAACCGGGTGTGCCGCCGATTGCCCCGGCATTGTGTAACGCGATTTTTGCCGCGACCGGCAAACGCATTCGCGACTTGCCGGTGCGTTATCAGTTGCAGGGCTGGCAGAAGGCTGAAGCCTGATGGACAGCGTCGATCTGAACGTCCTGCGCAGCGTCCTCGAATGGCGCCGCGCCGGTCAGCGCGTGATGTTGTACAGCGTGGTCCAGACCTGGGGCACCGCGCCCCGGGCACCTGGCGCGATGCTGGCGTTGCGCGAGGACGGTGTGGTGATCGGCTCGGTGTCCGGCGGTTGCGTCGAGGACGACCTGATTGCGCGGTTGCACGACGGGCGGATTCCGCCTGACGGGCCGCCGGTGCAATTGATCACTTACGGCGTTACCCGCGAGGAGGCCGCGCGGTTCGGGTTGCCTTGCGGCGGCACGTTGCGCCTGACCGAGGAGCGCGTCGGCGATCCAGCATGGGTCGCCGAATTGCTGGCGCGTTGTGAAGACCATGAAATCGTCGCGCGTCTGCTGGATATCTCCAGCGGCGAAGTGCTGCTGGAGCCCGCGAGCAAGACCGACGCGCTGAGTTTCGACGGCAATACGTTGCGCGCGATCTACGGGCCACGCTGGCGTCTGATGCTGATCGGTGCGGGGCAGTTGTCGCGTTATGTCGCGGAAATGGCGCGGCTGCTGGATTTCGAAGTGCTGATCTGCGATCCACGCACGGAGTTCGTCTACGGCTGGGAAGAACAGCACGGCCGATTCGTCACGGGCATGCCCGATGAAGCGGTGCTGAACATTCAGACCGACGAGCGCACGGCCATTGTTGCGCTGACCCACGATCCACGCCTGGATGACATGGCGCTGCTGACTGCGCTTGATTCCAGGGCGTTTTACGTCGGTGCGCTGGGTTCGCGGGTCAACAGTCAGAAACGCCGCGACAACCTGGCTCAGCTAGGCTTGTCAGCACAGGCCATCGAGCGGCTGCACGGCCCGATCGGCCTGCACATCGGCAGCCACACTCCGGCTGAAATCGCTTTGTCGCTGCTGGCCGAAATTGTCGCGATCAAAAACGGCATCGAGCTGAAACAGAAGAAGCCGTTGCGGGAGGACGTATGAGTGAGCCGGTTGGCGTGATCGTGCTGGCGGCGGGGCAGGGCAGTCGGTTTCGCCAGGTTGCCGGTGCTGATAAAGACAAATTGCTGGCCGATTGCACCGGTCGCGATGGCGCTGTGCGTTCGGTGATCGAGCAGGTGCTGGTGAGTTTGCCGGCATCGCTGCACAAACGCGTGCTGGTGACCACCGAGGATCGCCCGCAAGTGATTCGCATGGCGCAGGCGTACGGCTTCGAAATTGTGCTGATCGAATCGACCGGCATGGGCGACAGCATCGCTGCCGGCGTGGCGGCGTGTGCCGAGCTTGATGGTTGGTTGATCGTGCTCGGGGATATGCCGTTTATCCTGCCTTCGAGTGTTGAGCGGGTGGTGGCGGGGATGGCCGAGGATTGCATCAGCGTTGCGGTGCATGAGGGCGACCATGGGCACCCGGTGGGATTTGGGCGGCGTTTCGGTCCTGAGTTGATGAAGTTGTCGGGTGACCGTGGGGCCAAGCCGTTGTTCGCGCAGGCGCGGGTGGTGGAAGTGGCGGTGGATGATCCCGGCGTGTTGTGGGATGTGGATGTGCCGCAGAGGTTGGTCTTCCAGTAGTTCTGCCGCAGTTCCTTGTGGGAGCGAGCTTGCTCGCGATAGCAGCTTGATATTCAACATTTATGCAAGCTGACTCACCGCCATCGCGAGCAAGCTCGCTCCCACAGAGATTGTGGTGAACATAAAAAAAGCCCCGCCTGGATCACCAGGCGGGGCTTTTTAATGGCCGATGGAATCAGACGAGGGGTTTAGGCTCGTGTTCTTTTTCCAGGGCTTGATCGTGTTGCTGTACCGCGTCTTGAACGGAGCGTGGCGCTTCGTCGATAGCGGATTCAGCTGTGCCAACAGCAGGCGCTTCAGCAGTCGGGGCAGGGGCTGCCTCGGCAACTTCAGCAGCGACCGGAGCAGCAGAAGCAGCCTGTTCGGCTTCTTTCTGCAGACGTTCGGCTTCACGCTTGCGGCGACGCACTTCACGTGGGTCGTTCGGCGCGCGGCCGTTTTCAGTCAGAGCGCTGACCGCAGCAGCTTCGACAACCGGTGCAGCCACTTCGGCAACAACCGGTGCTTCAACCACTGGAGCAGGCTCGGTAGCGGCAACCACTGGCTCGGCGACCACTGCTTCAGCGACTGGCGCTTCAAACGACGGCGCTTTGAATGCCGGAGCTTCATTTACTGGAGCTTCAACAACTGGAGCCTCGACTACCGGAGCTTCAATCGACGGAGCTTCCACTGCCGCAGCTTCAGCGACTGGCGCTGGTGCCTCGACGGTTGGCTCAGCGGCTACTGGCTCGGAGACCCAGTTGAACGCGGTTTGCTCTTCACGCACTTCGCGAACGGCTTCGGTGACTGTTTCGGTCGATGTTTCCGGAGTTGCCTGATGGGCAGCTTCGGCGACAAAAGCAGGCTCGGCAGCAGCTTGAACTTCAGGCTGTGCTTCACGAACCGGCGCGACTTCGATTTCCGGCGATGCCGTGGCTTCTACCGGAGTAGTCGCTTCAACAACCGGCGCTTCTACCGGGGCAGTTTCCTGCACGGCGGCGGTGGCGCGTTCGGCTTGCTCGTTAGCCTGAGCTTCGGCCGGAGCGCTGATCACGCTGCTGGCGACGGCTGCAGTAACGGCCAGGCCGGCGGCCAGATCACCAGCGCTTGGTGCCTGGTGGTTGTCGTTGCCTTCGCTGCCTTCGGCGGACTCGGATTCTTCCGAACCTTCGATCACGTTGCCGTTGGCATCGCGTTGACGCTCGCGACGGTTGCTGCGACGACGCTGGCCACGGGAGCGGCGGCGTGGACGATCGCCTTCGGCGTTGTCCTGACCGTCTTCCTGCAGTTGCTCTTCGTTGGTCAGCTCTTCTTCAGCGACGGCGGCAACAGCTTGCTCGGCACGTGGTTGACGCTCTTCACGCGGTTGGCGTGGCGCGCGTTCTTCACGTGGCTGGCGCGCTGGACGCTCTTCCGCCGTGGTCGCGGTGGCAACAGTGCCAACAGCGGCTACGGCAGCAGCAGTCGGAGCGGCGTCGAGTGGTTCACGCAGTTCACGGACGCGTTCTTCACGATCACCGCCGCGAGGCTTGCGGTCTTCGCGAGGCGCGCGCGGTGCACGTTCTTCACGAGGGGCGCGAGGTGCGCGTTCTTCGCGAGCAACGGCCGGAGTTGCGGTTTCTTCACGAGCTTCGCGTGGTTGACGCTCTTCGCGTGGCTCACGTGGTGCGCGTTCTTCACGCGGTGCACGGTCCTCGCGAGGTTTGCGTTCTTCATCGCGGCGACCGTTACGGTTGCGGCTCTGCTGACGACCGTTGCGGCGCTCTTCGTTACGCGCTGGACGCTCGGTGGTCGCTGGTTTCTCAACCACAACCGGAGCGGCTGGCTCTTCTTTGGTCGCGAACAGGCTGACCAGCGATTTCACCAGGCCTTTGAACAGGCTCGGCTCTGGCACGGCAACCGGTGCTGCGACAGGCGCAGGGGCGGCGACTTCGGTCGGCACTGGCGCGTTGGCGCGAGCCGGCGCAGTTTTAACCGCGGCTTCCTGGCGAACCAGAGTGCGGGTGGCAGCGGCAGGCTGAACTTCTTCCACTTCGGCAGCGGCAGCAGCGATTTCGTAGCTGGACTGATTGATGTGCGCTTCCGGGCTGTCATCACGCAGACGCTGAACTTCGAAGTGCGGCGTTTCGAGGTGGTCGTTCGGCAGAATGACGATGCGGGCACGGGTGCGCAGTTCGATCTTGGTGATCGAGTTGCGTTTTTCGTTGAGCAGGAACGCGGCCACCGGGATCGGCACTTGTGCGCGAACTTCGGCGGTGCGGTCTTTCAGGGCTTCTTCTTCGATCAGGCGCAGGATCGCCAGCGACAGCGATTCAACGTCACGGATGATGCCGGTGCCGTTGCAACGCGGGCAGACGATGCCGCTGCTTTCGCCGAGCGATGGACGCAGGCGTTGGCGGGACATTTCCAGCAGGCCGAAGCGCGAGATGCGACCGACTTGCACGCGAGCGCGGTCGGCTTCCAGGCATTCGCGGACTTTCTCTTCCACGGCGCGCTGGTTCTTGGCAGGGGTCATGTCGATGAAGTCGATGACGATCAGGCCGCCGATGTCGCGCAAGCGCAACTGACGGGCGATTTCTTCGGCGGCTTCAAGGTTGGTCTGCAGGGCGGTTTCTTCGATGTCGCTGCCTTTGGTGGCGCGCGCCGAGTTGATGTCGATGGACACCAGGGCTTCGGTCGGATCGATAACGATGGAGCCGCCGGAAGGCAGTTCGACAACGCGCTGGAAGGCGGTTTCGATCTGGCTTTCGATCTGGAAACGGTTGAACAGCGGAACGCTGTCTTCGTAGAGCTTGATCTTGCTCGCGTACTGCGGCATCACCTGGCGGATGAAGGTCAGGGCTTCGTCCTGCGCTTCAACGCTGTCGATCAGCACTTCGCCGATGTCCTGGCGCAGGTAATCGCGGATGGCGCGGATGATCACGTTGCTTTCCTGATAGATCAGGAATGGCGCGGAGCGATCCAGCGAGGCTTCTTTGATGGCGGTCCAGAGTTGCAGCAGGTAATCGAGGTCCCACTGCATTTCTTCGCTGCTGCGGCCCAGGCCGGCAGTGCGCACGATCAGACCCATGTCGGCTGGAGCAACCAGGCCGTTCAGGGCTTCACGCAGTTCGTTGCGCTCTTCACCTTCGATGCGACGGGAGATACCGCCGGCACGCGGGTTGTTCGGCATCAGCACGAGGTAACGACCGGCCAGGCTGATGAACGTGGTCAGGGCTGCGCCCTTGTTGCCGCGTTCTTCTTTTTCGACCTGAACGATGACTTCCTGGCCTTCGGTCAGGACGTCCTTGATGTTGACGCGGCCTTCGGGGGCTTTCTTGAAGTATTCGCGGGAGATTTCTTTGAGGGGCAGGAAGCCGTGGCGCTCGGAGCCGAAATCGACAAAGGCAGCCTCAAGGCTTGGTTCGATGCGAGTAATCCGGCCTTTATAGATGTTGGCCTTCTTCTGCTCGCGTGCACCGGATTCGATGTCCAGGTCGTAGAGGCGTTGGCCATCTACCAGTGCAACACGCAACTCTTCGGGTTGAGTTGCGTTAATCAGCATTCTTTTCATGTAGTACCGTCGGTTTCCGGGCTGCCGGAAACGGCGTTCGGCACACACGACTTCTCACGGTCGGTGTCAGGTGCGTCGGGAGTGGTTGGCCATTCCCGTGTCCAGCGACGTGGCCAATTGGGCCGTTATCGCGACGTACGCGTCCTGCTTGCTGTGGCTACTTAAGCACTCAGTCAGGAGGAGGAATCAACCGGCGGCTGTGGACGAGATGAAGCGTCTTGATAAAGCCTATTGCTACACAGTCCAGCGGTTGTGCATCTCCACCCTACACGTATCCCTGATAATTCGGGTGCTGCCGCGCGCAGAATCCGCAGCGGGTTGGCATTTACCGTGAGCTCCGAAAGGGGAGGTCACGCATCATGGCTAATTTAGGCGTTGTTTCCGAAGCATTCGCTCGGGGTCATTCGCAGCTGACTGCACTTTGTGAACTGGCCATGAATATTGGCGAGCAAAACGAGTGAAAACTCTGCTTTGCGGCTTGATTCAGGCCTCATGTCACCTGCGCTCGTTACACCTGCAAACTCCACCGTTACGTAGCGAAAGCCCCGTAGGACGGCCTCGCGTCCTGGTGAATTGCGTTGGTCAGGGCCGGTTTTTGACCGTTAGTCCGCTGTCCAGGCCGCTTTTGGCGGCGTTCGCGACTATAGCAGCAATGATTAAGTGCTTCAATTCCATAAAAAATTGTTATCATCCGCGCCATGACGACTACTGCCCCTTCGACCCCAGCCGTACAACTGCTGGAGGTCTCGCCGGAATATGCCGGCCAACGTATTGATAACTTCCTTCTCGCTCGGCTCAAAGGCGTGCCCAAGACCTTGATTTATCGCATTTTGCGCAAGGGTGAAGTGCGGGTGAACAAAGGTCGGATCAAGCCCGAATACAAGCTGCAGGCGGGCGATATCGTGCGCGTGCCGCCAGTGCGCGTGCCCGAGCGCGACGAGCCGGTGCCGCTGGCACAAGGCCTGCTGCAACGCCTTGAAGCGTCGATTGTTTTCGAAGACAAAGCCCTGATCGTGATCAACAAGCCGTGCGGCATTGCCGTTCACGGCGGCAGCGGCCTGACCTACGGGGTGATCGAAGCCTTCCGTCAGTTGCGTCCCGACTGCAAGGAGCTGGAGCTGGTTCACCGTCTCGACCGTGACACTTCCGGCCTGCTGATGATTGCGAAAAAGCGCAGCATGTTGCGCCACTTGCACTCGGCGCTGCGCGGTGATGGCGTCGACAAGCGCTACATGGCGCTGGTCCGCGGCAACTGGGCGGCCTCGATCAAGCAAGTCCGTGCGCCGCTGGGCAAGAGCAATCTGCGCTCCGGCGAGCGTATGGTCGAGGTCGACGAGGAGGAGGGCAAGGAGTCGGTGACCGTGTTCAAGGTCCTGCGCCGTTTCGGCGACTTTGCCACGCTGATCGAAGCCAAGCCGATTACCGGCCGCACCCACCAGATTCGCGTCCACACCTTGCACGCCGGGCATTGCATTGCCGGCGACAGCAAGTATGGCGATGACGATTTCAGCAAGGAAATCCGTGATCTGGGCGGTAAGCGTCTGTTCCTCCACGCCTACATGCTGACCGTACCGCTGCCGGATGGCGGCGAGCTGAAGTTGCAGGCGCCGGTCGACGAGATGTGGGCCAAGACTGTGGAGCGCCTGAGTGCACCCCTCTGATTACAAACTGCTGATTTTCGATTGGGACGGCACGCTGGCTGATTCCATTGGTCGGATTGTCGAAGCGATGCACGTCGCCTCCGAGCGCTCCGGGTTCCCGTTGCGCGACGACTTTGCGGTCAAGGGCATCATCGGCCTGGGCTTGCCCGAGGCGATTCGCACGTTGTATCCAGAAATTGCCGATGACCAGCTGATTGCGTTTCGTCAGCACTACGCCGATCACTACATCGCTGCTGAGGCCGTGCCTTCGCCGTTGTTCGAAGGCGTGGTCGAGTCGATGGCGGCGTTTCGCGATGCCGGTTATCACTTGGCGGTGGCGACCGGCAAGGCGCGTCGCGGGCTCGATCGGGTGCTGAAAGCGCACGGTTGGGAAGAATATTTCGATATCACTCGTGCCGCCGATGAAACCGCCAGCAAACCGCACCCTCTGATGCTGGAAGAGATTCTCGCGCATTGCCGGGTTTCGCCGCAGCAGGCGCTGATGGTCGGGGATTCGTCCTTTGATCTGCAGATGGCGCGCAACGCTGGCATGGATAGCGTGGCGGTCAGTTACGGCGCGCAGTCCATCGAGGCGCTCAAGCTGTTCGAGCCGCGGCTGGCGATAGATCACTTTTCCGAATTGCATGCCTGGCTTCGTCAGGCTTAATACGTTTTTGCTGGGGTGGATGGCATGACCGACGAATGGAAAGCGCCTGAGCGGGCGAGCACTGACGGTGACGCCAAAAGCTGGCAGTTGCTGGAAAAGACTTTGCTGGCCAGTGTCCAGGAGCAGCGTCGCTCGCGGCGCTGGGGGATTTTCTTCAAGCTGTTGACCTTCGTTTACCTGGTCGTGGCATTGCTGCTGTTCACGCCGCTGATGGACATGGAAAAGAGCGCCGCGCGCAGTTCCAACTACAGCGCGCTGATCGAAGTAACCGGGGTGATCGCCGACAAGGAAGCCGCCAGCGCCGACAACATCGTCACCAGCCTGCGTGCAGCGTTTGAGGACGACAAGGTCAAAGGCGTGATCCTGCGCATCAACAGCCCGGGCGGCAGTCCGGTGCAGTCGGGTTACGTCTATGACGAAATCAAGCGCCTGCGCGCTTTGCATCCGGACACCAAGGTCTACGCGGTAATTTCCGATCTGGGCGCTTCCGGTGCTTATTACATCGCCAGCGCGGCTGACCAGATTTATGCGGACAAGGCCAGTCTGGTCGGTTCGATTGGCGTGACGGCGGCCGGTTACGGTTTTGTCGGCACCATGGAAAAGCTCGGCGTTGAGCGCCGCACCTATACGTCAGGCGAGCACAAATCGTTCCTCGATCCGTTCCAGCCGCAGAAGCCTGAAGAAACGCAGTTCTGGCAGGGCGTGCTCGATACCACGCATCAGCAGTTCATCAACAGCGTGAAGAAGGGCCGTGGTGATCGACTCAAGGACAAAGAGCACCCGGAGCTGTTCTCCGGTTTGGTCTGGTCGGGCGAGCAAGCGCTGCCGCTGGGTCTGATCGATGGTCTGGGCAGTGCCAGTTCGGTGGCCCGTGACGTGATTGGCGAGAAAGAGTTGGTGGACTTCACCGTTCAGGAGTCGACGTTCGACCGCTTCTCGAAAAAGCTCGGCGCCAGCGTGGCCGAGCACTTGGCGATGTGGATGGGGTTTAACGGTCCGTCGCTGCGCTGATCAAGTTTGCTCCTTAAAAAACCGGCCGAGATGGCCGGTTTTTTTGCGAATGCAATCCGTGTAGCAGCTGGCGAAGCCTGCGTTCGGCTGCGCAGCAGTCGTAAAACTTCTGCACGCGATCTACCTGAAGCAACGCGGCGCTTGGGTTGGCGAGCGCTGCGCACTCGAACGCAGGCTTCGCCAGCTGCTACATAATTGCGGTGTTCGGGCGTTTGCGCATAAGCAGGTTCAGGGGATTTGCACGCCTTCGGCCAGCAGCATGTCGATCAGGCGGATCAGCGGCAGGCCGATCAGGCTGGTGGCGTCAGGGCCTTCGGTGCTTTGAAACAGGCTCACCCCCAAACCTTCAGCCTTGAAGCTGCCAGCGCAGTCGTAGGGCTGCTCGGCGCGCAGGTAGCGTTCGATGCGTTGCTGGTCGAGCACGCGCATGTGCACGGTGAACGGCACGCAGTCGACCTGGCAATTGCCGGTCTGGCTGTTAAGCAGCGCGAGGCCGGTGAGGAAGGTTATGCTGGCGCCGCTGGAGGCGAGCAATTGTTCGCGGGCCTTTTCGAACGTGTGGGGTTTGCCGATAATGCGCTCGCCGAGCACGGCGACCTGATCGGAGCCGATGATCAGATGCGCAGGATGGCTGCCCGCCAGCGCGCGTGCTTTCTGTTCGGCGAGGCGTTTTACCAGATTGATTGCCGATTCATTTTCACCATGGCTTTCGTCGATATCCGGCGAGCTGCAGGTGAACTCAAGTTGCAGGCGGGCCAGCAATTCCCGGCGGTAAACCGAGCTTGAAGCGAGTAATAAAGGCAGCATGCGCATCTCCAAAAGGCAGTGACGAATTCTAGCGAGGCTTGCAAGTGACGGACAGGGCTGAATTTCCTTTGACATGGCTGGGTGCATCCCTATAATGCTGCGCCTATGTTGAATGACCCGATTCCACCTCACGTTGACCCGCGCAAATTGGCTGATCGTGGCACCACCCTTCAAGGTGAACTGCTGCTGGCCGATTTGGAGAGACTCTGCGACCCGCTTTCCGACACTGTCGGTACGGTGCAGGCTAAATTCGTTTTTGAACGAGATGAACGTAAGTCTGTGGTAATCCACAGCTTTATCGACACCGAAGTCAAAATGGTTTGCCAGCGTTGTCTTGAGCTGGTCACCCTGCCAATCCACAGCGAATGCAGTTACGTTGTGGTGAAGGAGGGTGCGAATACCCAGTCGTTACCGAAAGGTTATGACGTGCTGGAACTGGGCGAAGATCCATTGGATCTGCAGTCACTGGTCGAGGAGGAGCTTTTGCTCGCCCTGCCCATTGTGCCTGCTCATCATCCGGAAGAATGCCAGCAGCCGGCGGGTCTCGATGAGCCCGAACCGAGCGAGGACGAGGTAACGCGGTCCAACCCGTTCAGTGTATTGGCGCAGTTAAAGCGTGACCCAAACGTTTAGGAGTTAATCAATTATGGCTGTTCAGCAGAACAAAAAATCCCGCTCTGCCCGTGACATGCGTCGTTCGCACGACGCCCTGACGGCAAGCACTCTGTCTGTAGAAAAAACCACTGGTGAAATTCACCTGCGTCACCACGTATCGCCAGAAGGCGTATACCGTGGCCGTAAAGTGATCGACAAGGGCGCTGACGAGTAATCACTTGTCTGCTCAAGTCATCGCGATTGACGCAATGGGCGGGGACTTCGGTCCCCGCAGCATTGTTCAGGCCAGCCTCGCTTGCCTGTCTGCTACGCCCTCGCTGCACCTGACCCTCGTCGGTCAAACTACCCTTTTGGAAGAACTGCTCTCCAGTCACTCGGCTGTGGATCGCGCGCGCCTGTCGATTACCCCCGCGTCCGAAATCATCACCATGGACGAAAAGCCTGCGCAGGCCTTGCGTGGCAAGCCTGACTCGTCGATGCGCGTGGCGCTCGAATTGCTGCGTGATGGCAAAGTCCAGGCCTGCGTCAGCGCCGGCAATACCGGCGCCCTGATGGCGTTGTCGCGATTTGTGTTGAAGACGCTGCCCGGCATTGATCGGCCGGCGATGGTCGCGGCGATTCCGACGCAGAAGGGTTATTGCCAGTTGCTTGATCTGGGCGCCAACGTCGATTGCAGTGCCGAGCACTTGTTGCAGTTCGCGATCATGGGCTCGGTGGCGGCGGAGACGCTGGGTGTGGTGCGCCCGCGCGTGGCGCTGCTGAACATCGGCACCGAAGACATCAAGGGCAATCAGCAGGTCAAACTCGCTGCGACCTTGTTGCAGAACGCGCGCGGCATCAATTACATCGGTTTTGTCGAAGGTGACGGTTTGTATCGCGGCGAGGCGGATGTGGTGGTGTGTGACGGCTTTGTCGGCAATATCCTGCTCAAATCCAGCGAAGGCCTGGCGACAATGATTGCCGGGCGCATCGAAGCCTTGTTCAAGCAGAACCTGGCCTCGCGCATGGTCGGCGCATTGGCGCTGCCGCTGATGAGGCGCTTGCAGGCGGACCTGGCCCCGGCGCGACACAACGGTGCGAGTTTTCTCGGTTTGCAGGGAATCGTCGTAAAAAGCCACGGCTCGACGGGCGTGCAGGGCTTTCAGAGCGCCATTCAGCGCGCCCTGATCGAGATTCAGGAAAACCTCCCGCGACGCCTGCACGGTCGTCTGGAGGATTTGTTGCCTTAGGCGTTTTCGTCGGACAATGCTTAAATGTGACCGCTCAGTTCAATTGGCCATCCAACTGTCAGTTTCTTGCGTCCCCCAAGCGGGACGTCAATTCTCCGACGACAAGATCATTAGGGGCTTGTTACATGTCTGCTTCCCTCGCATTCGTCTTTCCAGGACAGGGTTCGCAGTCCCTCGGCATGCTGGCCGAGTTGGGCGCGCAACATCCGATCGTCCTCGAAACATTCAAAGAAGCTTCCGATGCTCTCGGTTACGACCTGTGGGCACTGACCCAGCAAGGGCCGGAAGAGCAACTCAATCAAACCGATAAAACCCAACCGGCGATTCTCACCGCTTCGATCGCCTTGTGGCGCTTGTGGCTGGCTGAAGGCGGCGCGCGTCCGGCTTATGTGGCCGGTCACAGCCTGGGCGAATACAGCGCATTGGTCGCTGCGGGCAGTCTGAGCCTGGGCGACGCGGTGAAACTGGTCGAGCGTCGTGGCCAACTGATGCAGGAAGCCGTGCCGGCCGGGCAGGGCGGCATGGCCGCTATCCTTGGTCTGGAAGATGCCGATGTACTGGCAGCGTGCGCCGAAGCGGTGCAGGGCGAAGTGGTCAGTGCGGTCAACTTCAACTCGCCGGGCCAAGTGGTTATCGCCGGTGCCAAGGCTGCCGTCGAGCGCGCCATCGAAGGCTGCAAGGCGCGTGGTGCCAAGCGCGCCATGCCGTTGCCGGTCAGCGTGCCGTCGCACTGTGAGCTGATGCGTCCGGCCGCCGAGCGTTTTGCCGAATCCATCGCCGCGATTGACTGGCAGGCGCCGCAGATCCCGGTGGTGCAGAACGTCAGCGCCAGCGTGCCGGCCGATCTCGACACCCTCAAGCGCGATTTGCTTGAGCAGCTCTACAAGCCTGTGCGCTGGGTTGAATCGGTCCAGGCGCTGGCCGCCAAGGGCGCGACCCAGTTGGTCGAATGCGGCCCGGGTAAAGTGCTCGCCGGCCTGAACAAACGCTGCGCCGAAGGCGTGTCGACTTCCAACCTCAATACCCCAGACGCTTTCGCTGCCGCTCGCGCAGCGCTGGTCTGAATCAGGAGAAACTTGCATGAGTCTGCAAGGTAAAGTTGCACTGGTCACTGGCGCAAGCCGTGGTATCGGCCAGGCCATCGCCCTGGAACTGGGTCGTCAGGGCGCCATCGTGATTGGCACCGCGACCTCCGCAGCGGGTGCCGAGCGCATCGCTGCAACGCTTAAAGAAAACGCAATTCAGGGCACGGGTCTGGAACTCAACGTGACCAGCGACGAATCGGTTGCGGCGGTCCTTTCGAGCATTTCCGAGCAGTTCGGTGCGCCGGCGATCCTGGTCAATAATGCCGGCATCACCCGCGATAATCTGATGATGCGCATGAAAGACGACGAATGGAACGACGTCATCGATACCAACCTGAACAGTCTGTTTCGGCTGTCCAAGGGCGTTTTGCGTGGCATGACCAAGGCGCGTTGGGGACGAATTATCAGTATTGGTTCGGTTGTGGGTGCCATGGGCAACGCAGGCCAAGTAAACTACGCAGCCGCCAAGGCAGGTCTGGAAGGTTTCAGCCGCGCATTGGCGCGTGAAGTCGGTTCGCGTTCGATTACGGTAAACTCGGTGGCCCCAGGGTTCATCGACACCGATATGACCCGTGAGCTGCCTGAAGCGCAGCGTGAATCCTTGGCGACACAGATTCCGCTGGGCCGTCTGGGGCAAGCACAAGAGATCGCGTCTGTGGTCGCTTTTCTTGCGTCCGACGGTGCGGCTTACGTTACTGGGGCTACAATCCCGGTGAACGGCGGGATGTACATGAGTTAAATGTGACGGGTTGCTTCAAAAAAATGTCATACGAGCTGTCTAAAATCCGTTATAAAGCTGCAATCTATTTATAGGCAGAGGGCTGCAGGGTTTGAGGAGTGAAGCTTTCAGTTGAAAAACCGAAAAGTCTTTCTATACACTTACCCACTGGCCAGCTGCCTGAATTTGTCCATTAGGAGTGAAAACAAGGTATGAGCACCATCGAAGAGCGCGTCAAGAAAATCGTTGCTGAGCAACTGGGCGTTAAAGAAGAAGAAGTGGTCAACACTGCTTCCTTCGTTGAAGACCTGGGTGCCGACTCCCTTGACACCGTTGAGCTGGTGATGGCTCTGGAAGAGGAATTCGAGACCGAAATCCCTGACGAAGAAGCTGAGAAGATCACTACTGTACAAGCCGCAATCGATTACGTTACTAACCACCAGGCTTAATAGCTTGTAATCGTTGCTTGCTGTCATGGAAAAACCGCACTGCCATCACGGCGTGCGGTTTTTTCTTTAGGCCTCATGCAAAGTCGTCATTAGAAAAAGGAGAGTGCTGTGTCGCGTAGACGCGTCGTAGTCACCGGTATGGGTATGTTGTCGCCACTGGGCACGGATGTGCCGAGCAGCTGGCAGGGCATTCTGGCTGGCCGCAGTGGCATTGGTCTGATCGAACACACCGACCTTTCTGCCTATTCCACCCGTTTTGGCGGCTCGGTAAAGGGCTTCAATGTCGAGGAATACCTCTCGGTCAAGGAAGCGCGCAAGCTCGACCTGTTCATTCAATACGGTCTGGCCGCAGGGTTTCAGGCTGTGCGTAACGCCGGTCTGGAAGTCACTGACGCCAACCGCGAGCGCATCGGCGTGGCCATGGGTTCGGGTATTGGCGGTTTGACCAATATCGAAGAAACCAGCCGCACGCTGCATGAGTCCGGCCCGCGTCGAATTTCACCATTCTTCGTGCCTGGCTCGATCATCAATATGATTTCCGGTTTCCTGTCCATTCATTTGGGTGCACAGGGGCCTAACTACGCCATCGCCACCGCATGTACCACCGGTACGCACTGCATCGGCATGGCGGCGCGCAACATCATGTACGACGAAGCCGACGTGATGATTGCCGGCGGTGCCGAGATGGCCGCGTGCGGTCTGGGCATGGGCGGCTTTGGTGCCTCCCGCGCACTGTCGACCCGCAACGATGAGCCGACCCGTGCCAGCCGTCCGTGGGACAAGGGCCGTGATGGCTTCGTGCTGTCCGACGGCGCCGGTGCGCTGGTGCTCGAAGAGCTGGAGCACGCCAAGGCGCGTGGCGCGACCATCTACGCCGAGCTGATCGGTTTTGGCACCAGTGGCGACGCGTTCCACATGACCTCGCCACCGGCCGACGGTGCAGGCGCTGCGCGTTGCATCACCAACGCCCTGCGCGATGCCAAGATCAATAGCGATCAAGTCCAGTACATCAACGCCCACGGCACCTCGACTTCGGCCGGCGACCTTGCTGAAGCCTGTGCGATCAAGACGGTGTTCGGCGATCACGCCTACAACCTGGCGGTCAGTTCGACCAAGTCCATGACCGGTCACCTGTTGGGTGCGGCGGGCGCGGTCGAGGCGATCTTCAGCGTGCTGGCGATCAACAGCCAAGTGGCGCCGCCGACCATCAACCTCGATGAGCCGGACGAAGGCTGCGACCTCGATTTTGTGCCGCACACTGCGCGCAACATGGACATCGACGTGGTGCTGTCCAACTCCTTCGGGTTTGGCGGGACCAACGGCTCGCTGGTGTTCCGCCGGTTCGCTGGCTGATGGACTGCTGGGTCGACGGTCAACCGGCTGACGCTCTGTCGCTGAAGGATCGCGGCCTGGCTTACGGTGATGGTCTGTTCGAGACCATTGCCGTGCGCGGTGGGCAGCCAGTGCTGCTGGAGCGCCATTTGGCGCGTCTGGCCGAGGGCTGCGCTCGTCTGGCAATCAATGCCGATCAGGCGTTGATCCGCCACGAGCTGCTGACGTATGCCGGTGCCATGGGCGCGGGTGTGCTCAAGCTCATCCTCACCCGTGGCGACGGTTTGCGCGGCTACGCCCCAGACCCATCGGCGCAGGCCCGACGCATTCTGCAAGGCAACCCTCCCGCTGTTTACCCGGCAGCGCATGCCGAGCAGGGCGTTCGCCTGTTTCCCTGCACCACACGACTTTCCCAACAACCCTTGCTTGCCGGGCTCAAACATTTGAATCGCCTGGAGCAAGTCATCGCCCGTGCCGAATGGCAAGATGCCGAACATGCCGAAGGCTTGATGCTCGATCAAGCCGGGCGCGTCATCGAAGGCGTCTTCAGCAATCTGTTCCTGGTGCGTGACGGCGTACTGATCACCGCCGATCTCAAGCGTTGCGGCGTGGCCGGGGTGATGCGCGCCGAATTATTGTTTCAGGCTGAGTCATTGGCGATCCCCACGCAAACCACGGACATCAGCCTCGATCAGCTGCAATGGGCCGATGAAGTGTTCGTCTGCAACAGCGTGTATGGCATTTGGCCGGTGCGCGCCTATGCAGCACTGAGCTGGCCGGTTGGCCCGCTCACCCGTAAACTCCAAACCATTGCCCGCGCGCTACTGGATGTTTGATACGTGAGACGTAAATTTCTGCTGCTGCTGGAAACCGGACTGGTTCTGGCAGGGCTGCTGGCTGGCGCTTCGGCCTGGAAAATCAATTCGGCGCTGCAACAACCGCTGAACATCACCCAGGAAGAACTGCTGGAAGTGCCCAAAGGCACGACACCGACCCGCACCTTCTATCGACTCGAAGCCGATGGCGTCATCAAGGACGCTTTCTGGTTGCGCGTCTATTGGCGCTTCAATCTGGCCGCAACGCCGATCCACAGTGGCGAATACCGCATGTTGCCGGGGATGACCGTCGATGGTCTGATCGATCTGTGGAAGCGCGGTGAAGTCGTGCAGTACAGCGTGACACTGGTTGAAGGCTGGAACTTCCACCAAGTCCGCGCCGCCCTGGCCAAGGACGACAAACTCAAGCAAACCCTCAACGGCCTGAACGATACGCAAGTGATGGACAAGCTCGGTCACAGCGGGATTTTCCCCGAGGGCCGCTTCTTCCCCGACACTTACAGTTTCGTGCGCGGCATGACCGACGCCGAGCTGCTGAACAAAGCCTATGAGCGCCTCGACGAAGTGCTCGCCAAGGAATGGGAAAAACGCGCCGCCGACGTGCCGTACACCGAGCCGTATCAAGCGCTGATCATGGCGTCGCTGGTCGAGAAGGAAACCGGCGTGCCGCAAGAACGCGGGCAGATTGCCGGGGTGTTCGTGCGACGGATGGCCATGGGCATGTTGCTGCAGACCGATCCGACGGTGATCTACGGCCTCGGCGACCGCTACAACGGCAAGCTGACCCGCGCTCATCTCAAGGAAGCGACGCCGTACAACACCTACATGATTTCCGGTTTGCCGCCGACACCGATTGCGATGGTTGGCCGCGAGGCGATTCATGCCGCACTGAATCCGGTGGCTGGCAACAGCTTGTATTTTGTCGCGCGCGGTGACGGCAGCCACGTGTTCTCCGATGATCTGGACGCGCACAACTCGGCGGTCCGCGAGTTTCAAATCAAGCGTCGCGCCGATTACCGCTCCAGCCCGGCCCCGGCGAGCGCGCCGGTGACGCCGGATGCCGAGACGCCGATTCCTGCAGCGTCGCCCAACACCGCGCCGGAAAGTGCGCCGCAGGTTCCGGCGCAGGAACCGACGCCTGAGCCTGCGACCCCGCCCACAGTGAATTCGGCAGAACCCGCGCAAGAATCTGCGCCGGAACCGGCTGCCTCGGCTTCGCAAAGCACGCAATGACTCTGACTAAGGACTGCCTGTGACTGGCTTGTTTATTACCCTGGAAGGCCCGGAAGGCGCCGGCAAAAGCACCAACCGCGAATACCTCGCCGAGCGCCTGCGCGCCGCTGGTATCGAAGTGTTGCTGACCCGCGAGCCAGGCGGCACGCCGCTGGCCGAGCGCATTCGTGAAGTGCTGCTGGCGCCGGTCGACGAAGTGATGAACGCCGACACCGAACTGTTGCTGGTATTTGCCGCCCGCGCCCAGCATCTGGCCGAGGTGATTCGCCCGGCGCTGGCACGCGGCGCGGTGGTGTTGTGCGATCGTTTCACCGACTCGACTTACGCCTACCAGGGCGGCGGTCGCGGTTTGTCTCTGGAGCGCATCGCCACCCTGGAAACCTTCGTCCAGGGCGACTTGCGCCCGGACCTGACGCTGATTTTCGATCTGCCGGTAGAAGTCGGCCTCGCCCGTGCCAGCGCACGCGGTCGGCTGGATCGCTTCGAACTCGAAGGTCGAGCGTTTTTCGATGCAGTGCGCAGTGCCTTCCTCAAGCGCGCTGAAGCCGATCCGGCACGTTATGTACTGGTCGATGCCGCGCAAGCGTTGCCGCAAGTCCAGCAGTCGCTGGATGCGCTGCTCCCACGTTTGCTGGAGCTGACCCGTGGCTGAGGCCTATCCGTGGCAGGACGAGCTCTGGCAGCAAATGGCCGGACGCAAGCAGCACGCGCACGCTTATTTGCTGCACGGCCCGGCCGGGATCGGCAAACGCGCCTTGGCTGAGCGGCTGATGGCGCATTTGCTGTGTCAGCGTCCGAGTGCCGCGAATGCCTGCGGCGAGTGCAAATCCTGCCTGCTGCTCAAGGCCGGCAGTCACCCGGACAATTACATCCTCGAACCGGAAGAGGCGGACAAGGCGATCAAAGTCGACCAGGTGCGTGATCTGGTTGGTTTTGTAGTGCAGACCGCGCAGATGGGCGGGCGCAAAGTGGTGTTGATCGAGCCGGTCGAGTCGATGAACGTCAACGCCGCCAACGCCTTGCTGAAAAGTCTTGAAGAGCCGTCCGGCGATACCGTGTTGCTGCTGGTGAGTCACCAGACCAGCCGTCTGCTGCCGACGATCAAGAGTCGCTGTCAGCAGCAAGCCTGTCCGCTGCCGAGCGAGGCGATGAGCCTGGCATGGCTCGCCACCGCGCTGCCGGACTGCTCGCCGGAAGAACGCGTCGAACTGCTGACCCTGGCCGCCGGTTCGCCGCTGGCCGCGCTGAAGCTGCACAAACAGGGCGTGCGCGAACAGCGCGGGCTGGTGGTCGAAGGCGTGAAGCAGTTGCTCAAGCAGCAGAAATCGCCGAGCCAATTGGCCGAGGAATGGAAAAGCATTCCGCAATTGCTGTTGTTCGATTGGTTCTGCGATTGGTCGAGCTTGATCCTGCGTTATCAATTGACCCAGGATGAGCAGGGCCTCGGCCTGACCGATATGCGCAAGGTCATTCAATACCTGGCGCAGAAGTCCGGACAAAACAAAGTGCTGGCGATTCAGGACTGGATTCTGGCCCAGCGGCAGAAAGTCATGAGCAAAGCCAACCTCAACCCGGCGTTGCTGCTGGAAGCGCTGTTGGTGCAATGGGTGTCTTTGCCCGGTCAGAAGTGATTGCAAGTGACTAGACTCTGAGAATCAGCAGTGGAGGTCAGCATGAATGAACCGCTCAATACCGGACCGCGCAACGGCATCCTGTCCCTGACCATCAAGGACAAGTCGGTGCTGTACGCCGCCTACATGCCGTTTATCAAGAACGGCGGCCTGTTCATCCCGACCAACAAAAGCTACAAGTTGGGCGACGAGGTGTTCATGTTGCTGAACCTGATGGACGAAGCGGAAAAGATTCCGGTCGCCGGCAAAGTCGCCTGGATCACCCCCAAAGGTGCCCAGGGCAACCGCGCCGCCGGCGTTGGCGTGCAGTTCAACGACGGTGACAACACCGCTCGCAGTCGAATCGAAACTCATCTGGCCGGGGCCCTCAAATCCGACCGTCCCACTCATACGATGTAAGTTGCCGCCCTTTTATGCTCGTAGATTCCCATTGTCACCTTGACCGCCTCGACCTCGCCGCCCACGACGGTTCCCTTGATGCTGCGCTGGATGCGGCCCGTGAACGCGGGGTAGGGCACTTTTTGTGCATCGGCGTCAGCGTCGACAACGCCGCCGACGTCAAAGCCCTGGCCGAGCGTTATGACGACGTTTATTGCTCGGTCGGCGTGCACCCGCTGGACGTGCAGCCCGGCGCCGCGCCTGCGCTCGACTGGCTGCTGCAAGAACTCAACCACCCGCGTGTAGTGGCGATCGGCGAAACCGGCCTTGATTATCACTACGAGCCGGAAGCGGCGGAGTTGCAGCAGGAATCCTTCCGTCTGCACCTGCAAGCCGCGCAGCAGACCGGCAAACCGGTGATCATCCACACCCGTGGCGCCCGCGCCGATACCTTGAGCCTGTTGCGCGAAGCGGCTCTGCCGCAGGCCGGCGTGTTGCATTGCTTCACCGAAGACTGGGACATGGCCAAGGCTGCGCTGGACATGGGTTATTACATTTCCCTGTCCGGGATTGTCACCTTCCGCAATGCCGACGCCTTGCGCGACGTCGCCAGCAAAGTGCCGGCCGACCGTTTGCTGGTGGAAACCGACTCGCCGTACCTGGCGCCGATCCCGCATCGGGGCAAACCGAACCTGCCGCAATATGTGCGGGAAGTGGCAGAGTTTCTCGCAATGCTGCGCGGTGAGACTTACGAGCGATTTGCCGAACAGACCACCGAAAACTTCAAGCGGCTGTTTCCGCTGGCGCATGTGAAAGGCTGAATCGCAGACAAAAAAAACCCGGGTTCTGGGGGGTGAATCCGGGTTAAGACCATTAGGAGTAAAACAAAGGTACGCGGTCCGTTGGTACCAATATCGGCGCTGCACTTGGGGGAGATGCCTCGCCGACAGTTCAAGTATTGATCAGTATTGAGCTGGCGCCAGTTTAGCCGCCGTGGTTTTTAAACAAATTTGGAATACGCGCGCTTCGGAAGAGTTCTCATCAACGGCCGAGCCTGCGCGAAATCATCAAGAAACACAGATATGGTCGGATGATCCGTGCATTTTGGCGCAAGTTAGGCATAATACGCGGCTTCGAATTTTGACCCCTACAGACCTTTTTCTTATGCATAAAGAACCTCGTAAGGTCCGTGAGTTTCGTCGCCGCGAGCAAGAAATTCTCGATACCGCGCTCAAGCTGTTCCTCGATCAGGGTGAAGACAGCGTCACCGTCGAGATGATTGCTGATGCCGTCGGTATCGGCAAAGGCACGATCTACAAGCACTTCAAATCCAAGGCCGAAATCTATCTGCGCCTGATGCTCGATTACGAGCGCGATTTGAACGAGCTGCTGCATTCGGCCGACGTCGACAAGGACAAGGAAGCGCTGTCGCGGGCCTACTTCGAATTCCGCATGCGCGATCCGCAACGTTATCGCCTGTTCGATCGCCTCGAAGAAAAAGTGGTCAAGGGCAATCAGGTGCCGGAGATGGTCGAGGAGCTGCACAAGATCCGTGCCTCGAACTTCGAACGCCTGACCCTGCTGATCAAGGGCCGAATCAGCGAAGGCAAGCTCGAAGACGTGCCGCCGTATTTCCATTACTGCGCGTCCTGGGCGCTGGTGCACGGCGCGGTTGCGCTGTATCACTCGCCGTTCTGGAGCAACGTGCTGGAAGATCAGGAAGGCTTCTTCCAGTTCCTGATGGACATCGGCGTGCGCATGGGCAACAAGCGCAAGCGTGACACCGACACGCCAAGCAGCTGAGCCATTCAGCCGGCTGATTGCGCCAATATTTCGTTACAAGGCGCAGTACCGCAGGAATATACTCAGGCTTGGGGATTGCTAAAACTTGATTTGTGAGTCAAGTTTCAGCAGTCCCGAATCTTCTCATGCCGGAGTGATCCATGATCGTTGACCGTCAAGGCAGGCGTTTTCGCAATTTGCGGATCAGCCTGACCTCAGCCTGCAACTACGCCTGTACCTACTGCGTGCCCAACGGCAAGCGGTTGGTGGCTGCGCAGGATGAGCTGTCGGCCGAGGCCATGGCGCGCGGCGTCGCGTATCTGATCGAAGCCGCTGGCATCGAGCGCTTGCGCATCACTGGCGGCGAGCCGCTGGTCAGTCCCAAACTCGAAGCGTTCATGACCGCCGTCGGCAAGATGGGCCTTGAGGACATCAGCCTGACCACCAATGGTCAACTGCTGGCAAAAAAACTGCCGCTGCTGGTCGATGCCGGGATCCGCCGCATCAACGTTTCCCTCGATACGCTGGACGCCAACGCATTTCGCAGCATTGCGCGCGGTGGCGATCTGGCGACGGTGCTCGATGGCATGCAGCAAGCTGCGGCCGTCGGGATGAAGATCAAGGTCAACATGGTGCCGTTGCGCGGGCAGAACCTCGATCAGGTGATGCCGTTGCTCGATTACTGCCTGGAACGTGGCTACGAGCTGCGTTTTATCGAGCTGATGCGCATGGGCCACTTGGCCACCGACAACAATGCTTTCCTGCAACAGTTCGTCAGCCTTCAGCAACTGCTCAGCCTGATTGGCGAGCGGCATGAATACCTGCAAGCCAATGCGCCGGTCGATGCCACAGCGGTGCGCTACGAGATTCCGGGGCATGGTTTTTTCGGGGTGATCGCCAACGAAAGCGTGCCGTTCTGCCGCACGTGTTCGCGGTTGCGCCTGTCGTCCACCGGTTGGCTGCATGGTTGCTTGTCGTCGAGCAATCGCCACTACGTCGGCGATCTGCTGGACAAACCGCGTCATCAAGCGCTGCCAGCGTTGCAGCGTTTGCTGGTGAAAGCCTTGGGCGACAAGCAGGAAGTGGCATTCTCCGGTGGCGCAACCATCATGAAAATCATCGGCGGCTGACAGGCCCATTCGCGGGCAAGCCTCGCTCCTACAGGTTAAATGCACACCCCTGTAGGAGCGAGGCTTGCCCGCGAAAGCAAGCTTCCGGTCATTTAAAAAACCACTGAATCAATGCAGTCCGGCGAGCTGGCGCGGAAGCTGCATTCAACCGCCATTCGCCGGTTTTCCGTCACCGGCTTCTGGAGGATAGGATGCGTAGCCTGGTTTTGCTGCTGGCCGTTTTGGCGCTTGGTGGCTGCATGAATGTCAGCGACATGGGCGAAGGTGTTCGCTATCACATGAGCGACGCGGGGCTGCTGGACCACAGCAACAGCCAGCGCGCGAACAACTTCCGCATTCAGCCGGACTCGTTCATTTACATCGCCCAAGGTGCTTTCGCGCCGCCGGGCAGCGCCTACCCGCGACCTAACGTGGTCGCCGAAGAAGCCTTCAACGGTTTTATCGAATATTTCCCGATGGTCCGCCGCGCGCGTGCCCCCGAGGGCCTCGACGCCGCGATGGGCGAAGCTCGCGCAGTCGGCGCGCATTACCTGCTGTACACGCGCTTCGCCAAGGCTGACGACCGCATCGGCAACTCGGACGAATGGCTCGACCAGGAAGCCGTGGATCGCCTCGGCATCGACAGCGGGATCATTCAGATCATGTTGATCGAGACCAGCACCCAGTATTTGATTGATACTGCACGCATCAAAAGTCGTGGCGGTTTACTGACGTTCCACGACACCAAGCCAGAAGACCTGCTGGGCCCGCCGCTGGAGCAATACGCTCGCAGCCTGTTGGGGCTCAGCGATCACTAAAAGGAGTACGCCATGAGTGAACCGCAAAAAGCCAACGACCTGCTGGGGCAAATCCCCAAGACCAAAGGCCTGCCGCCGGTGCACTTGTGGAACCCCGACTTCTGCGGCGACATCGACATGCGCATCGCCCGCGACGGCACCTGGTATTACCTGGGCACGCCGATCGGGCGCAAGCCGATGGTCAAACTGTTCTCCACCATCATTCGCCGCGACGGCGATGATTATTTCCTGATCACCCCGGTCGAGAAAGTCGGGATCAAAGTCGACGACGCGCCGTTTGTGGCGATTGCCGTCGAGGTCGAAGGCGAGGGCGAAGCGCAGGTGTTGCGCTTCACCACCAACGTCGACGAAACCACCGAGGCGGGCGTTGAACACCCGATCCGCGTGGTGACTGATCCGCTGACCCAAGAGCCCGCGCCTTACGTGCATGTGCGCAGCAACCTCGAAGCGCTGATCCACCGCAATGTTTTCTACCAGTTGGTCGAATTGGCGGTAAGCCGTGAAATCGACGGCCAGCGCTGGTTGGGCGTGTGGAGTGGCGGCGAATTCTTCCCTATCGGTCTCGAACCCTGAGTGAATCCACATGTGGGAGCGAGCAAGCTCGCTGCCACACTGTTTTTGCGTCGGGCTAAAAATTCAATTTGACACTCAATCGTATGATGATTAGCGTAAGCCTCCATCGCGAACGGCTTTTGGCCGTCTCCTCATTGAGGTTTTCATGTCCAGCAGCTTTCACGCGTCGACGGTCGATTGGCTAGGCTGCTGGATTGCGGCCGGCCAAGTGAAGCCCGGCGAAACCATCAAGGTTGAGGCCGACCTCGGCGAGCAGCTCGGGGTCAGCCGCACGGTCATTCGTGAAGCGATCAAAACCCTGGTCGCCAAAGGCCTGCTCGAAGTCGGGCCGAAGGTCGGCACGCGGGTGCTGCCGGTGCGCCGCTGGAACCTGTTTGATCCGCAAGTGGTTGGCTGGCTGTCGCGCAGTGGCCTGCCGGAAAACTTCGTCGACGACTTGCTCGACCTGCGCCGCACCATCGAACCAATGGCAGTGCGCTGGGCCTGCGAGCGCGCCACGGTCGAACAAGTCCAAGCCATCCTTCAGGCCTACAACGCGCTGGAGCGGGCGGTCGACAGCGACGCCGATTACAACCGCGCCGACCAGCTCTTCCACGAGTGCATCCTCGCCGCCAGCCACAACCAATTCATCGAACAAATGGTCCCGGCCCTCGGCGCGCTGCTGGCGGTGTCGTTTGAAGTTTCCGCCGCCGATCCGGATGAACTGCGTCGCACATTACCTATCCATAAAGACATGGCCGACGCCATCGCCGCCCGGGATGCCGCGCGGGGTGTGTGGGCCTGCATGACCCTGATCGACAACGCAGATTTGGCGATCAAACGTTTCTACCCGCAAGTCATGGCCGACAAAAAGGCCAGCTGACACCAAAGAACCTTGTGGGAGCGAGCTTGCTCGCGATTGGGCCGTGACATTCAATATCAAATTTGCCTGTTACACCGCCATCGCGAGCAAGCCCGCTCCCACATGAACAGCGAAGGAATTTCCATGAGTTGGACTGCCGTTACCGAACACCGCGCCCAGCTCGGCGAAGGCCCGTTCTGGGATGTGCCGACGCAGGCGCTGTACTGGGTCGACATCGCCGGCAAGCAAGCCTTGCGCCTGATCGGCGCCAACGTGCAGATCTGGCAAATGCCCGAGCACGTGTCCGCGTTCATCCCGTGCGAAAGCGGCGATGCGCTGGTGACCCTGAGCAGCGGCGTCTATCGCCTCGACCTTGATTCCCCGGGCCTCGAACCGCGCCTGACCTTGCTCTGCGTCGCCGACCCGCAACCCGGCAATCGCCCCAACGAAGCCCGTTGCGACGCACAAGGCCGGCTCTGGCTCGGGACCATGCAAAACAACATCGGCGAGAACGGTGAAGACTTGCCGATCGAACGCCGCTCCGGCGGCCTGTTCCGCATCGACCGCGATGCGCGGGTCACGCCGTTGCTGCGCGGCTTGGGCATTCCCAACACCTTGTTGTGGAGCGACGACGAAACCCGGCTGCACTTCGCCGACAGCCTCGACGCCACGCTGTATCAGCATTTCATTCGCAGCGATGGCAGCCTCGAACCGGGCCGGCACTGGTTCGGCACGCACGAGCGCGGCGGCCCGGACGGTTCGGCGATGGATGCACAAGGTTATCTGTGGAATGCGCGGTGGGACGGCAGTTGCCTGCTGAGGATCAGTCCGCAAGGGCTGGTTGATCGGGTGATCGAATTGCCGGTCAGCCGCCCGACCAGTTGCGTTTTTGGCGGCGAAGACCTGCAAACCCTGTACGTCACCAGCGCTGCCAGCCCGCTCGATCATCCTCTGGATGGCGCGCTGTTAGCGCTGCGCGTCGATGTACCGGGAAAAGTCTGTACGAGGTTTGCTGGCTAAATCCCAAAATATGGGATGTAAAATTATATATTGAGATTATTTGGCGGTCGGGTTTATAGTCGGCTCCATTGTTGACCAGCTCTACTTCAAATCAGTTACACGCACTCACACTTAAAAAAACAAAACAGGTGAAGTGATGCAGCGATTTTCAGAACAGTTTTGCGACCGGGCATCGTTAGATGTCCGCGTTTTGTCGTGCGTGCAAAATTTGTCGTGCCTGCAAACGGCAGTCGTCCACCATGGCTGAGGCGCTCAGCTTGCCGCCGGTGCCAGCACCGCTGCGGGGCGAACGGCTGAAAGATAAAGTCGTGCTGCTTACCGGCGCCGCTCAAGGCATCGGCGAAGCCATCGTCGGCGCCTTCGCGTCGCAGCAAGCCAGGCTGATCATCAGCGATATTCAGGCCGACAAAGTCGAGCAGGTCGCCGCGCATTGGTGCCAGCAGGGTTTTGACGTGCAGGCGATCAGCGCTGACGTGTCCAGCCAGCCAGACTTGCACGCCATGGCCAGGCTGGCCGTCGAGCGTCACGGGCGCATCGACGTGCTGGTCAACTGCGCCGGGGTCAACGTGTTCCGCGATCCGTTGCAAATGACCGAGGAGGATTGGCGTCGCTGCTTCGCCATCGATCTCGACGGCGCCTGGTTTGGCTGCAAAGCCGTGCTGCCACAAATGATCGAGCAGGGCGTCGGCAGCATTATCAATATTGCCTCGACCCATTCCAGCCACATCATTCCCGGCTGCTTCCCGTACCCGGTGGCCAAACACGGCTTGCTCGGCCTGACCCGCGCGCTCGGCATCGAATACGCGCCGCAGGGCATTCGCGTCAACGCCATCGCGCCGGGCTACATCGAAACCCAACTCAATGTCGATTACTGGAACGGTTTCGCCGACCCGCACGCCGAGCGTCAGCGCGCCTTTGATTTGCACCCGCCACGGCGTATCGGGCAACCGATGGAAGTGGCGATGACAGCGGTGTTCCTGGCCAGCGATGAAGCGCCGTTCATCAATGCCTCGTGCATCACCATCGATGGTGGTCGTTCGGTCATGTATCACGACTGAACAGACGCGATCAGGCGCAAAGCTCCGTCTGAAATCCAATCATCATACGATATGACTATTTGCTACATGTTTTGACCGCTGTACCGATTTTCAAATAACGCTCAAAAAAAATAACAAGGAGTCAGCTTATGAATCGTCGTCGTGGGATCCGTTCCCTGTGCTGTGCCGCTCTGGCGGTTACCGCGGTCAGCCTGAGCAGTACGCTGCTGGCGGCCGAAGAAGTGAAGATCGGGTTTCTGGTCAAACAGGCTGAAGAGCCCTGGTTCCAGACCGAATGGGCCTTCGCCGAAAAGGCCGGCAAGGACAAGGGCTTCACCGTGATCAAGATCGCCGTGCCTGATGGCGAAAAAACCCTCTCCGCCATCGACAGCCTCGCGGCCAACGGCGCCAAAGGCTTCGTCATCTGCCCGCCAGACGTCGGCCTCGGCCCGGCGATCGTTGCCAAGGCCAAAGCCAACGGCTTGAAAGTGATCGCCGTCGATGACCGCTTTGTCGATGCCAGCGGCAAATTCATGGAAGACGTGCCATACCTCGGCATGGCCGCATTCGAAGTCGGCCAGAAGCAGGGCGCGGCGATGGTCACCGAAGCGAAAAAACGCAACTGGGACTGGAAAGAAACCTACGCCGTCATCAACACCTTCAACGAACTCGACACCGGCAAAAAACGCACCGACGGTTCGGTCAAAGCCCTCGAAGACGCAGGCTTCCCGAAAGACCACATTCTCTACGCCGCGCAGAAAACCCTCGACGTACCGGGCAGCATGGACGCCACCAACTCGGCGTTGGTGAAACTGCCGGGCGCGGCGAAAAACCTGATCATCGGCGGCATGAACGACAACACCGTGCTGGGCGGCGTGCGCGCCACCGAAAGCGCCGGGTTCACGGCGGCCAACGTGATCGGCATCGGCATCAATGGCACTGACGCCATCGGCGAACTGAAAAAGCCTAACAGCGGCTTCTTCGGCTCGATGCTGCCGAGCCCGCACATCGAGGGCTACAACACCGCCGTGATGATGTACGAGTGGGTCACCACCGGCAAAGAGCCGCCGAAATACACCGCCATGGACGACGTGACGCTGATCACTCGCGACAACTTCAAGCAGGAATTGGAAAAAATCGGCCTGTGGAACTGAAGGCCGGTTGATTTCATCGGCGGCCCTGGCGACGGGGCTGCCTGATTTGTGTGATGAGGTGGTTATGCAAGCGCAAACACAACGACAAGAACAACAAGAACACATCGGCGGCAGCTTGCGCTTCAACGGGATCGGCAAGACTTTTCCCGGGGTGAAGGCGCTCGACGGCATCAGCTTCGTCGCGCATCCGGGGCAAGTGCATGCCTTGATGGGCGAAAACGGCGCCGGCAAATCGACATTGTTGAAAATCCTCGGCGGTGCGTACATCCCGAGCAGCGGCAACCTGCAGGTCGGCGAACAGACGATGGCCTTCAAGTCCACCGCCGACAGCATCGCCAGCGGCGTCGCGGTGATTCACCAGGAGCTGCATCTGGTGCCGGAAATGACGGTCGCCGAGAACCTATTTCTCGGCCATCTGCCCGCCAGTTTCGGCCTGATCAATCGCGGCACACTGCGCCAGCAAGCGTTGAATTGCCTGAAAGGTCTGGCCGACGAAATCGATCCGCAAGAGAAGGTCGGGCGCCTGTCGCTCGGCCAGCGCCAATTGGTCGAAATCGCCAAGGCGTTGTCGCGTGGCGCGCATGTGATCGCGTTCGACGAACCGACCAGCAGCCTCTCGGCGCGTGAGATTGATCGTTTGATGGCGATCATCGGGCGTCTGCGCGATGAGGGCAAAGTGGTGCTTTACGTCTCGCATCGCATGGAAGAAGTGTTCCGCATCTGCAACGCGGTGACGGTGTTCAAGGACGGCCGTTTCGTGCGCACGTTCGACAACATGAGCGAGCTGACCCACGACCAGTTGGTCACCTGCATGGTCGGTCGCGACATTCAGGACATCTACGATTACCGCCCGCGCCAACGCGGCGCCGTGGCGCTGAAAGTCGAAGGTCTACTCGGCCCAGGCCTGCGTGAGCCGGTGAGTTTCGAGGTGCACAAAGGCGAGATTCTCGGGTTGTTCGGTTTGGTCGGGGCAGGGCGCACCGAGCTGTTTCGCATGCTCAGCGGCCTGACCCGCAACACTGGCGGACGCCTGGAATTGCGCGGCCACGAACTGAAGTTGCGCTCGCCTCGCGATGCGATTGCCGCGGGAATTCTGCTGTGCCCGGAAGATCGCAAGAAGGAGGGCATCATGCCGCTCTCCAGCGTCGCCGAGAACATCAACATCAGTGCGCGCGGCGCGCATTCGACCTTCGGTTGCCTGTTGCGCGGCTTGTGGGAAAAGGGCAACGCCGACAAGCAGATCGCCGCGCTGAAAGTGAAAACACCGAGCGCGGCGCAGAAAATCATGTACCTGTCCGGCGGCAATCAGCAGAAGGCCATTCTCGGTCGCTGGTTGTCGATGCCGATGAAAGTCCTGCTGCTCGACGAACCCACGCGCGGCATCGATATCGGCGCCAAAGCCGAGATTTACCAGATCATCCACAACCTCGCCGCCAGCGGCATCGCGGTGATTGTGGTGTCCAGCGACTTGATGGAAGTCATGGGCATTTCCGACCGCATCCTGGTGCTGTGCGAAGGCGCGATGCGCGGCGAACTGTCCCGCGACGAGGCCAATGAATCCAACCTGCTGCAACTGGCTTTGCCGCGCCAACGCGCTGACGGCGTGGCGAACTGAGAGGTGACTATGATGACAACCCAAAACAACGCGCTGCCAACCGAGCGTAAACCCCTGGACATGCGCCGTTTCCTCGACGATTGGGTCATGCTGCTGGCGGCCATCGGCATCTTCGTGGCCTGTACGTTGCTGATCGATAACTTCCTTTCGCCGCTGAACATGCGCGGTCTGGGCCTGGCGATTTCCACCACCGGCATCGCCGCGTGCACCATGTTGTATTGCCTGGCGTCCGGGCATTTCGACTTGTCGGTGGGTTCGGTGATTGCCTGCGCCGGCGTGGTCGCGGCGGTGGTGATGCGTGACACCGACAGCGTGTTCCTTGGCGTCGGGGCTGCGCTGTTGATGGGCCTGATCGTCGGGTTGATCAACGGCATCGTCATCGCCAAATTGCGCGTGAACGCGCTGATCACGACGTTGGCGACGATGCAGATCGTCCGCGGCCTGGCCTATATTTTTGCCAACGGCAAAGCAGTCGGCGTGTCGCAGGAGCAGTTCTTCGTGTTCGGCAACGGCCAGTTGTTCGGCGTGCCGGTTCCAATCCTGATCACCATCGTCTGCTTTCTGTTTTTCGGCTGGTTGCTGAACTACACGACTTACGGGCGCAACACCATGGCCATCGGCGGCAATCAGGAAGCGGCGCTGCTGGCCGGGGTCAATGTCGACCGCACCAAGATCATCATCTTCGCCGTGCACGGTTTGATCGGTGCGCTGGCCGGGGTGATCCTCGCGTCGCGCATGACTTCCGGGCAGCCGATGATCGGCCAGGGTTTTGAGCTGACGGTGATCTCGGCTTGCGTGCTGGGCGGCGTGTCGCTGAGCGGCGGGATCGGGATGATTCGGCACGTGATTGCCGGGGTGCTCATTCTGGCGATTATCGAAAACGCGATGAACCTGAAGAACATCGATACGTTTTATCAGTACGTGATTCGCGGTTCGATTCTGTTGCTGGCGGTGGTGATTGACCGACTGAAACAACGCTGAGATCAAGAGCCACCCCTCACCCCAACCCTCTCCCCATAGGGGAGAGGGGGAAAGGGAGCAGATCTTCATCGCTTTCAAATCTTGAATTCGACTCGGACTTTCAGGTCGCAGTAAATCCTTCAAATACCTCGGTCAGCCCCCTCTACCCCTTGGGGAGAGGGGGAAGGGAGCAGATCTTCATCGCTTTCAAATCCTGAATTCGGCTCGAACTTTCAGGTCGCAGTAAATCCATCAAACACCTCGGTCAGCCCCCTCTACCCCTTGGGGAGAGGGTTGGGGTGAGGGGTGGATTTACCTGACTCCCCGCAGATTGAAAGCCACCTCCTGTCACCTCTCTGAAATATCTCTTGCTCGTCCGGCCCTGTTTCGGTTATCACCTTGTACATGATTAGACAGGTCCGATTTGACAAGAAACAACGGGTGGTCGACGAGCTTATCCGGCGCATCGAAAGCGGCCTCATGGAGGACGGTTTCCTGTTGCCCGGCGAGCATCAATTGGCTCAAGAATTCCAGGTGAGCCGAGGCACGCTGCGTGAAGCGCTGGCCGAACTGAAACGGCGCAATTACATCGCCACGCAAAGCGGGGTCGGCTCGATCGTCACTTTCGATGGCGTGGTGCTCGATCAGCACAGCGGTTGGGCGCAAGCGCTGGCGGACAGCGGGGCGCTGGTCAACACCGAAGTGCTGCGGCTCGAAGCGGTCGATCGTCCTGACTTGCTGCCGCGCTTCGGCACCGAAAAATTCATCACCCTCGACCGCCGGCGCCGCGCCAATGATGGCACGCTGGTGTCGCTCGAACGCTCGTTGATTCCCGCCACCGGCACCCTGGAAAGCCTGCCGCGCGTCGGCCTGATCGACAACTCACTGACCATTACCCTGGCCGCCTACGGCTACATCGGCGAACGCGGCGATCAGTGGATCGGCGCCGAACCGCTGAGCGCCGACGACGCCGAACTGCTCGGTCGCGCGCCCGGCACAGTATTTCTCAAAGCCCTGCGCACCACGTATGACCGTCAGGGCCGGTTCATGGAACAGGTCGAAAGCTTGCTCGACCCGGTGCACTTCCGCCTGCACCTGCAATTTGGAGAATCAAAATGACTGCGCTCAATCGTGCCTTGGGCGCTTTCTATGGTTTGGCGTTGGGCGACGCCCTCGGCATGCCCACGCAATCGCTGAGCCGTGCCGAGATCCAGGCGCGGTTCGGCGAAATCACCGACCTGGAAGATGCCGGCCCCGACCAACCGATCGCCGCCAATATGCCCAAAGGCTCGATCACCGATGACACCGAACAGGCGATCCTGGTCGGTCAGTTGCTGATCGAAGGCGAGGGCCGGATCGAACCGGCTGTGCTCGCGCAACGCCTGATCGAATGGGAGGCCGAGATGCAGGCCAAGGGCTCGCAGGATCTGCTCGGGCCTTCGACCAAACGCGCAATCGAGATGATTCTCGCCGGCCATTCGCCGGAAGAATCCGGGCGCTACGGCACCACCAACGGCGCGGCGATGCGCATTACCCCGGTCGGCATCGCGGCGGATGTCGCCGATCCGCAACGCTTCATTCAAGCCGTGGTACAGGCCTGCCAAGTCACGCACAACACCACGCTGGGGATTTCCAGCGCGGCGGCGGTGGCGGCGGTGGTGTCGGCCGGCGTCAACGGCATGGACCTCGGCGAGGCGTTGAACCTGGGCATGCAAATCGCCCAACAAGCGGAAAGCCACGGGCACTGGGTCGCGGGCGGCAAAATTGCCTCGCGGATCAGTTGGGCGCGGACCATCAGCATCGACAGCGACAAAGCCTTGCTCGCCGATTTGCTCTACGACGTGATCGGCACTTCGGTGGCTTCGCAGGAATCGGTGGTGGTCTCGTTCGCGCTGGCGCAGCAAGTGGCGATCGGGGAAATGAATGCGTTTGAAGCGCTGTGCATGGCCGCCAGCCTGGGCGGCGACACGGACACCATCGCAGCGATTCTCGGCGCCATGCTCGGGGCCTGCCTGGGTCTGGAGAGCTGGCCGGTGGCGTTGATCGACAAGGTCAAAAGCGTCAATGGCCTGGAGCTGCAACCGTTGGTGCAGGGGCTGTTGGCCTTGCGTTGACTGGGCGGGCCTCATCGCGAGCAAGCTCGCTCCCACACTGGATCTGCAAACGACACAAATCCCCTGTAGGAGTGAGCCTGCTCGCGATAGCCGCACCGCCTACCTGAATTTTCACCCGCAACGGAACGCACCCATTCGGCCCGGACGGCCGGGATGTCATCGCGTCTTCGAAAATGCCTACAACCACAAAAATGGCAACAGGAGCATCCTTCATGAGTTCAACCAACGCCGGGCAAAGCGCCGGGCAACTGGAAACCCGCGGCATCGAACCGGTGCCCGAAAGTGAGTGCAACGGGCATCCGCTGCAACTGTTCTGGGTCTGGTTTGCCGCCAACATCTCGATTCTCGGCTTGCCGCTGGGCGCCACCCTGGTCGCGTTTCGCGGCTTGGCGATCTGGCAGGCGATCATCGTCGCGATCCTCGGCGCCGCCGGCTCGTTCACCGTGGTCGGGATCATCTCCATCGCTGGCCGACGTGGCCGCGCGCCGAGCCTGACCCTATCGCGCGCTATCTTCGGCGTGCGCGGCAACATCGGCCCGACCGTGGTTTCGCTGATGTCGCGCCTCGGTTGGGAAACCGTCAACACCACCACCGCCGCGTTCGTGTTGCTGTCGCTGTGCTCGATCCTGTTCGGCTCGCCGGTACAGGCGAAAAGCGCGCCGGTGCTGACGCTGATCTTCATCGCGATCTTCGTGTTGCTGACCTTGTCCGTCTCCGGCCTCGGCCACGCGACGCTGCTGGTGATCCAGAAGTGGGCGACTTACGTGTTCGGCGCGCTGAACATTCTGGTCGGTGGTTTTCTCTGCGCGACCATCGACTGGAGCGCGGTGTTCAACGCCACCCCGGCGCCACTGAGCGCGATGATCATCGGCGTCGGCACCATGGCCGCCGGCACTGGCATCGGTTGGGCGAATGCTGGCGCAGACATGTCGCGCTACCAGCATAAAAGCGTCAAAGCCATGCGCCTGGTCGCTTCGGCGGCGTTCGGCGCGGGGATTCCGCTGGTGTTGCTGATCACCCTCGGCGGTTTACTGTCGGTCGGCAACAGCGACTTGGCGCAAGCCACTGACCCGATCATCGCGATCCGCGACATGCTGCCGACCTGGATGGCCGTGCCGTACCTGATCACCGCGTTCGGCGGGTTGCTGCTGTCGAACAACCTGTCGGTGTACTCGGCCGGCCTGACCACGCTGACCCTTGGCTTGAAGGTGCCGCGCGTGTACGCGGTGGTGGTCGATATCGTCGCGATTTTCGCCGGTTCGATTTACTTCATGCTGATCGCCGACAGCTTCTACGGCCCGTTCATTACCTTCATTTCCCTGCTGGCGGTGCCGATCACCGCGTGGGTCGGGATCTTCGTCGTTGACCTGATTCACCGTCATTACTACAGCCCGACCGACTTGCTGGACGTCAGCCCGAGCAGCGCTTATTGGTATCGCGGCGGCGTCGAGTGGCGGGCGTTCGGCGCGTGGGCGGTGGCAATTGTGCTGGGTTTCAGTTTCACCACCATTGGCACCACCGCTGAAAATATCTGGTTCCGCGGCGTCCTGTCCGACTCGTGGCTGGGGCATAACGGCCTCGGCTGGGTGGTGACGTTTTTGGTCGCCGGCGGGATCTATTTTGTACTCGGCGGGGCCAGGGATCGTCGCGCTGCACTGAACGAGAATGCTCATGCCTAAACTGTTGCACACCGGCCAGGTCATCATCGATCTGGTCATGGCCGTGGATAAATTGCCCCAGGCCGGCGGCGATGTGTTGGCGCAATCCGCCAGTTTCGAGGCCGGTGGCGGTTTTAATGTGATGGCCGCCGCGCAGCGTAATGGTTTGCCGGTGGTCTACCTCGGCCGGCATGGCACCGGGCGTTTTGGCGATCTGGCGCGCGAGGCGATGCAGGCTGAAGGCATTCAGATCGGCATCGCCGCGAAAGCCGAGCGCGACACCGGTCTGTGCGTCGCGGTCACTGATGCGTCGGCGGAACGCAGTTTCATTTCCTACATCGGCGCCGAGGGCGAGCTGAACGCTGAGGATCTGGCCGGTGTTGCCGCCGAGGCGGGGGATTACGTGTATGTCAGCGGCTATAGCTTGCTGCACGTCGGCAAGGCGCAGGCGTTGGTCGATTGGGTGCTGAGCTTGCCGAAGGCGATCAAGGTGATTTTTGATCCGGGCCCGCTGGTGGCTTCGCCAGATGAGCCGCTGATGAATGCGCTGCTGCCGCGCATTGATCTGTGGACCAGCAACACTGTCGAGGCCCTGCGTTTTACCGGCGCATCGGACATTGCCGAAGCATTGACGCGCCTGGCGCAGCATCTGCCGGCCGAAGTGTTGATGGTAGTGCGCGATGGGCCGCAGGGTTGCTGGATCAGTCAAAGTGGCGAACGTCAGCATGTGCCAGGGTTCAAGGTTGAAGCGGTGGACAGCAATGGCGCCGGGGATGCGCACGCCGGGGTGTTTGTCGCCGGATTGGCGCAAGGTCTGCCGGCGCTCGAAGCGGCACGCCGGGCGAATGCGGCTGCGGCGCTGGCCGTGACGCGCTGGGGGCCGGCGACGGCGCCGGGTTCGGTTGAGGTGGATGCGCTGATCCGCGAGGCGGGCGCCGACTGAGCGCACGCCTTCGCGGGCAAGCCTTGCTCCTACAGGGATTTGCGGTGCGCGTGGGCCAGATCTGGATCGAGGCCATTTGCTATCCCGTAGGAAAATTCGCACAATACGCGCCCCCAGGATGGGGACGCGTCTGACAACCTGTCAGGCCATTTCTTACACTCAAGGAGCGAGTCCCCGTTGCAATCCTCCCCCGTAAGCCCCCCTTTAGCCCCTAAATACCACCCCGGCAAGCCATGCATGGCCCGCCGCGTTTTTTTATGGAAGAGAAGTTTTTATGGAACAGAAAGTGAATTTCCGGATGATGTTTGCCGCGACGCTGGTCGCCGCTTCGGTGTTGCTTGCCGGTTGCGGAGATAAAAAGCCCGAAGCGACCGCCAGTGCCGAGCCTGGCCAAAGCGCCGCCGAGCAGCTGCAAATCGAAAAGTACAATCTGTACGTCGAAGTGGCTAACAGCCTGACCACGTCGTTCTCCGAAGCGCAGGAAAACTACCTGACCGGGCAAATGCCGCTGCTGGAAGGCAAGGAAGCGCCGACGTCGATGCGAATCGAGAACGACATCTGGGTTGATCGCTCGGCGAAAAACCTCGATACCGCGCTGGCCATCGACACCCCGATTGTGGAAATCGATGCCGCTGCCAAAGACTTCTCCGCTGCGCTGAAAACCTTGTCGCCGTTGAGCCATGAGCTGAACAACTACGCCGACTCCAAGGGCTACCTGGCTGACAACGGCGACAAGGCGCGTGCGTTGAGCAAGGATTACCTGGCGGCGCTGACCGTGGTCGCGGAGAAGGAACAGGCGTTCTACAAAGGCTTGGGCGATCGTGATCAGGCACTGACCAAGGAAGCGTTCGAAAAAGCGCCGAAGGACAGCGCCGAGTACTACCGCGCCGGGATGATCTACTACGGCAAGGTCAACAGCTCCGATGCCAGCGAGTTGTTCGCCGCACCGAACGACGCCAAGGCTCTGGAGGCTTTCGAGAAGTCCCTGGCGCAAGTGGCTGAAACCGCTGACGGCTGGAACAAGAAAATCACCGAGCAGTCGGCCAAGTCCGGCAAGAGCTGCAGCGGCGGCATGATGGAAATCAACGATTTCATCGGCCAGTCGCGTTCGCTGATCAAAGACGTCAAGGATGGCAAGTACAAGGGCGAAGAAACCCAGATGGCGCGCATGACGCATTCGACTATTCGTGATGCGGCGATGCGCTACAACGGTAAGTATTCGAAAGTGATCGACCGGTTTAATTACCCGCTGTGCTGAGGGTTAAACCTTTAGTTACGAGCTGTCAGGCCTGACGCCTTCGCGGGCAAGCCTCGCTGCTACAGGGGTTGTGCGTTATGCAATCCGCATGTCGCACGATCTCTGTAGGAGCGAGGCTTGCCCGCGAAGGGGCCATCAAAACCTACAAAAAAATCGCAGCCCCGCGGGACTGCGATTCTGGATCAAGCGATTTAGCTGTCCAGCTTGCGCGCCGCTTCGACGCCCGCAGCACTCAACTTGATCGGCAGGTTCAGCGAATGTTCGCCGGCCTCATTGCACGTGACATGGCCGTGGTGGATCAGCCCGCGATCCTGCAGGGCGGCGAGGGCGCTGGCCACGACTTTTTCCCCCCGGTAATTGTCCAGAACCTCCTTGCCCAAACCACTTGGGTGAGCGTGCAGCAGGCGGGTCAATACTTCTTTTTCCAGGTTTTTATCAACGTTCATGGATACCTCTTCATGGATGTGGATAGGGTGTGGCTATAAAACAGGGTGTGGATGTGAATCAAGTGTTGCGGCGCTCGCGTCGGCGAACTATTTGCCCGCACCTTCCGAGCCCGAACCACCGGTGGTGGTTTTCGAGCTGGTGCCGGTGCCGGCATTATCGGATGCACCGGTCTCCGGCATGCCTGCTCCGCCCTGGCGGCCAGTGTCGTTGCCTTTCAGACGCGGGTCGGTGCCCGTGGCAGGTGGCATGCTGCTGTCAACGCCGGAGCCGTCAGTGTTCAAGCCTGGCGCAGTTTGCAGCGCAGGAGCCTTGGGTTTCTCGACCGGGTCGGTCGGGCCGGTGCCGGAAGTAGCGGTGGCGGCGAACGCGCCGGTGGACAGCAGAGCAGCGAGAGCGAGAGTAGTCAGCCTGGACATGATCATGGTGTCGTCTCCTAATTATTCGAGTCCTTACCTGATATTGGTCCGCCGCGGTTTTCGATTGGTGCCTGATGAGCGACGAACGGTAGGTTGGGCGCGCGCTGAAAACAGCCTCAGGCAACGCCGATTTCTTCCTTGAACAACTCCATGAAACCCTTGAGTCGCTGGTGCCGAAGCTGCGCCAGATGTTGCCCGGTGGGCGTCTGGAAACCGTCCGCCAGGTGCAGCAGTTTTGTCTGGAAATGATCGAGGCAAAAGCGCTTGTCGTCGTAGTCCCTTGCCTTGGCCTCGGGGTCGAAGGGGTCGTACAGCGCGCTGCCCATGCGCCCGGCGGTGTAGAACGTTCTGGCCACGCCAAGCATGCCGAGTGAGTCGAGGCGGTCGGCATCCTGGACGATTTTTGCTTCGAGGGTGGTCGGCGTGATGTTGGCGGAAAAGCTGTGCGCTTCGATGGCATGGTTGACCGCGCTGACCTCGGCGGCTGGCCAATCCAGCGAGGTGAGCAGGGCGCTGGCTTTCTCCGCCGCCAGCCGGGAAGCCTGGGAGCGCAGCGGCGAATTCTTCTCGACCGCCACGCAGTCATGCAGCAACGTCGCGGCGAGCATCACCGGCAAATCCCCACCTTCCTGCGCCTGAATAAGGCGCACGTTGTGCCACACGCGCTGCAAGTGCGACAAGTCATGTGCGCCGTCCTCGCCGGGTTCCAGCGCGTGGGGCAGCAGCGTGTCGGCAAGCGATTGCAGTGGGGCGAAAGCGGTGTCAGTCATGAAATCCTTTCCGGAATTGAAAGCGCATTGACAGCGAGCGAGCTTGCTCGCGCTGAGTCGCACAAGGCGACCGGTTTTATGCAACGTGGTATTTCACTGGCCACGGCGCTGCCCATCATACGGCTGCTGCGCAACTGACGGCAGCCAGCTCCCTCGCCACAGCTTGATCGGCGACTTAATATGGCGTTTTCCTCTGCAGACAAGGCACGTCCATGACGATCGAAATCCGCCCGGCGACCCCCAGCGATGCACCGCAAATTCTCGGTTTCATCACTGAGCTGGCCGACTACGAACGTGCCCGCCACGAAGTCATCGCCAGCGTCGCCGACATCCAGCGCAGCCTGTTCAGCGAAGGCGCCACCGCCCACGGGCTGATCTGCCTGCGCGATGGCATGCCAATCGGCTTCGCGGTGTTTTTCTTCAGTTACTCGACCTGGCTCGGCAGCAACTGCCTGTACCTCGAAGACCTCTACATCACCCCCGAGCAACGTGGCGGCGGCGCCGGCAAGACTCTGCTGCGCCACCTCGCAAAAATCGCCTGCGCCAATGACTGCGGGCGCTTCGAGTGGAGCGTGCTGGACTGGAACAAACCGGCGATCGAGTTCTACAAATCCCTCGGTGCGCAACCGCAGGAAGAGTGGGTGCGGTATCGGATGGATGGCGCGGTGTTGCGCGAGTTTGCCGAGGGTTAATCTGCGCGAATCTACCCAAGGTTGGCGATGCACGGTTACCCAGTCGCAGCGTTCGGTCATTCCTGAGGATCTGCACATTCCTGAGGAGATACACCGCGCTGCGATTTTTTTGCCTTCGTCCCACTATATGGGAGCGTTAATTACATATTGAGATTTCATCCTTAGAGGGTTTATAGTCCGGCTCACTCACTGCCAATAAACAGAACAGGTGAAGCGATGCTGGCGCAATTGATCGCGCTCGATTGGGGGACAACCTCATTACGTGCTTACAAACTCGGTGCGGGTGGCCAGGTGCTGGAACAGCGGTCGCTGTCGTCCGGGATCATGCAGTTGCCACGCACGCCGCGAATCATCAACGGTCGGCAATGCGCTGACGGTTTTGAACTGGCCTTCGACGAGGCTTGCGGTGATTGGCTCGACGCTCAAGCCGATTTGCCGGTGATTGCCTGTGGCATGGTCGGCAGCGCCCAGGGTTGGCGTGAAGCGGCCTACGGCGACACGCCGGCGAACGTCGCCAATCTCGGAAATTCCCTACAAACGGTTCGCAGTCTTCGCGGTATCGATGTGCACATCGTGCCGGGCGTGATTCAGCGTTCGCGTCTGCCGAATGTGATGCGCGGCGAAGAAACCCAGGTCCTCGGTGTGTTGCAGAGCTTGCCGGTCGAGGCGGGCAACGACTTGTTGATCGGCCTGCCGGGCAGTCACTCGAAATGGGTGGAAGTCGCCGACGGCTGCATCGTGCATTTCGACACGTTCATGACCGGCGAAATCTTTGCCGTGCTCAGCGAACACAGCATTCTCGGGCGCACCCAGCAACAGGGCGCCTCGTTCGACGGCGTTGCGTTTGATCGCGGCGTGCAAGTGGCGTTGTCGGCGGACGGCGAGATCGGCCCTTTGTCGACGCTGTTCAGCGCGCGCAGCCTGGGCCTGACCGGTGAACTCAGTGCCACCGCGCAAGCGGATTACCTGTCCGGGCTGTTGATCGGCCATGAACTGTCGGCGCTGGCCAACGTGCAACGGCGCCGGCGCAACAGCGTGCATCTGCCGTCGATCATCCTGATTGGCAACTCCCAACTCTGTGCTCGCTACAGCCGTGCCCTCGATGCCTGTGGTTTCGCCCGCGTGACGCTGGCCGAACAAGCCACCGAACGGGGGTTGTGGCAGTTGGCGGTCGCGGCCGGACTGATCAAAAACACCCCATCGCGTTAAACCTGACTGGAGGTCTGAGATGCTCAAGCAAGCCCTGGCGCAAAACGGCCTGATCGCAATTTTGCGCGGCCTGCGCCCTGAAGAAGCGGCCGCTATCGGCGAGGTCCTGTATGCCGCCGGATTTCGCGTCATTGAAGTGCCGCTCAATTCCCCTGAGCCGTACGAAAGTATCCGCATCCTGCGCAGTACATTGCCCGCCGATTGCCTGATCGGCGCGGGCACGGTGCTGACGCCGGAGCAAGTCGAGCAAGTGAAAGCGGCGGGCGGCCAAGTGATCGTCATGCCGCACAGCGATCCCAAGGTGTTGCGCGCGGCGAAAGCTGCCGGGCTGTTCCTGTCGCCGGGTGTGGCGACGCCGACCGAAGCCTTCGCCGCGTTGGCCGAAGGTGCGGACGTGTTGAAGATGTTCCCCGCCGAACAAATGGGCCCCGCCGTTGTGAAGGCCTGGCTCGCGGTGCTGCCGGCCGGGACCATTCTGGCGCCGGTTGGCGGCATCACGCCGGACAACATGCAGGTGTTTATCGACGCCGGGGTCAAAGGCTTCGGCCTCGGATCAGGATTGTTCAAACCGGGCATGACCGCCGAGCAAGTGGCGGCCAATGCCAAGGCCTACGTCGCGGCATGGAAAGCCCTGAGCTGAGAAGTTTTGGCGCCGAGCGCGCTACCTCTAATAAAAGCTGCATTTACAAAAGAGAGCAGAGATGAAAATCACCAAACTCACGACCTTCATCGTCCCGCCGCGCTGGTGCTTCCTCAAGATCGAAACCGACGAAGGCGTGATCGGTTGGGGCGAGCCCGTGGTCGAGGGCCGCGCCCACACCGTCGCGGCTGCCGTCGAGGAATTGTCCGACTACCTGATCGGCAAAGACCCACGCAACATCGAAGACATCTGGACTGTGCTCTATCGCGGCGGTTTCTACCGTGGCGGCGCGATCCACATGAGCGCACTGGCCGGCATCGATCAGGCGTTGTGGGACATCAAGGGCAAGGCGTTGGGTGTATCGGTCAGCGACCTGCTCGGGGGCCAGGTGCGCGACAAGATTCGCGTGTATTCGTGGATTGGCGGCGACCGCCCAGCCGACACGGCGCGCGCGGCCAAGGAAGCGGTCGAGCGTGGTTTCACTGCGGTGAAAATGAACGGCACCGAAGAGCTGCAATTCCTTGATTCCTTCGAGAAAGTCGACCTCGCGTTGGCCAACGTCGCTGCCGTGCGTGACGCGGTCGGGCCGAACGTCGGCATCGGCGTCGACTTCCATGGCCGGGTGCACAAACCCATGGCCAAGGTGCTGATGAAGGAACTCGACCCGTACAAATTGATGTTCATCGAAGAGCCGGTGCTCAGCGAAAACTACGAAGCGCTGAAAGAACTGGCGCCGCTGACCAGCACGCCGATTGCCTTGGGCGAGCGGTTGTTCTCGCGCTGGGATTTCAAGCGTGTGCTGAGCGAAGGTTACGTCGACATCATCCAGCCCGATGCGTCGCACGCTGGCGGCATCACCGAAACCCGCAAGATTGCCAACATGGCCGAAGCCTACGACGTGGCGCTGGCGCTGCACTGCCCGCTGGGCCCGATTGCGCTGGCGGCGTGCCTGCAACTGGACGCGGTTTGCTACAACGCGTTCATTCAAGAACAGAGCCTGGGCATTCACTACAACGAGAGCAATGACCTGCTCGATTACGTGAAAGATCCGCGGGTGTTCGATTACGACAAAGGCTTCGTGAAGATTCCCAACGGACCGGGTTTGGGCATCGAGATCAACGAGGAATACGTGATCGAACGTGCAGCCGTCGGCCACCGCTGGCGCAACCCGATCTGGCGCCATGCCGATGGCAGCTTTGCCGAGTGGTGAGTTCTGTCTGACCCAACACCACCCCTGTAGGAGCGAGGCTTGCCCGCGAAGTTGACTCCTCGGTCTACCTGACTTTCCTAGGCGTTAGTGCTGACGCCTTCGCGGGCAAGCCTCGCTCCTACAGGAAGTATTGCGCCCCATTGACCTCAATAAACATAAGAAGAGGCATCCCTCATGCAACCGCAAACCCTCACCGGGCAGGCGTCGTTGGTGACGCCCAGCCGCAAGCGTTTTTTCATCATGGTGCTGCTGTTTATCACCGTAGTGATCAACTACCTCGACCGCAGCAACCTGTCGATTGCCGCCCCGGCGCTGACCAGCGAGCTGGGCATCGACCCGATCCACGTCGGTCTGATCTTCTCCGCATTCGGCTGGACCTACGCCGCCATGCAAATCCCCGGCGGCTGGCTGGTGGATCGCGTGCCACCACGGATTCTCTACAGCGTCGCCTTGCTGCTCTGGTCGATTGCCACGGTGATGCTCGGTTTCGCCGGCAGTTTCATCGCGTTGTTCGTGCTGCGCATGGCGGTCGGCGCGCTGGAAGCCCCGGCGTATCCGATCAACAGCCGCGTAGTCACCACCTGGTTCCCCGAGCGCGAGCGCGCCACGGCCATCGGTTTCTACACCTCCGGGCAGTTTGTCGGGCTGGCGTTCCTGACGCCGGTATTGGCCTGGTTACAGCATGAATTCGGCTGGCACATGGTGTTCGTCAGCACCGGCGTGGTCGGCATTATCTGGGCGGTGATCTGGTACGCGGTGTATCGCGAACCGCGGGATTTCAAAGGCGCCAACGACGCTGAAATCGACTTGATCCGCGAGGGCGGCGGCTTGGTCGACATCCAGGCTGACACCGCAAAAGCCAAGGCAAAATTCAGCTGGATCGACCTCGGCATCGTCCTCAGCAAACGCAAACTCTGGGGCATTTACCTCGGCCAGTTCTGCCTCAATTCGACGTTGTGGTTTTTCCTCACATGGTTCCCGACCTACTTGGTGAAATATCGTGGCATGGACTTCATCAAGTCCGGCCTGCTGGCCTCGTTGCCGTTTCTCGCGGCATTCGTCGGTGTGCTGTGTTCCGGGTTCTTTTCCGACTTTTTGATTCGTCGCGGCTACAGCGTCGGGTTCGCGCGCAAGTTGCCGATCATTGGCGGGCTGCTGATTTCGACCTCGATCATCGGCGCCAACTTCGTCGAATCGACGCCGCTGGTGATTGCCTTCCTCGCGTTGGCGTTCTTCGGTAACGGCCTGGCTTCGATCACTTGGTCGCTGGTCTCGACATTGGCCCCGGCGCGCTTGCTCGGCTTGACCGGCGGGGTGTTCAACTTCATCGGCAACCTGTCGGCGATCACCACGCCGATTGTCATCGGGTTCCTCGCGACCGGCGATTCGTTTGCCCCGGCGATCACCTACATCGCGGTGCTCGCATTGATCGGTGCACTTTCCTACGTGCTGCTGGTGGGCAAGGTCGAGCGTATCGAGTTGTAGTCGCCGCCATCGGGCGACCATAATGCCGCCCGTTCCCTCGCTCAACGGTAAAGGCTGGATATGCAGGAAGACGCCCCAAAAATCGCCAAGGACGCCGCGCCGACCGGCACCCAGACTCTGCTTCGTGGTCTGGGTGTGGTCCAGGCCGTGGCCAGTGGCGCGCGCGATCTCAAGGAAATTGCCCGGCTGATCGGCACCACGCGCAGCACCACGCATCGCCTCGCCAGTTGCCTGGTGGACGAACGTTACCTGCGGGTAGTGCCGCAAATCGGTTATCTGCTGGGGCCGAAGTTGATCGAACTGGGTTTCCAGGCGCGCGAGGAATTGCCGCTGGTGACGTTGGCCGGGCCGTATCTGGATGAGTTGTCGGCGTTGACTGGCGACACCGTGCACCTGGCGATTCGCGAGGGCGACGAGGTGCTGTACCTGCACAAGAATCCGGGGCGCAATGGCCCGGAAATGCGTTCGCGGGTTGGCCATCGCATGCCGTTGGCGCGCACCGGCATTGGCAAGGCGTTGATGCTCGATGATTCGCAGCAAGACTGGAAACGTCTGTACGACGTGAGCTTGCCGGCGGGTGGGAAAAATCAGTTCTGGCCGCTGCACCCCGAGCAATCCTGGGAGCAGTTTCAGCAGCGCATGGTTGAGTACGTGGCGGGCGGTTACGCGTTCGACCTGGAGGACAACGAGCCGTCGATCCGCTGTGTTGCAGCGCCGATTCGTGATGCCAGCAAGCGCATTGTTGCCGGGATCAGCATCGCCAGCACCGTGCCGTACATGCCGCTGGAAAAAATGGCCGAGCTGATTCCCCTGATCAAAGGGGTCACAGCTCGGCTATCAGCGGAGCTTGGTTTGAAAGTCTGAGGCGCTAAAGTTTGATCAGACCTTGAGTGTCGCCATGTCGATCACGAAGCGGTACTTCACGTCACCGGCAATCATGCGGGTGAACGCTTCGTTGATCTGATGGATGTCGAGCATTTCGATGTCGCAGGTGATGCCGTGTTCGGCGCAGAAATCCAGCACTTCCTGGGTTTCGGCGACGCCACCGATCAACGAACCGGCAAGTACGCGGCGGCTCATCACCAGTTTGCCGGCGTGGACCGGTGGATCAACCGGTTCGATCAAGCCAACCAGAATGTGCACGCCGTCGAAACGCAGGGTATCGAGGTACGGATTGAGGTCGTGCTGCACCGGAATGGTATCCAGCAGGAAGTCGAAATGTCCGGCGGCAGCCTTCATCTGTTCAGCATCGGTGGACACGATCACGTGGTCCGCGCCCTGGCGACGACCTTCCTCAGCCTTGCTCGCCGAACGGGTGAACAGGGTGACTTCGGCGCCCATCGCTTTGGCGAACTTGATGCCCATGTGGCCGAGGCCGCCCATGCCGAGAATCCCGACTTTGTCGCCAGCCTTGACGCCGTAGTGCTTGAGCGGCGAGTAGGTGGTGATGCCGGCGCAGAGGATCGGCGCGGCGCTGGCCAAGTCGAGTTTTTCCGGGATGCGCACCACGAAATGCTCGCTGACGACGATGCTGTCGGAGTAACCGCCCATGGTGTTGCTGCCATCGACGCGGTCCGGCGTGGCGTAAGTCATGGTCGGACCTTCGAGGCAGTATTGCTCGAGATCAGCCTGGCAGGCTTCGCAACTGCGGCAGGAATCGACCATGCAACCGACGCCAACCAAGTCGCCGATTTTGTGTTTGGTCACGTTCGCACCGACGGCGGTAACTTTGCCTACGATCTCGTGGCCGGGCATCAGTGGGTAAACGGCAATGCCCCACTCGTTGCGCGCCTGGTGAATGTCGGAGTGGCAGACGCCGCAGTACAGAATGTCGATGGCAACGTCGTCGGCCCGAGGGCTGCGGCGTTCGAATTTGACCGGGGCGAGGGGAGTGGTAGCCGACTGGGCGGCGTATCCGATAGCGGTGTACATGCAGAACCTCGCAAAAGCAGTGACAGTTGAGGCGTGCCATTTTGCGGGGCGAGGCGGTTATCAGCCATGACGATTCCTCCGGGTGTCATGCCTAATCCTCCGGCATGCGCCTTTGATTGGTCGCATAACGCGACAGACCTGCGATGATGCTTTCATCCCGAAATCTGCAACTTTTGTGTGAAGACTTGCCCATGCTGTTGACCCGCCATCTCGACGCCAACGCCACGTTGGTTTCACTGCTGCAGCCGCTGACCACCCGCGACGGCTTCGCGCCGACGTTGTTGCCTGGCGTGCAGGTATTGCGCGCCAGTTGCGACGTCGCGCGTGGCCCGCAAATCTACGAGCCGAGCCTGGTGATCATCGTTCAGGGCAGCAAATTGGCCTACCTGGGCCCGCGCACGCTCGAATATGGCGCCGGGCATTACCTGATTCAGGCGTTGCCGGTGCCGTTCGAGTGCGAAACCTTTGCCGCCGCCGAAGGGCCGATGCTGGGCCTTTCAATCGCGATTGACCGCGTGCTGCTCGGCGAATTGGTGCTGGCGATGGGCTTGCTGCCGGGGCGCAATATTGCGGTGCAGACGCTGGAGTCGATGACCTCGGCGGTGCTCGATGATGAGATGCGCGGTTGCGCGGAGCGGTTGTTGCGCTGCCTGCACGATCCTCTGGAATCCCGGATCATGGGCCAGGCGCGGCTGCGTGAGTTGTTGTTCGTCGCGTTGCGCGGTCCGCAGGCCGATGTGCTACGGGCGCTGGTGGAGCAGCAGGGGCAGTTCGCGCGGATCGCGGCGTCGCTCAACCATTTGCACGGGCATTTCACCGAGCCGTTGAATGTCGAGACGCTGGCCAGTTGCGCGAACATGAGTGCGTCGACGTTTCACGAGCATTTCAAGCGCAGCACGTTGTTGTCGCCGGTGCAGTACCTGAAGCGATTGCGCTTGCTGAAAGCGCAGCAGTTATTGCTGTCGGAGGGCTTGGGCGTGGCGCAGGTTGCGCATCGGGTCGGGTATCAGAGTACGTCGCAATTCAGTCGCGAATATAAGCGCTACTTTGAGCGCAGCCCCGGCGATGAGCGCGCTGCCTGATGGATCGTTAACCCTGTAGGAGTGAGCCTGCTCGCGATCGCGGTGGGTCAGCCTGCATTGATATTGAATGATGGATTGCTATCGCGAGCAGGCTCACTCCTACAGGGGGATTGCGGCGTGGAGTGAACCGCACACAACAAAAAGGCCCCCATTCCGGGAGCCTTGATGTTAGGGCGTCGCGCTTACATGTTCGGGTAAGTCGGGCCGCCGGAGCCTTCCGGTGCTACCCAAGTGATGTTCTGTGCAGGGTCCTTGATGTCGCAGGTCTTGCAGTGAACACAGTTCTGGGCGTTGATCTGGAAGCGCTTCTCGCCGTCTTCCTTGGTCACCACTTCGTACACGCCGGCCGGGCAGTAACGCTGGGCGGGCTCATCGTACAGCGGCAGGTTCTTGCTGATCGGGATGCTCGGGTCGGTCAGCTTCAAGTGGCAAGGTTGTTCTTCTTCATGGTTGGTACCGGAGATGAACACCGAGCTGAGTTTGTCGAAGCTGAGTTTGCCGTCCGGTTTCGGGTAGTCGATCTTCTTGCAGTCGGCGGCGAGCTTGAGGCACGCGTAATCCGGCTTGTCGTCGTGCAAGGTGAACGGCAGTTTGCCGCCGAAGATGTTCTGGTCGAGCCAGTTGAAACCACCGCCGACAATCGCGCCGAACTTGTGGATCGCCGGGCCGAAGTTGCGGCTGGCGAACAATTCGTCGTAGAGCCAGCTCTTCTTGAACGCGTCGACGTAAGTGGTCAGCTCTTCGGTGCCATCCTTCTCGGCGAACAGCGCCTCGGCAACCGATTCCGCGGCGAGCATGCCGGACTTCATCGCGGTGTGGCTGCCCTTGATCTTGGCAAAGTTCAGCGTGCCCAGATCGCAACCGATCAGCGCGCCGCCCTTGAAGACCATTTTCGGCAGCGAATTCAGGCCGCCCTTGCAGATTGCGCGAGCGCCGTAGCTGATGCGCTTGCCACCTTCCAGATATTGCTTGAGCACCGGGTGATGCTTGAGGCGCTGGAATTCGTCGAACGGCGACAGGTAAGTGTTGCTGTAGGACAGATCGACGATCAGGCCGACGACCACCTGATTGTTTTCCAGGTGATAAAGGAAGGAGCCACCGGTGTTCTCGGAACCCATGATGTCCAGCGGCCAGCCGGCGGTGTGCACCACCAGGCCTGGCTGATGCTTGGCCGGATCGATTTCCCAGATTTCTTTCAGGCCGATGCCGTAGTGCTGGGCGTCGGCGTCGCTGTCGAGGTTGAAGCGCTTGATCAGCTGCTTGCCGATGTGGCCACGGCAACCCTCGGCGAACAACGTGTACTTGCCACGCAGTTCCATGCCCGGGGTGTACAGGCCTTCTTTCGGATGACCCTCGCGGTCAACGCCGAGGTCGCCAGTGATGATCCCGCGAACCACGCCGTTCTCGTCGAACAGGGCTTCCTGCGCAGCGAAGCCTGGGTAGATTTCCACGCCGAGGTTCTCGGCCTGCTGAGCGAGCCAGCGGCACAGGTTGCCCAGGGAGATGATGTAGTTGCCTTCGTTGTGCATGGTCTTGGGCACAAAGAGGTCGGGGATTTTCTGCGCGCTGTCGGCGTTCTTCAGAACGAAGATGTCGTCGCGGGTGACTGGCGTGTTCAGCGGTGCGCCAAGTTCTTTCCAGTCCGGGAACAATTCGTTCAGGGCGCGCGGTTCGAACACCGCACCAGACAGGATGTGAGCACCGACTTCGGAGCCTTTTTCGACCACGCAGACGCTGATTTCCTTACCGGCTTCGGCGGCCTTCTGCTTCAAGCGGCAGGCGGCGGAAAGACCAGCGGGGCCGGCACCGACGATGACCACGTCGAATTCCATGTATTCGCGTTCCACAGGCTATCTCCTACTCAAGGCTCAACAGTTTTTTTTCTAATTGGAGGTTTGGCGTCGTATCCAGGAACTCCGGCGCAAGGCTGGAAAAGGACAATCGATGAACCACCTTTCTCTCTAGGTGGCGCATTATATCTACACCACTCCTAGCGTCCAATACAAACGTTTGTTTGAATCGGCTCCAAGCCAGAGAAATCAAAGTCACGCGGCTTATGACTGGCCATTTTGCCGTATTGACCGGAATAGGCGTTCCGGTCAAGATACGGGCGGTTTTGCGCTCGCCGTAGGCTGACTGTTGGCTTCAAGAGCACCTCTAAAGACAGGGCGATGGCAGTACAAGGTGATGCGCAACGATGATTTGGCGCGCAGTTTACACGCCGCAAGATTGAATGACTCGTCAGTCACCACTGACGAACGGTCATCAACAACGCGAGCCGTGTCACCCCGTTCGGATGCCAGCGTTTTTAGAGGTGCCCTTGCGCCCACGAGCATCAACCGCCAGGTTCGCCTAGGCGACTTTCTTTTCACCGGAGAGTAACGAGGAATCCATGAAGGTTCTTGTAGCTGTCAAACGCGTTGTTGATTACAACGTCAAGGTTCGCGTCAAGGCGGACAATTCCGGCGTCGACCTCGCCAACGTGAAGATGTCGATGAACCCGTTCTGCGAAATCGCAGTGGAAGAAGCCGTACGCCTGAAAGAGAAAGGTGTTGCGACTGAAATCGTCGTCGTCTCCATCGGCCCGTCCACCGCTCAAGAGCAACTGCGCACCGCGCTGGCTCTGGGTGCCGACCGCGCCATCCTCGTCGAATCCGCTGAAGATCTGACTTCCCTGGCCGTTGCCAAACTGTTGAAAGCCGTTGTCGACAAGGAACAGCCACAGCTGGTGATCCTTGGCAAACAAGCGATCGACAGCGACAACAACCAGACTGGCCAGATGCTCGCTGCATTGAGCGGCTACGGCCAAGGCACTTTCGCCTCGAAAGTCGAAGTGTCGGGCGACAGCGTTGCCGTAACTCGCGAAATCGACGGCGGCGCGCAGACAGTTTCCCTGAAACTGCCGGCCATCGTCACCACCGACCTGCGTTTGAACGAGCCGCGTTATGCGTCCCTGCCAAACATCATGAAAGCCAAGAAGAAGCCTCTCGAAGTGCTGACTCCGGACGCTTTGGGCGTTTCCACCGCCTCCACCAACAAGACCGTGAAAGTCGAAGCGCCTGCTGCACGCAGCGCGGGTATCAAGGTCAAGTCGGTGGCTGAACTGGTTGAAAAACTCAAGAACGAAGCGAAGGTAATCTAAATGACTATCTTGGTTATTGCTGAACACGACAACAAAGTGCTGGCTCCGGCCACGCTGAACACCGTGGCTGCTGCTGCCAAAATCGGCGGCGACATCCACGTGCTGGTAGCCGGTCAGGGCGCTGGCGCCGTGGCTGAAGCCGCTGCGAAAATCGCTGGCGTGAGCAAAGTCCTGAACGCTGACAATGCCGCTTACGCGCATCAGCTGCCGGAAAATGTTGCTCCACTGGTTGCAGAGTTGGGCAAGGGCTACAGCCACATCCTGGCTGCCGCGACTTCCAACGGCAAAAACATCCTGCCGCGCGTTGCCGCTCAGCTGGATGTTGACCAGATCTCCGAGATCATCTCGGTCGAAAGCGCTGACACCTTCAAGCGCCCGATCTACGCCGGTAACGCCATCGCTACCGTGCAATCGACCGCTGCGATCAAAGTGATCACCGTGCGCGCGACCGGTTTCGACCCGGTTGCCGCCGAGGGTGGTTCGGCGGCTGTTGAAGCCGTGGGCGCTGCTCATGATGCTGCGATCTCGAGCTTCGTTGGCGAAGAACTGGCCAAGTCCGATCGTCCGGAACTGACCGCTGCCAAAATCGTCGTTTCCGGCGGTCGCGGCATGCAGAACGGCGACAACTTCAAACACCTGTACGCTCTGGCCGACAAGCTGGGCGCTGCTGTTGGCGCTTCCCGCGCGGCAGTCGACGCAGGTTTTGTACCCAACGATATGCAGGTCGGCCAGACCGGCAAAATCGTTGCGCCACAGCTGTACATCGCGGTCGGTATCTCCGGCGCGATCCAGCACCTGGCCGGCATGAAAGACTCCAAAGTGATCGTTGCGATCAACAAGGACGAAGAAGCGCCGATCTTCCAGGTGGCCGATTACGGCCTGGTCGCTGACCTGTTCGAAGCAATCCCCGAGCTGGAGAAGCTGGTCTAATCCAGCGGCTTCACTTATAAAGAGCCCGACCTTATGGTCGGGCTTTTTTTTGATTCGGATTTGAGTGGGAGAGCTTCGCCATGGATCTGCGCCGCCTGTATGGCTGGTCTTTATTGCTGGGCCTGACGCTGGTGCCGGCGTTCGCGAGCGCGGCCGGCAAGTGCGAGCGCCTCGTCGTCACCGGCAGCCCGGATGCGCCGCCGTACCTGTGGCAAGACCCGCAGAATCCGAAAAAACTGATCGGCGCCAATGCCGATTTGCTGCAGCAAGTGGCGGCGGAGCTGGGCATCAAGGTTGACCTGCTCTACGCCGGCAAACGCTCGCAGGCGTTGGACGAGGTGCGCAGTGGGCGCATGGACATGCTCATCGACGCACCGTTGACCCTCAGCGAACTGGAAAGCCTGGACTACATCCATCCGCCGCTGCTGGAAAACGACTACCTGGTGTGGACGCGAAAAGGCTCGACGCTGGTCTACAGCGAAGCCAAAGACCTGCAGGGACACCCCGGCGCGATGTCGGAAAAGTCTCGAATGACCGGCGGATTCGGCACTTTCGCCGAGCAGCAATTGACCCTCACGCGTACTCCAAACCTTACCCAGGCTTTTCAGAAATTGCTCCTTGGCGAGGTGGAATTTGTCCTCGCCGGGCGCTACTCGGGGATGGCGGCCGCGCAGGCATTGGGCATGGGCAACGACTTGCTGGCGTTTGAGCAACCCGTCGATCGACCGGGCCTGTACCTCGCGGTTTCGCATAACTCGGCTTGCAACGATCCGTGGTTGCGCGGACAGCTGGCGAAAAAGATGACAGAATTGCCCGCGTCCGGTCTGGCGGAGACCGCGCTGCAACGCAATATCGAGCGTTGGAAAGCGCAGCAACAGCAGCAACCCCCGAGCACCCCGCCAGTACCCCAAAAAAAGTAGGGATTTTTAGTGAGTATTCGACCTCTTTTCGCTGCCCTGGCCGTTCTGGCTCTGGCGGGTTGTGCAGCCGATCCGGCGCCGAATGAACAGATTCGCCTGACCGAGCAGGCACTGGTACAAGCCAAGGCCGTTGGCGCCACCGCCGAAGACGTGCCGGAGATGAAACTGGCCGAAGACAAGTTTGCCCGCGCTCAAGGCGACATGACCGACCAGTCCTACAAGCACGCCCGCATGCGCGCCGAGCAGGCCGAACTGGATGCGCGCCTCGCCGAAGCCCGGGTCCTGACCCTCAAGAGCCAGGAGCAGTTGAACGTCCTCAATACCCGCATCACTCGCCTGCGCAAGCAACTGGGAGATGCCAAATGAGCCTCGTCATCGGAAAAACCGCCATCGGCGGCCTGATCATCGTCGGTTGCGTCAGCCTGTACGGCTGCGCCGGGCAACACAGCGAGTCGGCCATTCAAGAGGCCAGCGTCGATTTCCAGAAGGTCAAGGAAGACTCGAATGTGCTGCGCATCGCGCCGAAAGACGTGATCCGCGCCGGCGAATCCCTGGCCCGCGCCGATCGTCTGTCCAGCTATTGGGGCAGCGGTTCGGATGTGGTGCATTACGCCTACCTGAGTCGGCGCTACAGCGAAATTGCCCGCGAGCACACCAATCAGGTGCTCAACGAAGAACAAGCCGCCAAGCTCGAACTGGAGCGCCAACGCCTGCAACTGGCGTTGCGCGAGTCCAAACTGCTCAGCGTGCAGCAACAGGGCAAATGGCTCGAAGAACAGATCGTCGCGCTGGCGACTACCCAGACCGAACGCGGTCTGGTGATGACGCTGGGCGACGTGCTGTTCGATACCGGCGAAGCGGAGTTGAAGAGTTCGGCCAACCGTGTGGTGTTGAAGATTGTGCAGTTCCTGCAGCTCAACCCGAAACGCGTGGTGCGCATCGAGGGCTACACCGACAGCACCGGCGGCAAACAGGAAAACCTCAAACTGTCGCGCGACCGTGCGCAGTCGGTGGCTGATGTGTTGATGGACCTGGGCATCGACGACAAACGCATTCAGGTCGAAGGTTATGGCGATGAATACCCGGTAGACGCGAACGCCTCCGAACGAGGTCGTGCGCAGAATCGTCGAGTGGAAATTGTCTTCTCCGACGAAAAAGGCCAGCTCGGCGCTGCCCGCTAAGGCAATGTCCAATGAAACCCGGCACCACGCCGGGTTTTTTTATGCCTGTGAATCGCTTCGCAAAGCAGTACAGATTTTGCTGACACTGCACTGTACCGTCGTCTATTGTGGCAACTGTCCCCGTACACTTCTAAACTGTTCCGGTATTGTTTCGCACAAGAATAAAATGCCCGTGAAATCGAGTGCTGCGTCATGACCAATCTCTTGCTCTACCAACGTATTGCTCAGCAACTGGCCGAGGACATCCGCCGTGGTGTCTATCAACCGGGGGAGCGCGTGCCTTCGGTGCGCAAGATGAGTTCGCAGCTCAACGTCAGCCACGCGACGGTGTTGCAGGCTTACGCCAACCTCGAAGATCAGGGGCTGATTCGCGCTCGGCCGCAATCCGGTTACTACGTTCACCAGACGCCGGCCCTGACCGCGCCGACCCCGGACATCGCACGGGTCGAACGTCCCGGGCTGGTCACGCGCAGTAGCATCATTCAGCAAGTGCTGGTCGAATCGCGCCGCGAAGGCGTGTTTCCGCTGGGCGCGGCGGTGCCGAGTGTCGATTACTTGCCGGTCCGCGCGCTGCATCAGCAGTTGGCCAAAGTCACTCGATTCCATAGCCCGCGCGCCTTCAGTTACATGTTCAGCCCAGGTTTTGAGCCATTGCGTCGGCAAGTGGCGATTCGCATGCGCGACGCTGGCGTGGTGGTCGATCCGTCGGAAGTGGTGATCACCCACGGCTGCGTCGATGCTTTGCAGATGTCATTGCGCGTGCTGACCCGGCCTGGCGATTTGATCGCTGCCGAGTCGCCGACCTATTACGGTTTGCTGCAACTGGCCGACCTGCTCGGCCTCAAAGTCATCGAAATCCCCAGCGATCCCGCCACCGGCATGAGCCTGGAAGCCTTGCAACTGGCGGCCAATCAATGGTCGATCAAAGCGTTGGTGCTGACCACGCGCCTGAGCAATCCACTGGGCGGAACCATGCCCGAGGAACGCCAGAAACAATTGCTGCGGCTGGCGTCGGACTTCGACATCCAGATCGTTGAAGACGATATCTACGGCGAACTGATGTTCGAGCAGGGCCGCACCAAAGCGCTCAAAGCTTACGACCGGCTGGATCGGGTGATCTATTGCTCAAGCTTCTCGAAAACCCTGTCGCCGGGCGTGCGCATCGGCTGGATGATTGCCGGCAAGTACCAGCAAGAGATCCAGCGCTTGCAGACTTTCAGCACTCATTCGGCGTGCAGCGTCACGCAAATGGGTATCGCCGCGTATCTGGAGAACGGTGGATACGACCGACATTTGCGCTACATCCGCCAGGAATACCGGAAAAACCTCAGCGCGTTCCAATTGGCGGTGCAGCAATACTTCCCTGAAGGCACGCAAATGAGCCGACCTACCGGCGGCTTTATTTTGTGGGTGAGCCTGCCGGGGCGGGTCAATACTCAGGAACTGCACGTGCGTGCGTTGCAACAAGGCATCAGCATTGCACCGGGGCTGATCTTCAGTAACACCGAGCAATTTAATCACTGCATCCGCCTCAATTGCGGCACCGCGTGGAACCGCGAGGCCGAGCGTGCATTGATGACTTTGGGCTTGCTCGCAACGCAACTGTGTCAGGAAACGGCCAGCGGTTTTTGATCAAACGGACAGCTCAATAGCTGTCCGCGCTTGTCATGTGGCGCTCAACGAGCGAGCATATGGCCCTCTGCCGTTAGTGCCGTTGGGTCCATGAAAACGATTTTTTCTGTTGCCTGGCTGTCGATTTTCCTCGTGACGACTGCGGTTCCGCTGGCTGCGACGGCGGCTGCCGTGCAGGATAAGCCCGCTGCCAGCAGCACTCAGGAAGCGCCGAAGAAACCTGTCGTGGCAAAAAAAGCCGCCCCAGCCAAGAAGAAAGCCGCGCCGGTGAAAAAGCGTGCGCCGATTGCTTCCAAGTCCAAATCTGCGCGTGAAGTGGTCAAGACCACCAAGTTGCCGCCCGCCGATCTTGACCTGAGCCTGCCGCAACACATGGTCGAAGACCTCAAGCCCGCCGGCACTGTGCCGTTGCCGAAACATGACGGTGTGTTGCCGCAAATGTTCGGCGACAAGTCCAGTGACTTCCAGCTAAATGGCCGTTTGATCAGCAATGAAATGCAGCTGCAATTGCGCAACGAAGAGCGCCGGGACGTGGATGGCGCGGCACTCGAATTCGAGTTCAAGCGTTAAACATCGCCACCGCCAGGCCGCAGACCAGACACTTCGTCGGAGACTGCTCGGTCACGTTCGCTTGAGTGCACAAACGGCGCGTGTAGCAATTTGAAACAGTCGTTTTAGCGGTTACTCTGTGTCCCGTCCCTTTTACACATCACCCGTTGCGAGGTTGTTGTCGTCATGAAATGCCGCGAAGGCTGTGGCGCCTGTTGCATTGCCCCTTCCATCAGTTCACCGATTCCCGGAATGCCGCAAGGCAAACCTGCGGGAGAACGTTGCGTGCAACTGTCTGTCGAAAACCTGTGCAACATTTTCGGCCAGGCTGAACGCCCGGCGGTGTGCTCGGCTTTCTCGGCTGACGCTGAGGTTTGCGGCAGCAGCAGCGAAGAAGCGATCCGCCTGCTCGGCTGGTGGGAGCAAATGACCGCCGCGTGATGTGTTCAAGAATGGAACTTCAACAATAAGGAATAACACTATGGGTTCGCTGCATCGTATAGCTGTGCTGTGTGGTTTGACGGTAGCGCTGGCCACTTCGGCTGCGCAGGCTGAAGACTGGAAAGTCGCGAAAGACCAGGACGGCATCAAGGTTTCCCTGAGTGAAGTGGCGGGTTCCGATTTCAAGGCCTATCAGGGCGTGACGTTGATGAAGACCACCATCGCCAAGTTGCGCGCGTTGCAGGAAGACGTGGCGGGCGCCTGTTCGTGGATTCACGAGTGCAAGGCGCAGAAGTTGCTCAAGCACGAAGGCGATCAGAGCTGGACTTACACCCAATTCAATACGCCGTGGCCGGTCACCCCGCGTGATTCGGTATTGCACGTCACCACCGTTGAAGGTGCTGACGGCAGCCTGACCCGCAAACTTGAAGGCGCGCCGAAGTACATTCCTGACGAAAAAGGTTTTGTCCGCGTCCAGGAAGTCGACGGCTTCTGGAAGTTCGTGCCTAAAGGCGATCAAGTCGAAGTGACGTATCAGGTGCACACCAATCCGGGCGGCAGCGTGCCGTCGATGGTCGCCAACAAGTTCGTGGTCGATGCCCCGTTCAATACCCTGAAAGCCCTGAAAGAACGCGCCGAGAAATAACCGCGCCGCTCTTCAAAAAACGCCCCGACACAATCGGGGCGTTTTTATTCCGACTGAACAACCCAAAACCCTGCAGGAGCGAGCTTGCTCGCGATCACGGTGTATTACTCGATAAAGATCTCGGCTGATACACCGCGATCGCGAGCAACCCCAACCCCAACCCCAACCCCAACCCCACAGACGTTGCCCATCAACAGACACCGCCCAGCCCATTCTTTATTGTGTTTCCAGATATGCGTTGTACGAAATTTTCACAATGCCTCCAAGACAATTCGCCCGCGTCAATTTGCCGAACAGTAATCAATGGCAATGGCGTCAGTGATCGTGCAACATTTGCGCACCGCGCGAGCCCCGGGGCCAGGTAGTGGCCAACAGAGGGCAGGGCGCAGCTGTATTTTTTGCAACTTAAACTTCCAATGGGTCCTAAAACGACATGGCAAACCCGGACGCCCTGAATCAGCAGCGAGCTTCTAGTCGCCTGCTGCAACCGACCGTCAAATCGCATCTGGCCTACACGCTCCTGTGTGCCTTGGTCATGATGGTCATGTTCAGCCTGCTGCGCCTCGCGCTGCTGGTTTACAACCGCGCGATGATCCTCGACACACCCGCTTCGACCTTCGTCGAAGCCTTCGCCAACGGCCTGCGTTTCGACCTGCGCCTGGTGGTCTACCTGAGCATTCCGCTGCTGCTGGCCTTGTTCAGCGCCCGCGCAATGGCGGCTCGCGGGTTCTTCCGTTTCTGGCTGACCCTGGCGTCGAGCATCGCGCTGTTCCTCGGCCTGATGGAAATGGACTTCTACCGCGAGTTCCACCAGCGCCTCAACGGCCTGGTCTTCCAATACGTACGCGAAGACCCGAAAACTGTGGCGAGCATGCTCTGGTACGGTTTCCCGGTCGTGCGCTACTTGCTGGCGTGGGCCGTGGGCACGTTGCTGCTGACCCTCGCGTTCAAGGGCGCCGACCGCGCCACTCGGCCGCGCGGTCCATTCAGCGGCGGCAGCGTCGGCACGCGGCAGATTGCGCCGTTGTACGCGCGCGTCGGGGTGTTCGTGGTCTGCCTGCTGATCTGCGTGGTCGCCGCGCGCGGCACGCTGCGTCAGGGCCCGCCAATGCGTTGGGGTGACGTTTACACCACCGATTCCAACTTCGCCAACCAACTGGGCCTCAACGGCACGCTGTCGCTGATCGCTGCGGCGAAGTCGCGGATGTCCGAAGATCGCGACAACATCTGGAAAGCCACGCTGCCACAGCCACTGGCCCAACAGACCGTGCGTGACATGTTGCTGACCCCGAGCGACAAACTGGTCGATGAAGACATCGCCGCCGTGCGCCGCAACTTCACGCCGAACGCCGACAAGACGTTGCCGATCAAAAACGTCGTAGTGATCCTGATGGAAAGCTTCGCCGGTCACTCGGTGGGCGCGTTGGGTCGTCCGGGCAACATCACTCCGGCATTCGACAAGTTGAGCAAGGAAGGCTTGTTGTTCGACCGCTTCTTCTCCAACGGCACGCACACCCACCAGGGCATGTTTGCGACGATGGCCTGTTTCCCCAACTTGCCGGGTTTCGAATACCTGATGCAAACCCCGGAAGGCAGCCACAAGTTGTCCGGCCTGCCGCAACTGCTCAGCGCGCGTGATTATGACGACGTGTATGTCTACAACGGCGACTTTGCCTGGGACAACCAGTCGGGCTTCTTCAGCAATCAGGGCATGACCAACTTCATCGGCCGCAACGACTTTGTGGATCCGGTGTTCTCCGATCCGACGTGGGGCGTGTCCGACCAGGACATGTTCAACCGTGGCCTCGAAGAATTGAAAGCGCGCGATGGCAAGGATAAAAAGCCGTTCTATGCCTTGCTGCAAACCCTGTCCAACCACACGCCATACGCCTTGCCGACGCCGTTGCCGGTCGAGCGTGTGACCGACCGTGGCAGCATGAACGAACACTTGACCGCCATGCGTTACTCCGACTGGACGCTGGGTCAGTTCTTCGAGAAGGCGCGTAAAGAGCCTTACTTCAACGAAACCCTGTTCGTCGTAGTGGGCGACCATGGCTTCGGCAACGAAGAGCAAATCACTGAAATGGACCTCGGCCGCTTCAACGTTCCGATGCTGTTGATCGGGCCGGGCGTGCAGCAGAAGTTCGGTGAGCGTGACCACACGGTGGGCACGCAGATCGACGTGGTGCCGACCATCATGGGTCGCATCGGCGGCGACGTGATTCATCAATGCTGGGGCCGTGACCTGCTGAACCTGCCGGAAGGCGACAAGGGTTTCGGCGTGATCAAGCCTTCGGGCAGTGATCAGACCGTGGCGTTGCTGACGGCCGATCGGGTGCTGGTATTGCCCAAGGAAATGCCGCCGAAGTTGTACAGCTACGAGTTGGGCGCCAATCCGAAAGGCGCGGTAATTCCCGATGCGCCGGACGAAGCGGCACTCAAGCAGAAACTCGAGTCGTTCCTGCAAACCGCGACCAAGAGCCTGATCGACAACACCGCTGGTGTGGTTAACGGCAAACCGGACTAAACGGTGACGCAATAAAAAAGAGGCCCTTTTTCAAGGGCCTCTTTTTTTGGGTCGGGGCTGACGCTTTATATCTTGCCGAGCAAGAGCAGAATCAACAGCACCACCAACACTACGCCGAGGATACCCGATGGACCGTAACCCCAACTTCTTGAGTGTGGGAACACTGGCAAACCACCGATCAGCAACAGGATCAGGATTACGATAAGAATTGTGCCCATGTCTATTTCCTTGTTCGAAGTGTTCTGGATTGACCTAACGTTGTAACGGTCAGCCGGAATGCAATTAATCCGAACTGCTTACAAACTCCGACTCATGCGCCTGAAAGAAAATTCCATGTTTTTTAATCTTTTTTAGATTCATGGGTTATTTCGTTTGTGCAGCGCGCTAGTTGATTTAGTGGGAGCAAGGCTTGCCCGCGAAGGCCGTTACGCAATCCCGATCCGCGCCACGGTTTGCGCGGACCATTCAGCAATCTGATGGAGCGTGGGTCGGCCACGGTCCTTCGCTACACTCGGCGCATCTTCCCCAGAACAACAAGGCTGTTTGCTATGCAAAATCGCATGATGATCACTGGCGCAGGCTCGGGCCTGGGTCGCGAAATCGCGCTGCGCTGGGCCCGCGAAGGCTGGCAACTGGCCTTGTCGGATGTCAGCGAACCGGGGCTTCAGGAAACCCTGAAGCTGGTGCGCGAGGCCGGTGGTGACGGCTTCGTGCAACGTTGCGACGTGCGCGATTACAGCCAACTGACCGCGTTCGCCCAGGCCTGCGAAGAGAAACTCGGCGGCATCGACATCATCGTCAACAATGCCGGCGTGGCGTCGGGCGGGTTCTTCAGCGAACTGTCGCTGGAAGACTGGGACTGGCAGATCGCAATCAACCTGATGGGCGTGGTCAAGGGTTGCAAAGCGTTCCTGCCGCTGCTGGAAAAAAGCAAAGGCAAGATCATCAACATCGCCTCGATGGCGGCGCTGATGCAAGGTCCGGCGATGAGCAACTACAACGTCGCCAAGGCGGGTGTCGTGGCATTGTCCGAAAGCCTGCTGATCGAACTGGCGCAACAGGAAGTCGGGGTGCACGTAGTGTGCCCGTCGTTCTTCCAGACCAACTTGCTGGATTCTTTTCGTGGCCCGACCCCGGCGATGAAAGCCCAGGTTGGCAAGTTGCTGGAAAGTTCGCCGATCACCGCCACTGACATTGCCGACTACATCTACACCCAGGTCGCTGCCGGCGAATTCATGATTCTGCCGCACGAACAAGGGCGCATGGCGTGGGCAATCAAGCAGAAGAATCCGCAATTGCTCTACAACGAAATGACCGTCATGGCCGACAAAATGCGCGCCAAGGCCCGGCAAACCGCAGGCTGACCTTGCCCGTCGGCAACAGCCTCGTTAGGGTGGCCGCCAACGGTCATCCTCACGAGACGCCTGCATGCTCAATTACCTGTGGTTTTTCCTCGCCGCGCTGTTCGAAATCGCCGGTTGCTTTGCATTCTGGATGTGGCTGCGCCAAGGCAAAAGTGCCTGGTGGGTGATCCCGGCGCTGCTCAGCCTGACCCTGTTCGCGCTGCTGCTGACGCGCATCGAATCCACTTACGCCGGCCGCGCCTATGCGGCTTACGGCGGCATCTACATCATTGCTTCGATTGGCTGGCTGGCGGTGGTCGAGCGCGTGCGGCCGCTCGGCTCGGACTGGCTCGGCGTGGCGCTGTGCGTGATCGGCGCGAGCATCATTCTGTTTGGCCCGAAATTCTCGGCGTCCTGAGGGATTAGCGCTGTAATCCAGCATTTTGTAAGAGAAGTCTGTAGGCGCGTTCATTGCGCGCTGTAGGGCATGACTGATTATCTGGCGGCGCATTGAACCGCGAGCAAGCGGCGGGCATCTTCAAAGTCCAGTAACCCTTAAAGGACGAAGGCCATGCTTGTTCTCAGTCGTGTTGTAGGTGAGTTGATTTCCATCGGTGACGATATATCCGTGCGCATTCTCGCGGTCAATGGCGGCCATGTGCGCTTCGGTATCGAAGCGCCGCAGAACGTCAATGTGCATCGCGCGGAAGTGTACGAACGCATTCAGGCCAAATTGGCGAAAAACAAGGCGCGTTGAGTGCTTCAGTCGAACAGGTGCTTGGGCACGTCGTGCTTGAGCATCAATTGGCATTGCTCGCTGTCGGGGTCGAAAACGATCAGCGCCTGACCTTTGGTCAACGCCTGGCGCACACGTAACACGCGGGTTTCCAGCGGCGTGTCATCGCCATTGTCGGTGCCGTCGCGCGTGACGAAGTCTTCGATCAGGCGGGTGAGGGTGTCGACTTCAAGTTGGTCGTAGGGGATCAGCATAGGCACCTCGGTAAAAACAATGTCGCGATGCTACGGCGAATGCGGATTTGCGGCTAGTCAGTGGATGCTGTGTTGTCTGGTTTGACGCCTTCGCGGGCAAGTCTCGCTCCTACAGGTTTTGCGTTCCTTGTAGGAGCGAGGCTTGCCCGCGGAGGCAATCTCACTGACAACACATCACTCAACTATCGTTGCGCTGCCCCACCAGACTGTCCACCGACGGCACGCGCGTATCGCTTTCCATCTGCGTGTCGTGTTCGATCTGGTGACTGAAGCGGTCCAGCGAACCCTTGGCCGGTTGCGCATCGCTGGCAAATACCGGCGGGCTCAAAATGTACGCGCCGAGCAAACGGCTGAGCGCCGCCAAACTGTCGATGTGCGTGCGCTCATAACCGTGAGTGGCGTCGCAGCCAAACGCCAGCAGCGCGGTGCGGATGTCATGCCCGGCAGTCACTGCCGAATGCGCATCGCTGAAGTAATAACGGAACAGGTCGCGGCGCACCGGCAGTTCGTTTTCACTGGCCAGGCGCAGCAGATGCCGCGACAGGTGATAGTCATACGGCCCGCCGGAATCCTGCATCGCCACGCTCACCGCGTGTTCGCTGGAATGTTGCCCCGGCGCCACGGGCGCGATGTCGATGCCGACAAATTCGCTGACGTCCCACGGCAATGCCGCCGCCGCGCCGCTGCCGGTTTCTTCGGTGATGGTGAACAACGGATGGCAGTCGATCATCAGCTCTTCGCCGCTGTCGATGATCGCTTTCATTGCTGCCAGCAGCGCCGCAACGCCGGCCTTGTCGTCGAGGTGACGGGCGCTGATGTGACCGCTTTCGGTGAACTCAGGCAGCGGATCGAACGCGACAAAATCGCCGACGCTGATCCCCAGCGAATCGCAATCGGCACGGGTCGCGCAGTAGGCGTCGAGGCGCAACTCGACGTGATCCCAACTGATCGGCATTTCATCCACGGCAGTATTGAACGCGTGCCCGGAGGCCATCAGCGGCAACACGCTGCCACGAATCACGCCGTTATCGGTGAACAGGCTGACGCGGCTGCCCTCGGCAAAACGGCTGGACCAGCAACCAACCGGCGCCAGGGTCAGGCGCCCGTTGTCTTTGACTGCGCGCACGGCGGCACCGATGGTGTCCAAGTGCGCGGAAACTGCGCGGTCGGGGCTGCTTTTCTTACCTTTGAGGGTGGCGCGGATCGTCCCGCGCCGAGTCATTTCGAACGGCACACCCAGCTCTTCAAGCCGCTCGGCGACGTAGCGCACGATGGTGTCGGTAAACCCAGTCGGGCTGGGGATAGCGAGCATCTCCAGCAGGACTTTTTGCAGGTAGTTGAGATCCGGTTCGGGAATTTTGCTGGTCATGGAAACTCCTGATGAGTTACGTACATCGATGGTTTCGATGAAGGGGAATGTGTAGCGCCAGTCAGGCCACCGTCGCGAGCAAGCTCGCTCCCATTGGTTGTACGCGTTCCAATATGGGAGCGAGGCTTGCCCGCGAAGAGGCCCGCCCAAACGCCAAAGAACTAGGAAACAGCCGGCTGACTGTGCGGAAACAACAAATCGACAAACTTCTCTGCCGTCGGTTGCGGTTCATGGTTGGCCAGCCCGGCGCGCTCATTGGCTTCAATAAACACGTACTCCGGCTGGTCCGCCGCGGGCACCATCAAGTCGAGCCCGACCATCGGGATATCCAGCGCTCGCGCCGCGCGCACGGCAGCATCCACCAACGTCGGGTGCAGAATCGCCGTGACATCTTCCAGCACGCCGCCGGTATGAAGATTCGCCGTGCGCCGTACGAAAAGGTGCTCACCGGCCGGCAGAATACTGTCGTAGTCGTACCCGGCAGCCTGCAAGGTGCGCTCGGTTTCGTGGTCCAGCGGAATCTTGCTTTCACCGCTGGTGGCAGCCTGCCGTCGGCGGCTCTGCGCTTCAATCAACGCGCGGACCGAATGCTGGCCGTCGCCGACCACCTCGGCCGGACGCCGAATCGCCGCCGCAACCACTTCAAAACCAATCACCACGATGCGCAGATCGAGGCCTTCGTGGAAGCTTTCGAGCAACACCCGCGAATCGAACTGGCGCGCGGTTTCGATGGCTTGCTGCACGTCATCGATAGTCCGCAAATCCACCGCCACGCCGTGGCCCTGCTCGCCATCCAGCGGTTTCACCACAACACGTTCGTGTTCATCGAGAAACGCCAGATTGTCATCGCCATTGCCGGCCAATTGCTGCGACGGCAGATTCAGTCCGGCAGCTTTCAGCACTTTGTGCGTCAGGCTTTTGTCTTGGCACAGACTCATGCTGATGGCGCTGGTCAGGTCGCTCAGCGATTCGCGGCAACGCACTCGGCGGCCACCGTGGCTGAGGGTGAACATCCCGGCGTCGGCGTCATCGACCTGCACGTCGATGCCGCGCCGATGCGCTTCCTCGACGATGATCCGCGCGTAAGGATTAAATTCCGCTTCCGGCCCCGGGCCAAGGAACAACGGCTGATTGATGCCGTTCTTGCGCTTGATCGCGAAGGTCGAGAGGTTGCGAAAACCGAGCTTGGCGTACAGGCTTTTCGCCTGACGGTTATCGTGCAACACCGACAGATCGAGGTAACTCAAACCGCGGCTCATGAAGTGCTCGACCAAGTGCCGCACCAGCACTTCGCCGACGCCAGGGCGCGAGCAATGCGGGTCCACCGCCAGGCACCAAAGGCTGCTGCCGTTTTCCGGGTCGTTGTAGGCCTTGTGATGGTTGAGGCCCATGACGCTGCCGATGATCGCGCCGCTGTCCTCGTCCTCGGCCAGCCAATACACCGGGCCGCCCTGATGACGCGGGGTGAGTAATGTCGGGTCGATCGGCAACATGCCGCGCGCCTGATACAGCAGGTTGATCGCCTGCCAATCCGCCTCGCTTTGAGCGCGGCGAATGCGAAAACCGCGAAACACTCGGGTCGACTGGCGATAGTCGCTGAACCACAGACGCAAGGTGTCCGAAGGATCAAGAAACAACTGCGCCGGTTCCAGCCCCAACACTTGCTGGGGCGCCGCCACATACAAAGCAATGTCGCGCTCGCCGGGCTGCTCGTTGAGCAATTCGCGGGCGATGCTCGCCGGGTCGGGGAACGTGTGCCCGATCAGCAACCGGCCCCAACCGCAATGCACAGCGATCGGCGCCGCGTTGAGCTCGCTGCCATCCTCGGCCAGGCGTGCCTGCAAGCGTTCGTAAGAAGGTGTCTGACCGCGCAACAAGCGTTGGCTATAAGCCGTGGCGTGGGGTTTCATCGATCAGATTCCTTGTTCGCTGAGCCACAGGTTCAGCGCCGCCAATTGCCACAGCTTGGAGCCGCGCAGCGGGGTCAACTGCCCTTGCGGATCGGTCAGCAGGCGGTCAAGCATGGCCGGGTTGAACAAGCCGCGATCCTGACTTGGATCGAGCAGCAGTTCGCGTACCCAATTCAGCGTGTCGCCCTGCAAATGCTTGAGGCCGGGCACCGGGAAGTAACCTTTTTTACGGTCGATCACTTCGCTCGGGATGACCAGTCGCGCGGCTTCCTTCAGCACTTGTTTCCCGCCGTCCGGCAGTTTGAATTTGCCCGGCACACGCGCCGACAATTCAACCAGTCGATAGTCGAGAAACGGCGTGCGTGCTTCCAGGCCCCAGGCCATGGTCATGTTGTCGACACGTTTGACCGGGTCGTCGACCAGCATGATCGTGCTGTCCAGACGCAACGCTTTGTCCACCGCCGCATCGGCGCCGGGCTGGGCGAAGTGTTCCTTGACGAAGTCGCCTGCAGCGTCATTCGCGGTCAGCCATTTCGGCTGCACGGTGGCGGCGTAGTCTTCGTAGCTGCGGTCGAAAAACGCATCGCGGTACGCCGCGTAGGGGTCGGCCGCGCCATCGACTTGCGGGTACCAGTGATAACCGGCGAACAGTTCGTCGGCGCCCTGGCCGCTCTGCACCACTTTGCAATGTTTGGCCACTTCGCGGGACAGCAGATAGAAGGCGATGCAGTCATGGCTGACCATCGGCTCGCTCATCGCGCGGAACGCTGCCGGCAGTTGTTCGATGATTTCTTTTTCGTCGATGCGCAATTGGTGATGCTGGGTGCCGTAATGCTTGGCGATCAGGTCCGAATACTGGAATTCGTCGCCGCGCTCGCCGCCGGCATCCTGGAAACCGATGGAAAACGTCGAGAGATTTTCCACGCCGACTTCACGCAACAGACCGACCAACATGCTCGAATCGACGCCGCCGGACAGCAACACGCCGACATCGACGGCCGCACGTTGACGAATCGCCACCGCGTCGCGGGTGCTGTCGAGAACACGGTCACGCCAGTCTTCGAGCGTCAGGTTCATCTCGTCGGCGTGAGGGCCGTAGGGCAGGGTCCACCAGGTTTTCTGTTCGGTAGTGCCATCAGCTTCAATGCGCATCCAGGTCGCTGGCGGCAGTTTTTCGATGCCGGCGATCAAGGTGCGTGGCGCCGGGACCACCGCGTGAAAATTCAGGTAATGGTTGAGGGCCACCGGGTCGAGCATCGGGCTGATATCGCCACCCTTCAGCAACGCTGGCAGTGCCGAGGCGAAACGCAGGCGCTGGCCGGTGCGCGACAGGTACAGCGGCTTCACGCCGAGACGGTCGCGGGCAATGAACAGGCGCTTGGCGTCGCGTTCCCAAATGGCGAACGCAAACATGCCGTTGAGCTTGGGCAGCATCGCCTCGCCCCAGGCGTGGTACCCCTTGAGCAGCACTTCGGTGTCGCCGCCGGAGTAGAAGGCATAACCGAGCGCTTCAAGTTCGGCGCGCAGTTCCGGGAAGTTATAAATCGCGCCGTTAAAGGCCAGGGACAAGCCCAGTTGGCTGTCGATCATCGGCTGCGCCGAGCCGTCCGACAGGTCCATGATTTTCAGGCGACGATGGCCCAGGGCAATCGGCCCTTGGCTGTGAAAGCCCCATGCGTCAGGGCCGCGCGGGGCCAGATGATGGGTGATGCGTTCAACGGCTGCAAGGTCCGCAGGTTGATGATCAAAGCGTAACTCGCCAGCTAATCCACACATAAAGTCCTTACCGGTTTTTCCGTTGGGGAGGGTCGTCAATTCCGCGTCAAAACAGCGGGTACTCAGAAACTGACCCGGCGGATTCGCGGGAGTTTTAGATCGATCGGTTATAAGTAACGGAACTGGGGTGTTGCGCGCGGCATGCATAACTGCGCAGGCAAGGTGCGGTACATAGATATAGAACGCATGGGAATAACTGCTCGAAGCAGTACCGAACCTGTCCGGTATTTGCGTTTTTGTTCCTGGCGCAGAGCCGCTAGGTTATGGGTTCACGACTCGCAATAAGGATATTGCCGATGCTGACCTCAGACACCCCGCCGCCGGTGCACCAAGCGCCCAATCAACTTGCCACGCTCACCGTTTTACTCGATGACACCGGTGATCTGGACATCGCCGAGACCCTGACCAAAGGCATCCCCACCTGGCTGCTCACGGCGTCGTCGCCAGTGCTCGCTGGATTGGAGGCACAAGCCCGCGAGTTGCTGGCGTATCAGCAGAAATTCGAAGCGCTGATGCTCAATCTGCAACCGCTGGACAGCTTTTGCGCGACGCATTTGGCGGCGGCACTGAACAAAAGGTGGCCGGTGATATTCGACGTTCGCAGTGATGCCTTGGTGCTTCCGGGATTTGACTGTGGCTGTGAAGGCACGCCCACCGGAGTGGGCGGCGAGGTGCTGATCCCTTCGGTCCGGCACAGCCTGCTGCAAGCGGCGATGCAGAATTTCACCGCTGATGAAACGGTCATGGATGGCTTCCCGGTCGGCAGCACCCTGGATGTCGCTTCGTCGCCGCAGGGCTTGCCGAATTTCACCCCGCAGACCTTTGCCACGCTGTGCCGAGAACTCGATCTGGGCAAGCGCTATCAGGAACACATCAACGAGGTGTTCAATCTGTCGACGACCCCGGTCGGGTTAGTCAACGACCTCAAATGGCTGAAGATCACCAAACTCAGGGTCGATGCCTACCTGGCGTTGATGAAGCAGCACATTACCGAGGCCGCCTGTAAAACCCTGCTGGCGCTCGGCACCAACAGCGGCACCAGTGCGGTGGAGGGCATCCAGATAATCACCCATGGCGACGAGCCGCTGATCATTCAGGGCATGGAGCTGTTCGCCGAGTGCGTATGGGGCGTCGTGGTGTTTTCCAAACGGTCGGTGGAAACCTACCCGGACGAGTGGTGCATCGTTTACATGCCCAATGAACCCGGCCGGCCGTTCTATGAATACAACACCTTTGCCGAATTCAAGGTCTATCTGGGCCTCAAGCTGAAGGTGCGAGGCTACAAGACCTACTTCGCCCAGGGCATCCAGGAAGACAGCAAACTCGAGTTTTTCAAAGCGGCAGCACAGTCGAGCGATCTGGCGACGTTCAAGGCGTTGCCCATTCATGTGCCGTTATCGCAGTTCCTGATTCAGAGCACGTTGGGCAAGATGCAGATCGATGCGCGGGAATTGGCCGTGCCAACGGCGGATGTCGATCAGGAAGTGCGCGAGAAACGCCTGCAGAACTTCCTTGAGATGGGCTTGACGGTGCTCAATATCGCAGCGTTTTTTGTCCCGGTGCTGGGCCAGTTGATGATCGGCGTAACCGTCGGCCAATTGCTCGGCGAAGTGTATGACGGCGTTGAGGATTGGGAGAATGGCGACAAGCAGCAAGCGCTATCGCACCTGCTGAGCATCACCGAAAACATTGCGCTGACGGGCGCTCTTGCCGCTGGCGGTAAAGTCGCTGGCGCACTTATCAAGAAAACCGTGCGTGAGCACCCGGAGTTTTTCAGCCAGTTCGAATCGATGACCAACAGCGCGCAACAACCGCGTCTGTGGAAGTCCGACCTGCGCCCCTACAAGCGCCCGTTGAGCCTGCTGCGAGGGGCAACCGCCGATGTGCAGGGGGTTTATCAGGTCGCGGGCGAACCTTACATTCGCATCGATAACAGCGCCTATCGGATTCGGTACGACGCCGCTATCAAACAATGGCGAGTGCGCCACCCGCTGCGTGCCAACGCGTTTTCGCCGACCCTGCAATACAACGGCGAGCGCGGCTGGCGGTTGTCCTTCGAACAGCCGGATCAATGGCGAGAAGGCAGCTATGCGCTCAAACGTCTCGATTCGCGTCTGGCGGCGCTGCAAAACTCGCGGGTGGAAGAGATTCGCAACGTCACTGGGACTTCCATTTCCGACCTGCACTACCTCAACGACGAAGGCCTGGTATTGAATGCCCGGTTGAAAGACACCATTGAACGTTTTCATCTGGACCAGCGCATAAGTAGCTGTATTGCGGCGCTGGAGAACGGTGATCCGCACACTGCGATCCATGTGCCGGAACATCTGAATGCTTTGCCAGCGATGCCCGGCTGGCCGAGCGGCCGCTATATCAAAGTGCTGGGGAGCGAGCAGGAAGTCACCGCGGTTTACCCAAAGGGCTCGCTTGGCACGGATGAAGATTTGGCCATTGAAGTCACCGAACTGGATCTGGCGCAAGGGCACTTGTTCGAGACGGTCGTGGCCAGCTTGCCTCAGCGCGAGGTTGACGGCTTGATCGGCGCCAACGCCAGCGCCGAGAAGCAAACGGATGCATTGGCGAAACAACTCGCCAGCGCGTTGAAGCAGGATCGCTTGCCGCTGTTCAATCGGCTGTATGAGCTGCAGAACGTCAGCGCTGGAAGTGACGTGGAACTGGTCCGAAAATCGTTCGCCCAACTTCCGGTCGAGATAACGCAGGAAGTGCTTGATCAGGCCAGCAGCGTCGAGCGTCTGCGTCTTCGCGCCACCCGGCGGGTGCCCATGGGCATCGCCGAAAACGCCCGCAATGCGCTGGCAGATGTGCGATTGGACAGGGCCATCAGCGGTGTTTATCTGCCGCAAATCGCCAGTAATGATTCGGCCAGACTGGCGCTTGCGTTACTAGGGCGCTTGAGCGGCTGGGACCGCGAACTGTTACTGGAAATACGCGAAGGCACGCTTACCGGCGAAGTCGTGCAAGGTGTGGGTCATCCCAACAGCGCTGCGAAAGTCACCCTGGTCAAATCGGCGTCCGGCTATCAGGCTTTTGGCAGCGATGCGAAGCCACTGGCGGCCGCCAACAAAGGCCCGGATGCCTTGTATCAAACCATCGTCGAAGCCCTCGATCCTGCGCAACGTGAGGCAATCGGGTTGGGCATTCCATTGGCGGAACAAGCCAAGGTGTTGCGCGGCAAGTTGCTGTCCCAGGCGTTGAACGACCGCCCGACAGCTTCGCGTCTATTGGCGGGAGAACCACTGGCGGAGGCTGCGGCGCCGCTGTCGTGTGTTCAAGCGCATCCGTCGGCACTGGCATCGAGCTATCCGCGGGCGTTGATGCGTAAAGTCAAAAAGCTTTATCCGCTGATGACCGACGCCCAGGTCAAAACGCTGCTCGACAGCCTGGGCACCGATCACCTGACGCGGTCCATTGCGATCAAGCAGCGCCAGGGCCAACTGGAGACGCTGCGTGGGTTACTCAAGACCTGGCGCAACGATGACGCCGAGATGCGCAAGTTGCCCGGCGCCCTCAATGAGTACCGGCAAAGCCGTCGACAAGTGGCCGATGCGATCGAGAACAGTTGGCGCCAGTTGTCGCTGCTGCGCGACGAGCGTGGCCGTGGCGTTCCCGGGCTGAGTCTGGACGGTATGCGCGTCGGCCAACTGCCGACGTTGCCGACGGAGATTGATTTCGGGCATGTGCAACGTCTGTCACTCAGAGCCATGGAGCAGGGCGACGAGATCGGCCAATTCCTCAAGTCGTTCAAATCGCTTGAATCATTGGAGCTGGACGCCAACAAAATAACCAGGCTGCCTGACGAGTTGGCGCTGATGCCGAAACTGGTACGCGTGAGCCTGGCCAACAACCGCTTGAGTTTGTCCGAAGCGACATTGGCCAAACTGGCAGCAATGCGCTCGCTCGAAGCGCTGAATTTGAGCAAGAACCGCCTCGGCGCTACACCCGATGTCAGCAACATGTTCGATTTGCGCGTGCTGGGGTTGCGCGAAACCGGCGCGACAGAACTGCCCAAAGGCCTGATCCGATTGCCCAATCTAAGCTTTGTCGACTTGCGCGAGAACAACATCAAAACGCTGCCCGACTGGCTGTTCGAGGTCCCCACGCGTTTCAGCAAAACCATCAACCTGAGAACCAACACGCTGGACGACGCCAGCCGCCTCAAGCTGCGGACCTATTGCGATAACACCGGGGTCGGCATGGGTTACTTCGATGATGATATCGGGCGCATGACCGAGCGCGGCGCCAAGGCTCTGTGGCTGCCCGATGAAACCGTCGTCACTTACACCCGGCGCGGCGAGATCTGGAATGCATTCAGGGATGATCCGCAGTCCGAAGGGCTGTTCCAGTTGCTCGCCGAACTGGGCAATACCGCCGACAGTGAACATGTTCGAGAGGACATGAATCGCCGGGTCTGGTCAGTGCTGGAGGCGGCATACGGCGACGCGGTGCTGCGCGATCAAGTGCTCAATCAGGCGGCCAACCCGATCAATTGCACGGACACGGCGGCCATCAACTTCAGCAATCTGGAGGTGGCAGTTGAGGTGGACAAAGTCGTGCGCCAGTCCGCCAACGCCGCTACATCGGCTGAACCCTTGTTGAAGCTGGGGCGCATATTGTTTCGAATGGAGCAGTTGGACGCGATTGCCCAGGAACATAAGGTCAGCCATCCAACCATGGACCCGCTGGAGATCAACCTCGCTTACCGGACCGGGCTGGCGGACGCGCTGCAGTTGCCGGGTCAGCCCCGATACATGCGTTATGCCGCGCTGGGCAACGTCAAGTCTGCGGATCTTGCGGCGGCAAAAACCCGGATCATCGCCGCTGAGCTTTCGCCCGCGTTGCGCACCTCTCTGGCCAGGCAATATTTTTGGGCGGACTACTTGAAGGCGCATTCCCCCAAAGATTTCTCGGCGCTCAATGCACCGTTCCAGACGCGCTTGAGTGCGGTTTTCGAGAAAGCCTCGAGTCTGAAGGGTGCTGACTATCTCAGCCAGATCGAGACGATCAATCAGGAGCGCGCATTCGCGGAGACGACGCTCATGCACCGCTTGACCGACGAAGCGATAAAACGCGTCGAACTGGGTCTGTGCGCCATCGCCGAGCCGTAAATCAACTGTCGCCAATCAGCTCCCGCGAATCAACCGGCGCAGGGCAAAACGATTCGGGTGACAGGCTTCGGCGACGGCGCGCGGCAGCGGCAACGGTTCGTTGTCCAGCCACGCCGCGAGCAATTCGCCGGACAGCGGCGCGGTGATCAGACCGCGTGAGCCATGACCGCTGTTGACGTACAAACCGTCGAGCCATGGGCACGGGACGTCGGGCACTTGCCGGGCGTCCTTGCTCAGTGCGGCGTAAGCCTGGTTGAACGCTTGACCGTCCGCCAATGGCCCGACAATCGGCAGGTAGTCGGGACTGGTGCAACGAAACGCCGCGCGACCTCGCAGTTGCTCGGCGTCGAGTTCGCCTGCGTGCAGTCGGCTGACCAGATCGCTGGAGATTTCTTCGAGCAATTGCAGATTGCCGAGGTGTTCGGCGGTGGTCGGGGTCAGGTCATCGCTGGTGAAATCGAAACTGGCGCCGAGGGTATGTTCGCCAAGACGCGCCGGCGCTACGTAACCTTCGGCGCAGACCACCGTGGCCAGGCTCTGGCTCTCGGCGGTTTGCGCCAGCCGGGTGATCTGCCCGCGAATGCGTTTGAGCGGCAGGTCGGCGCTTTGCTCGAATCGCTTGATTTCGGCGGCACCGGCCAACACCACGGTCGGTGCGCTGGCGAGCAAGGTGTCGCCGTCCCACGCCTGCCACTGGTCATCGACTTTGCGTAAGGCCAGCACCTCGTTATGGGGCAGCACGTGGACATTCGGTTGCGCCGCTTGCCACTGGCACAACGCCGGCGGATGCACCCAGCCACCTTCGGGATAGAACAAGCCACCGTGGGCCAATGCGATTCCGGCCCGTGCTGCGGCTTGCGGCTGATCGAGCAGGTGCAGCAAATCGGCAGGAAACGCCGCCGCCAGTTGCGCCTGACGCTCGGCTTCCTTGGCATTGAACGCCAGTTGCAACACCCCGCAACCGTCCCAATCGACGCCGCGATGCAGATGCTCAAGCACCCGACGGGTATGGCCGAAACCGCTGACGATCAGTTGCGACAGCGCGGTGCCGTGCGCCGACAGTTTCAGGTACAGCACGCCTTGCGGATTGCCTGAAGCTTCTTGCGCAATTGCGGCATGGCGCTCCAGCAAACTTACCTGCCAACCCCGCGCCGCAAGGCTGGCCGCCGTCGCGCAACCTGCCAGGCCGGCGCCGATCACCAATGCGCGACGCTCGCTGTTGCGCAGAGGAGGGCGGGCGAACCACGGTTTCGCCGCGAGCGGTACGGCGACTTCGGCTGGCCAACCGAGAAACACTCCACGCAGGATTTCCCATTTATGGCCGATGCCCGGCGTGCGCTTCATCTTGAACCCGGCCGCGTTGAGCAAGCGTCGGACCCAACCGGTGCTGGTGAAGGTGCTGATGGTCGAATCGGGCGCGGCCAGGCGCGCCAGTTCGGCAAACAGCTCGGCGGTCCACATGTCGGGATTTTTCGCCGGGGCAAAACCGTCGAGAAACCACGCGTCAACTTGCCCATCGAGTTGCGGCAACATCTCCAGCGCATCGCCGATCAACAGCGTCAGGGTCACGCGGCCGTTGTCCAGCACCAGCCGTTGAAAGCCTTGATGGATCGCCACGTATTGCGCCAACAATTGATCGGCGAACGATTTCAGTTGCGGCCATAACGCCAGTGCCCGTTGCAGGTCCGCAGCGGTCAGCGGGTACTTTTCCACGCTGACAAAATGCAGCCGCGCGCCAGCCACGGCGTGCTGGTCAAACAATTGCCAGGCACACAGGAAATTCAGCCCGGTGCCGAAGCCGGTTTCGCCAATCACCAGACGCCCGTCGGCGGGCAACGCGGCGAAACGTTCCTGCAAACGGTTCTGTTCGATGAACACATAGCGAGTTTCTTCCAGACCTGACAGGTCGGAAAAATACACATCATCGAACACCCGCGAATACGGGCGTCCCTGGTCGTCCCAGTCGAGCTGGGCGTTGGGCAATTGAGGATTCATGACAGGCTCGGCAACGACAAGGCCGGCATTCTAGCCGATCAGCGCGGCTGTGCTTGATCCATGGCAAGTGCCGGAGACACTGCTTCAGGGAAAATCTGCCGCCAGACCATTGTGGCAAGGGCGCTGTGGCAAAAGAGCTTCCTCTGGCAAAGGTGCTTTTGTGGCAATGGAGCTTTTGTGGCAGTGGAGCTTCTATGGCAATGGAGCTTTTGTAGCAATGGAGCTTCCTCTGGCAAGGGTGCTTTTGTAGCAATGGAGCTTTTGTGGCGAGGGGGCTTGCCCCCGTTGGGTCGCGCAGCGGCCCCAATCCAGACAACCTGTTTTCCCAGATAGACCGCGTGCGTCGTTTTTACGACTGCTGCGCAGCCGAACGGGGGCAAGCCCCCTCGCCACAACATCCCGACAGCCACAACTGCCTGGCAGCCACAACAGCCCGGCAGCCCGGCAGCCACAATCAAACCTGCAATCCCGGCACAACCACAGCAGTAATGCGCACACCACATGGAATTTCTCCGCTGATCATCAGCCCAATCCGCTAGTCTTGCTCATTCCCGGAACGGAGCCGCTCATGTTCGAATCTGCCGAAATCGGTCACGCCATCGACAAAGAAACCTACGAAGCCGAATTGCCGGCCCTGCGCGAAGCCTTGCTTGAGGCGCAGTTCGAACTGCTGCAGCAGCAACGCTTCCCGGTGATCATCCTGATCAATGGCATCGAGGGCGCCGGCAAGGGCGAAACGGTCAAACTACTCAACGAATGGATGGACCCGCGCCTGATCGAAGTCCGCACGTTCGACCAGCAAACCGACGAAGAACTGGCGCGGCCACCGGCCTGGCGTTATTGGCGCATGCTGCCGGCCAAGGGCCGCATGGGGATTTTCTTCGGCAACTGGTACAGCCAGATGCTCCAGGGCCGAGTCCATGGTTTGTTCAAGAACGCGGTGCTCGACCAGGCGATCAACCAGTCCGAGCGTTTCGAGAAAATGCTCTGCGACGAAGGCGCGTTGATCTTCAAGTTCTGGTTCCACCTCTCGAAAAAACAAATGAAGGCGCGGCTCAAAGCCCTCGCCGACGACCCGCTGCACAGTTGGCGCATTAGCCCGCTGGACTGGCAGCAGTCGCAGACCTACGACAAATTCGTCAAATACGGCGAGCGCGTATTGCGCCGCACCAGTCGCGACTACGCGCCGTGGCATGTGATCGAAGGGGTTGATGCCAATTACCGCAGCCTGGTGGTCGGGCAGATTCTGCTCGAAGGCCTGCAAAACGCGCTCAAACGGGCCAAGATTCACCCGGAAAAGGTCAACGCGGCGCCGTTACCGATTCATGTCGATCAACTGAATCTGCTCGACAGCCTCGACATGACCCTGCGTCTGGACAAGGACGATTACGAAGAACAGCTGATTACCGAACAGGCGCGCTTCTCCGGGCTGATGCGCGACAAGCGCATGCGCCAGCACGCGCTGATCGCGGTGTTTGAAGGCAATGATGCGGCGGGCAAGGGCGGGGCGATTCGGCGAGTCGCGGCGGCGCTCGATCCGCGCCAATACAGCATCGTGCCGATTGCCGCGCCCACTGAAGAAGAACGCGCGCAACCGTACCTGTGGCGTTTCTGGCGCCATATTCCGGCCAAGGGCAAATTCACCGTGTTCGACCGTTCGTGGTACGGCCGGGTGCTGGTCGAGCGCGTCGAAGGCTTCTGCCCGCCGGCGGACTGGCTGCGCGCCTACAGCGAGATCAACGATTTTGAAGAGCAGATCGGCGATTCCAATGTGATCGTGGTCAAGTTCTGGCTGGCCATCGACAAGCAAACCCAGCTTGAGCGTTTCCAGGCGCGCGAAGAAATCCCCTTCAAGCGCTTCAAGATCACCGAAGACGACTGGCGCAACCGCGACAAATGGGACGCCTATCGCGCGGCTGTCGGCGACATGGTCGATCGTACCAGTACCGAAGTCTCGCCATGGACTCTGGTTGAAGCCAATGACAAACGCTGGGCGCGGGTCAAAGTGTTGCGCACGATCAACCAGGCGCTGGAAGGCGCGTTCGACAAGGCTGATAAAAAGCGCAAGAAGCACAAGAAGTAGGTCGATGGTTGCGCATACGCGGGGTGAATGATTGTCGCGGTGGGTCATGCGGTGGACTTATGCTCGGTCCACTTTCAACCGACAACAACAATTCAACACAATGAGGTATGCCATGCGTGAAGTGGTGATCGTCGACAGCGTGCGGACCGGCCTGGCCAAATCCTTTCGCGGCAAGTTCAACCAGACCCGTCCGGACGACATGGCGGCCCATTGCGTCAATGCGCTGCTCACGCGCAACGACATCGACCCTGCGAGCGTCGAGGATTGCATCGTCGGCGCCGGCTCCAACGAAGGCGCGCAGGGCTACAACATTGGCCGTAACGTCGCGGTGCTGTCGCGTCTGGGCATCGGCACCGCCGGCATGACCCTCAACCGTTTCTGCTCCTCGGGCCTGCAAGCCATCGCGATTGCTGCGAACCAGATTGCCTCCGGTTGCAGCGACATCATCGTTGCCGGCGGCGTCGAGTCGATCAGCCTGACGATGAAAAGCGTCAACACCGACAACCTGATCAACCCGTTGCTGCAAGAGCAGGTGCCGGGCATTTATTTCCCGATGGGCCAGACCGCCGAAATCGTCGCCCGGCGTTACAACGTCAGCCGCGAAGAGCAAGATTTGTATGCGCTGCAGAGCCAGCAGCGAACCGCGCAGGCGCAGGCCGACGGCTTGTTTGACGATGAAATCGTCCCGATGGCGGTCAAGTATCGGGTCGAAGACAAGGCGACTGGCCAGGTGCAGATCCTCGACGGCATTGTTGATCGCGACGACTGCAACCGCCCGGACACCACGCTGCAAAGCCTCGCCGGCCTGAAACCGGTGTTCGCCGAAGACGGTTCGGTGACGGCGGGCAACTCGTCGCAATTGTCCGACGGCGCCTCGATGACGCTGGTGATGAGCCTGGAGAAAGCCCTGGAATTGGGCTTGAAACCGAAAGCGTTCTTCCGCGGTTTCACCGTCGCCGGTTGCGCGCCGGACGAGATGGGCATCGGCCCGGTGTTCTCGGTGCCAAAACTGCTGAAGGCCAAAGGCTTGCAGGTGGCTGATATCGACTTGTGGGAACTCAACGAAGCGTTTGCGTCGCAATGCCTGTACAGCCGCAATCGCCTGGAAATCGACAACGCCAAATACAACGTCAACGGTGGCTCGATTTCCATCGGCCACCCGTTCGGCATGACCGGATCGCGGCAAGTCGGGCACTTGGTGCGTGAACTGCAACGGCGCAATCTGCGTTATGGCGTGGTGACCATGTGCGTGGGCGGCGGGATGGGGGCTACGGGGTTGTTTGAGGTGGTTCGCTAAACCGCGAGTTTTGCACTGCGCGTTGTGGCGAGGGGGCTTGCCCCCGTTGGACTGCGCAGCAGTCTCTCTTTTTTGGGGGAGCTTCGCGCCTCAACGGGGGCAAGCCCCCTCGCCACAGGTTTATCTGTTTTGACTCTGAAGCTGCATCCGCTCGATATAAGCCTGAATCCCTTTCGCCGCCACTTCAGCATTCTCGAACGGCCCTTCAAGGGTGTTTTCCCGAGTGCTGAAATACAACTCCCCGTTCACCCGACACAAGCGGTCGCTGCGAAAGTGCGTGGCGGGGGCGTTGTCCTGGGCGCGCATGCCGTACATGGCCATCTCCTGTGGGCTTGTGTTGTGGGCGGATCCAATCAGCTTAGGTCTGAAGGCTTTGTGCCGCCCGACGACCTGATCGACGGCATCTGACCTTGCGACCTGCACAGTTTCATTTGCGTCAGCGCGTAACTGTCCCTGTGTTGCGCCCGAGGCTGCGCCTAGAATGGCGTCTCTTGCTAATGGGCGTCGGGGGCAGCATGCACATTTCATCGGGTCGCTGGGTTTATGGATTGTTCCTCGCGTTACTGACAGCGTTGCTGTGGGGCATTTTGCCGATCAAGCTCAAACAAGTGCTGCAAGTGATGGACCCGGTGACGGTGACCTGGTTTCGTTTAACTGTTTCTGGCGGTTGCCTGTTCGTATACCTCGCCGCCACCAGGCGTTTGCCGAGCCGCAAAGTGCTCGGCCCCAAGGGTGGCTGGCTGGTGCTGATGGCGGTGCTCGGGCTGGTCGGCAATTACGTGTTGTACCTGATGGGCCTCAACCTGCTGAGCCCCGGCACGGCGCAACTGGTGGTGCAAATGGGCCCGATCATGTTGCTGATCGCCAGCCTGTTCGTGTTCAAGGAGCGTTTCAGCGTAGGGCAGGGGATCGGCCTGCTGGTGCTGCTGATCGGTTTCGGGTTGTTCTTCAATCAGCGTCTCGCAGAATTGCTCACCTCCCTGACCGATTACACCGCTGGCGTGTTGCTGGTTTTGCTCGCGTCCACGGTTTGGACCTTCTACGCGTTGGGGCAGAAACAATTGCTGACGGTGTGGAATTCGTTGCAGGTCATGATGGTGATTTACCTGTTCTGCGCGCTGCTGCTGACGCCGTGGGTACACCCGCTCGAAGCGCTGAGCCTGAGCCCGTTGCAGGGTTGGTTGCTGCTGGCGTGCTGCATGAACACCTTGATCGCCTATGGCGCATTCGCCGAAGCGCTGGCGCATTGGGAGGCGTCGCGGGTCAGTGCGACGTTGGCGATTACGCCGTTGGTGACGTTTGTCGCGGTGGCCATCGCGGCGTGGGCCTGGCCGGAATACGTGCATGCCGAGACCATCAATGGCCTGGGATATGGCGGGGCAGTGTTGGTGGTGCTCGGTTCGGCGCTGGTCGCGCTGGGGCCTTCATTGATTGCGGGGCTCAAGGCTCGGAAAGCCCGAGTTGTGGTCGGCTGAAGATTTTCAGTGTCGCCAATCGCGAGCAAGCTCGCTCCCACATTTGGACGCATTCTCCTGAGAGTTCGCGGTCACCTGTGGGAGCGAGCTTGCTCGCGATGGCGGCGTGACAGTCACCGCAAATCTCAGCCCTTGGCGCCCGCTTCGAGCATATTCTCCGGCCGCACCCACGCATCAAACTGCTCGTCAGTCAGATAACCCAACTGCAACGCCGCTTCACGCAAGGTCAGACCTTCGCTGTAAGCCTTCTTGGCGATTTCCGCCGACTTGTCATAGCCGATGTGCGGATTCAACGCCGTCACCAGCATCAAACCCTGCTCCAGATGCTCAGCCATTTTCCCGGCATCCGGTTCCAGACCGGCGATGCAATGTTGCTGGAAGTTGCTGCAACCATCGGCCAGCAGCCGAATCGACTGCAGCAGGTTGTGGATGATCACCGGTTTGAACACGTTCAATTGCAGATGACCCTGACTCGCGGCAAAACCGATTGTCACGTCATTGCCCAGCACCTGACACGCCAGCATCGACAGCGCTTCGCACTGCGTCGGGTTGACCTTGCCGGGCATGATCGAACTGCCCGGCTCATTCGCCGGCAGTTTCACCTCGGCAAAACCGGCGCGCGGCCCGGAACCGAGCAGACGCAAGTCGTTGGCAATTTTCATCAGGGTCACGGCGAGGGTTTTCAGCGCGCCGGACAACGTCGTCAGCGGCTCGTGGCCGGCGAGGGCGGCGAACTTGTTCGGCGCGGTCACGAATGGCAGGCCCGACAACGCGGCCAGTTCGGCAGCAATAGCCTCGCCAAAACCGTGCGGCGAATTCAGCCCGGTGCCGACTGCGGTGCCACCCTGAGCCAATTCACAGACTTGCGGCAAGGCGCTGCGGATCGCCCGTTCGGCGTAATCCAGTTGCGCAATAAATGCCGAAATCTCCTGGCCGAAGGTGATCGGCGTCGCGTCCATCATGTGCGTGCGCCCGGTCTTCACCAGTTTCATGTGGCGCGCCGACAGCTCGGCGAGGCCACCGGACAATTCGCTGATCGCCGGCAGCAAGCTGTGCTGCACCGCTTGCACGGTGGCGATGTGCATTGCGGTCGGGAAACAGTCGTTGGAGCTTTGCGAACGGTTGACGTGGTCGTTCGGATGCACCGGCGACTTGCCGCCACGCGGATTGCCAGCCAGTTCGTTGGCACGACCGGCGATCACTTCGTTGACGTTCATGTTGCTTTGCGTGCCGCTGCCGGTCTGCCAGACCACGAGCGGGAATTGGTCGTCGTGGCTGCCGTCGAGCACTTCGTCGGCGGCTTGTTCGATCAGCCGGGCGATGTCGGCGGGCAGGTCGCCATTGCGGTCGTTGACGCGCGCGGCGGCTTTCTTGATCAGGGCCAGGGCGTGCAGCACCGGCAGGGGCATGCGTTCCTCACCGATGGCGAAGTTGACCAGCGAACGTTGAGTCTGTGCGCCCCAGTAGGCCTCCTCGGGGACGTCAACTTCACCAAGGCTGTCGGTTTCGATACGGCTCATCGGTCACACTCCTGTAGGTCTGATTGCGCAGTTTAGGCCGTGTTCGGCGCTTGTGGTTCCATCAGTCTGTTTTCTGACCGCTGGGCCTTACAAATCAAGCCCTGTAAGGCTCGGGGGTTGAGCCATGGCGTTTTTTAGGCGCAGAATGGTCGCCCTTGGGGTTTTACCTCGCCTGCTAGAAAAGGAAACTCGATGACTCGTCTTCGTGCCATCTGTACCGCGGTTGCACTGGTTTGCGCCAGCGGCCAGGTTTTTGCCGATACCGCCAGCCACAACGCCAGTGCCGAAGCTTTCCTGACCCTGGCGCACGCTGACAAATTGGGCACTCCGGTGTACATGCAAGTGCAGCAAATGTTCGCTCAGCGCTTTGAGCAGACCAAAGCCCCGGCGTCGAAAAAAGCCCTGCTGGAAACCTATCAGGCCAAGGCCAACGCCGCTCTTGACCAAGCCATTGGCTGGAACAAGCTGAAGCCGGACATGGTCAAGCTGTACACCACCAACTTCAGCGAGTCCGAGCTCAAGGATCTGGTTGCTTTCTACCAGTCGCCACTGGGCAAGAAAGTCCTCGAAAAAATGCCGCAGCTGACTCAGCAATCGGCGCAGATGACCCAGGCCAAGCTTGAAAGCGCGGTCCCTGTGGTCAACAAACTGCTGGCCGACATGACTGCCGAGCTGGAGCCTAAAGGCGCCGCCGCTCCAGCCAAGAAAAAGCCTTAAGCGGAGTTCGGTATGACCATGCAACAACGCATCGAATCGACGCTCGGGCTGCTGCAGCCCGAGCACCTGCAAGTGCTCGATGAAAGCCACATGCACAGTCGCGGGTTGCAGACGCACTTCAAAGCGGTGGTCGTCAGCCAGCAGTTCGAAGGCCTCAATCGCGTCAAGCGGCACCAGAAAGTCTATGGAACGCTGGGCGAACTGATGGGCGAATTTCATGCGTTGGCGCTGCATACCTACACGCCGGAAGAATGGGCACAGATCGAAACGGCCCCGGCCTCACCGACCTGTGCCGGCGGCAGCAAACACTGATGACCTGCCCTTTGTAGGAGCGAGGCTTGCCCGCGAAGGCGTCCTCAAGATCGCCTTCGCGGGCAAGCCTCGCTCCTACAGAAGCGTTTATTTTTGTTAGACTGCCCAACGCGCCGCTTACCCGGCGCGTTTTTTTTCGCATCCGGTTCACCCCTTACGAGGGTAGCCACCTGGAGAATCACCCATGACACAACAGATTGTCGTGGCGGCACTGTATAAGTTCGTCACTTTGGAAAACTACGTCGAGATGCGCGAGCCATTGCTGCAAGCGATGGTCGACAACGGCATCAAAGGCACCTTGCTGATCGCCGAAGAAGGCATCAACGGCACCGTTTCCGGCAGCCGCGAAGGCATTGACGGGCTGATGGCCTGGCTCAAGAACGACCCACGCATGGACGACATTGACCACAAAGAGTCGTACTGCGAAGACCAGCCGTTCTACCGCACCAAAGTCAAACTTAAGAAAGAAATCGTCACCCTCGGCGTCGAAGGCGTGGACCCGAACAAAGCCGTCGGCACCTATGTCGATCCGCAAAACTGGAACGCCTTGATCAGCGATCCGGAAGTCCTGTTGATCGACACCCGCAACGACTACGAAGTGGCGATCGGCACCTTCGAAGGCGCCATCGATCCGAAAACCACCAGTTTTCGCGAATTCCCCGACTACATCAAAGAACACTTCGACCCGGCCGTGCACAAGAAAGTCGCGATGTTCTGCACCGGCGGCATTCGTTGCGAAAAGGCTTCGAGCTACATGCTCAGCCAGGGTTTCGACGAGGTTTATCACCTCAAGGGCGGCATCCTCAAGTACCTCGAAGAAGTGCCGCAGGAAGAAACCAAATGGCAGGGCGACTGCTTTGTGTTCGACAACCGCGTGACCGTGCGCCATGACCTGAGCGAAGGCGACTACGATCAATGTCATGCCTGTCGTACGCCGATCAGCGCCGAAGACCGCGCATCCGAGCACTATGTGGCTGGCATCAGTTGCCCGCATTGCTGGGATAAGCTGAGCGAGAAAACACGTCGCAGCGCCATCGACCGGCAGAAGCAGATCGAACTGGCCAAGGCACGCAACCTGCCGCACCCGATCGGTTACAACTACAAGCAAACCCCTTCCGAGGCTTGAATCCATGTCTGCCCGCCGCCTGCTCTACGTGATGGACCCGATGTGTTCATGGTGCTGGGGCTTCGCGCCGGTGGCCGAAGCGCTGGTCGAACAGGCGCAGGCAGCAGGGGTGGAATTGCACTTGGTGGTCGGCGGTTTGCGCACCGGCAGCGGCTCGGCGCTGGAGCCGACCACTCGGCGCTACATTCTTGAGCACTGGCAAGCGGTCACCGAGGCCACAGGCCAGCCGTTCAAACGCGAGGGCGCATTGCCCGACGGATTTGTCTACGACACCGAACCGGCGTGCCGCGCCGTGGTGACTGCGCGCAGTCTGGCGCCCGATTGCGCGTGGAAACTGCTGGGGCTGATCCAGCACGCTTTTTACGCCGAAGGTCGCGACGTCACCCACGCCAGTGTGCTGGTGGAATTGGCCGAACAGGCTGGCGTACCGCGCATCGAATTCGCCGCCGCGTTCGACCGCGCCGACCAACACGCCGCCACCGCCGCCGATTTCACCTGGGTGCAGGACTTGGGCATCGCCGGTTTCCCGACCTTGCTCGCCGAGCGCGATGGCCAACTGGCGTTGCTGACCAACGGCTATCAACCCTTGAGCGAACTGTCGCCGCTGCTCGGCCGCTGGCTGGAGCGCGCCGCCTGTGCCTGATGTGCCTAATGGCTTGCCCGATGATGCGCTGGCGCCCAAGCATGTCGATCGACTGAGCTGGGCGGAAATTCGCCGACTGGCCTTGCAGCACAAAAAAGCCTTGTGGATCGCCAACGGTGTCGCCGTGCTGGCGACTTTGTGCAGCGTGCCGATCCCGCTGCTACTGCCGTTGCTGGTAGACGAGGTGCTGCTCGGTCACGGTGATTCGGCGCTGAAAGTCATGAACCACGCCTTGCCCGACGCCTGGCAGAAAGCCGCCGGTTACATCGGTTTGATGTTGCTGGTGACCTTCGTCCTGCGCTGCGGCGCGTTGCTGTTCAACGTGGTGCAGGCAAAACTGTTTGCCGGGCTGGCCAAGGACATCGTCTACCGCATCCGCGTGCGCCTGATCGAGCGACTAAAGCGAATTTCCCTCGGCGAATACGAAAGCCTCGGCAGCGGCACGGTGACCACGCACCTGGTTACCGACCTCGACACGTTGGACAAATTTGTCGGCGAAACCCTCAGTCGTTTCCTCGTGGCGATGCTGACGCTGGTCGGCACCGCGAGCATTCTGATGTGGATGCACTGGAAACTGGCGCTGCTGATCATGCTGTTCAACCCGTTGGTGATCTACGCCACGGTGCAGTTGGGCAAACGCGTCAAACACCTGAAGAAACTCGAGAACGACAGCACTTCGCGTTTCACCCAGGCCCTCACCGAAACCCTCGATTCGATTCAGGAAGTGCGCGCCGGCAACCGTCAGGGGTTTTTCCTCGGGCGCCTCGGCCAGCGTGCCCGCGAAGTGCGCGATTACGCGGTGACCTCGCAGTGGAAAACCGACGCGTCGAACCGCGCCAGTGGCCTGCTGTTCCAGTTCGGCATCGATATCTTTCGCGCGGCAGCGATGCTCACCGTGCTGTTTTCCGACCTGTCGATCGGCCAGATGCTCGCGGTGTTCAGCTATCTGTGGTTCATGATCGGCCCGGTCGAGCAGTTGCTGAATCTGCAATACGCGTTTTATGCCGCTGGCGGCGCGCTGTCGCGGATCAACGAACTGCTCGCGCGTGCCGATGAGCCGCAATACCCCGGCGGCATTGACCCGTTTCAGGGGCGCGAAACCGTCGGCATCGACATTCAGGGTTTGAGTTTCAGCTATGGCGACGATTTGGTTCTAGACCAGATGCACCTGAGCATTGCGCCCGGTGAAAAAGTCGCAATTGTCGGCGCCAGTGGCGGCGGCAAAAGTACCTTGGTGCAATTGCTCCTGGGCTTGTACACGCCGCTGGCCGGGACCATTCGTTTCGGCGGTTCGACCCAGGAAGAAATCGGTTTGGCCACGGTGCGCGAGAACGTCGCCGTGGTGTTGCAGCATCCGGCGCTGTTCAACGACACCGTGCGCGCCAACCTGACCATGGGCCGCGAACGCAGCGATGAAGCCTGCTGGCAAGCACTGGAAATCGCCCAGTTGGACGCCACCGTGCGCGCCTTGCCGCAAGGGCTGGACAGTGTCGTCGGCCGTTCCGGGGTGCGCTTGTCCGGTGGTCAGCGCCAACGGCTGGCGATTGCGCGGATGGTGTTGGCCCAGCCGAAAGTGGTGATTCTCGACGAAGCCACGTCCGCGCTGGACGCCGCCACCGAGTACAACCTGCATGAAGCGTTGGCGCGTTTTCTCCATGGCCGCACCACGTTGATCATTGCCCATCGCTTGTCGGCGGTTAAGCAGGCGGACCGGGTACTAGTGTTCGACGGCGGGCGCGTGGCCGAGGACGGCGATCACCAGCAATTGATCGCCGACGGTGGTTTGTACGCCAAGCTTTACGGGCATTTGCAGCGCCAGTAGGTCGATGCCACGGCGTCACTTGCGCGGCATCACTTCCACAGCACCTCCAACGCATTCTGCCCGCCGTCGTAGCCAAACTCCTTGATCACCACCGAACAACTGCCACACGGCGGCATGGTGGTGGCGATGCTCACGGATTTGATCATGGCGCGCTCCGGGTATTTTTCGCGAATCACGCTGATCAACTTGGCTTCGCTGTCCAGCGAGGTCGGGCGCGCGGTCATCTGCGGGTGATACGTCTCGATGTTGTTGATCGTCAGCGGCACCGCCAGCAGCTTGCCTTCGGGTGTCAGATCCAACGCGGTGCGAACCAACGTCTGGCCGGCATCAATGTTGAAATAAGTGGTGCCGTTAATGGTCATCTGGTCTGAATGAAAGGGCGGCCGGAACAGCGGCAGATAACCGGTCAACCCTTGCGCACCGGACACACTGACGTACACCTCGCGGGCGCCGGATGCCGTTACCACTTCGGCATAAGCAATGTTTCTGGCGCGCACGCTACGTAGTCTGTAAGGAAGGGTTTTCTGGAACTCCTGCATGACCGCGTTGATTTTCAAGTCGCTGTTGGCCCTCACCTGAATGGTTTCCCTGACAAACAGCGTGTCGAAAATCTCTGCGGTGCGCTGGCGGAAAACCTCCGGCGCCTCTCTGCTGCGTGACCACGACGTCGCGCCTTCCGGCAGGGTGCTGACGATCATGCGCGTGGAATGGTCGAACAACACCGCTTCGCCCGGGCTGGTCTGCACCGAGAGCCATTTGAGGGTGTCGGGTGGATTGGCATGGCCGCCGATGGGAATCGCAATCTCGTCCATGGTTTTCAGCGCCCGGTCTACCGCGTCAACGCCGTGGATACGCGCGACGTTGTTGGCGTTCAGCGAACCGGTGTAGACCTGTTTCAGCTCATCGCGGAGCTCGGCGGACAGTGTTTCGGCTTTCTTCAGCGTCAACAGTTCATGGGGCATTTGCCCCTTGATGCGCTCGGCGACATAAAAGTCGCCAGCATTCAGGCGAGTGAAAATGTAGTGCCTGGAGCTGTCGCTGGCCTCGACCACAATCGCCCCGACCCGCAGGTTATCCACCAGCGGCTGACCCGGCACTGGCAAGCTGACCATCACCCGGCCAAACATCGCTTGCTGAAACTCCAGCGTGGCCTGGAGCGTGGCGTGCCGGGCGATAGTCGAGGCCAGCATTGGTGGGCGATCAGTCGCCGGGGTATAGATGACGTCGCCAAACCACAGTGCCCAAGCTCTGCTTTCGTCGTAGTCGCCAACCGCCAGCGTCGGTGCCGGGTCACGCGTGACGTAGCGGGTCTCGCAGACGCCTGAATCCGGGGCTCGACGCAACTGGCAGGGGTGTCTTTTTAGCCCTTGATCGTCGATCAGGTCGGCGCGATGCAGCTTATCGTCGTCGAGACGGTAGGGCGCTTCGTCGATCAGCAGCGTGGTCCTGCCATCGACCTCAAGCAGTTCGCGCACACGGACGCTGCTCGGTACATCGACCACGGCGTGGCTGTCGGTCATGTGCAGCGCACTGTAATACGACCGCCCCGGCGACAGCTCGCCGGATTTGGTGGCTAACGTCGGCCCGTAGGGTTTTGACGACAGCGGATCGACCAGTCGGTAGTCGGATTTGCCAGAAACCGCCAGATTGCGCGCAGGCACGTCGTCAATGCCTTTCACGCGCACCAGTTGATCGCCTTCGGCCCGCGGTTTCCAATGGCCAACGTCGGTAATTTGCGGATGGCTGCGGACCAGGTCGTAGCGACCTGCGCGCCCCAGCAACTGCAAGAATGTGCGTCGCCCGGCCCGGCTGGTTTTGTTCAAGACATGGCCCAGACCGGCCAGCAATGAAACCGGGCCGTCCAGCGGATTGAAATTGTCCGCCAGCGAAATCATCAGTTCCATCGTCAGCAACTTGAACGAGGGCAATGGCGCCCGGAGTGCCCGCTGGCCGGTGCGGGTAATCAGGCGCACCGAACCGGATGCGTATTTGCCGACCGGCAATACGAACGAGAGTGTGTCGGCGAACAGGCCGAAAGCGCCCTCGATCCAGCGCGTCTTGTCGTTTGAGGCCAGGTCGTCGAGGCTGCCCCAGAAAGGCACCAGGGACTTCGCCAGTTCGATTGCTTTTTTGTACCAGTCGGCCTTGCGTTCGGGCTCGGTCTGTCCGTAAGCGGCGTCGCGCAGGGTTTTCGGGTCGATGAATAACAGTTGGGAGGCGATGGCATGACTGATATCGACGATGCGCGGCGAGGTCAGTGTCTGTGCGACGCGCAGCGGGTTTATTTCGGTGGCCGTGGCGGCGGCGAGCGTTGCGCCTAATGGTTCAATGATTGCCTGGCAACGCGCGTTGGGCGTGGGAACAGTTCCGGTGGCATGCGCCTGCCAGTCGAAAGGCAGGTCGGTGTGACGGCGAACTTCAACGGAAACATTCAGCGACTTTCTCAGCGACCAACGCTCGGTTGTCAATCCGCCAGTCAACCATTCAGGTGTCAATTGGCCGAGGCACCGAATCACGCCAGCCTTGGGCAACAATTCGTAGTGAGTGATCCGGCTCGCGTAGTCAGCCTCGAGGATCAGCCCGTAGCGAGCCCGCAGCGGCAAAATCTTTTCCGCCGTTTCATGCTGGGCCTCGACCCCGCTGGTTTGCTTTCTGAGGCTGTAGATCCGGACTTCGCCCAGTTGCAGCGCCAGGCGATCCGCATTGGGCAAGGATGCAATCAGGCTCGTGATAAGGGTTTGGTAGGCGCCGGTGGTGCGCTGCAAATAATCGGCGAACTCGGTCTCGAACAGCGCCTTCACATCCGGCATTCTGGCCCGGGGCGAGATGACCAGTGGACGGCCTGCGAAGGATTTTCCGGGCGCCGGCCAAGCGGCTTCGGTTTTGATCGTGCGTTGTTCGTCAATCCGAATCCATTGCTTGCCCACGGTCACGCCATCGCCCTCGGTGACGAACCAGGTGTCGTGGCGATCAAACAAACCGGACGCCAACACATCGAGGAAGGAATACACGTTGTAATCCTTGCCTTCGAGATAAGGCGCATCCAGCACACGAGGAAGGTGAAGGCCGATCCTCCTCGCGAGCTTTCGACCGTCCGCGAGGAACGCCACTTTGCCGAAGATCTTTTCCATTTCTCTTTGTGCAATGTTCAGACGCTGCACGGGTGCTTCGTTCAACTGCTTGACGGCTTTGTCGATTTCATCCGTGTATTTGTCTAACTGGGCCAGCGCAGTTTCAACATCGTTATGTGTGTATTGTTCGCGAGGTTTGGCGGTAATCACCGCATAGGTTTCTGCCCAGTCCAGTGTTGGTTGAAGTTTGGCCAGGGCAATGTCAGCCGTTCGGTCTTCGGTGGTACTTTCTGCCAGCGCAATCGGCAGGTTGACCAGTTGCTGGAACGTCAGACTCTCGAGCAATCGGTGATCAATGAACTTGATCAAGTTCACCCCCGTCACAAAGTTGAACCAGACGATCGAACTTCTGTAGGAAAGATCATCGGGGATATCCCGCACACGAAACTCGGCAGGCCATTGCCGCAGGAATAATCGCGCAATCACAACAGCCTCTTTCCCGCAGGCTGCACGGTGCGTGGTTATAAGGTGTTGTTCAAATTCGTGACGAATAGTCTGATAACTTTTCCCCCAGTTTGTCTGCGCCTGCCAGGCATAACCGGCAATCGCCGAGGAGTTTTCATCACTCGGTTCACTGAGCCATAGTTGCAAGGCCTGGGCGACCAGTTGTGTGCGAACCATTGGCGAAGTCTCTTCACCGGGAGCGGCCCCGTACCATCCCATGGTTATTAACAGCAGTGTGCTCAATCGTTGCGCTTCGGCGTTGTGCAAAATCTTTTGCAAGTAAACAGTAGGCGTGGCCCGAACTTGCTCCAACGTTGCGTCACCAAGTACTTCATTGGCCAGCCAGGTCAGGGGCGAGGTATGGCTTGGCGGCATAAACGCTGTCACGGTTTCGATTATTTCCTTGCGGACAATCTCGGTGTGCACCTGTTGTATATCGACTGTGTTCTGCTCGGCAGACTCGCGCCGGCTCGCGCGAAATGCGCTGCGATCCTTATCAGTGGGCCGGCGTCTGAGCGCGAGGATATTGAAGTCGTCTTCGAGTCGCAGATGATGGCTGGCGATTTTTTCCTGCACATGCTGGATCGCGGCGGGGTGCTGTTGCGGGTGTCTGGGCGTCCATGCCGCGAAACCATAGAACCGGCACATTCTTTCCAGGCTGACCATTTGATTGGAATTGATCTGCCCGCCCAATAAAGAAGCCGCGCGTTCGATTCGCGGTTTCAGCACTTGCCAACTGGCTTGCTCGGTCAATGGCAAAGTGACTTTGCTGCCATCCTCCATCCAGCCTCGGTACACGTATTTGCCGTTCTCCAGCGTAACGCTCAGGTCACCCTGTTTGATCTGCCTCCGGCTGCACATGTCGATGTAGGGTCTGTCGCGCAGCAGGTTCCACAGCGCGTTAAGCCCGTCCTCGCTGACCCGGCGCAGCGGTGAAAAGGCCCCGATCATCAGCGGATTGGCGAGGTGCACAACGCTGGGCGGCTCGTTCATCGCGGACAGTATCAGTTGGTAGTCGTGCAGCTGGCCGGTATGCAGTTGTGCCTCGGTGGGAAAAGTGGGCGGGAACAGGCCACTGGGAGTGATGGTTTGCATGAGCGTCCTTGTCTTGATCGTTGGTCAGAGGGGCGGCGGCGGGATTAGGTGCAATTACAAACGATCGGAGGACGGCGCTGGCGGTACATAGTTATCGCGGCAGACGTTATCGAGTTGGAATTTCTGCGCAGCGCTGTTGACCAAGTTTTGCCCCATCTACGCTCAAAAAACGTCATTTATGGGGAACTGACCACATCGTGAGCAGCGGCTTCCTTGCGAGGAGTGCGAACGCCTCCTAGTCTTGCGACAGTGGTCGGATCTGGATGATGATCAGGCAGTACCTATGCAAGGGACCTCATGAAGCCAAACCGGACTCTCGGAACGCCGCGATTGTTGGGCATCGTCTGGCCGTTTATTGCCGTTGTGCTGTTTCAGGCGTTGCTGGGTGGCGTCAGCCTTTATGTGCTGTCGGCCGTTCGCGGCTATGTCGCCGGTGAAAGCCTGTGGTCAAAAGGCCAGAAAGACGCGATCTATTACCTCAACCTCTACGCCGACAGCCGCGACGAGGCGATCTACCTCAAATACCAGAATGCGCTGACCGTGCCTCAAGGTGGGCATGAGCTGCGCCTGGCGCTCGATAAACAACCGCCGGACCTCGACGCCGCGCGGGTCGGCATTCTCAAGGGCGGCAATCATCCTGACGACGTCGCCAGCGTGATCTGGCTGTACCTCAACTTTCGGCATTTCAGTTACCTGGAAAAAGCCATCGACCGCTGGAAGGTCGGCGATGCCTATCTGGTGCAGCTGGACAACGTCGCGCAGCAAATGCACCAACGCGTACTGAATGACCAGGCCAGCGCCGCCGATATCCAGCGCTGGAAAGCGCAGATATTCGCCATCAATGACGCCGTCACCCCGGCCGCCCGGGCTTTCAGCGATGCGCTGGGCGAAGGGTCGCGGTTGATTCTGCGCTTGCTGCTGGTGACCAACCTGGCCACAGCGCTGGGGCTGATCGTGTTGGCGTTGCTGCGCACCCACAAGTTGCTCAAGCAGCGCCACGCCTTCGCCGACGCGCTGCAACTGGAAAAAGAACGCGCGCAAATCACCCTGCAATCCATCGGCGACGGCGTGATTACCACCGACGTCGACGGCGCGATTGCCTACATGAACCCGGCCGCCGAGGCGCTGACGCACTGGAAAGCCGAACAGGCGACCGGTCTGCCATTGGCGGCGCTGTTCAATCTGCTCGACGAGAATGCCCAGACTGACGGCTTCACGTTGATCGAAAGAATTTTGAGCGGCCAGCTCAGCGGCGGCAGCGAGCATTCGAAACTGCTTCAGCGCCTCGACGGCAGCACCGTTTCGGTGACCTTGGTGGGCGCGCCGATCAGCAACGCCGGCAAGGTCAGCGGCACGGTCCTGGTGCTGCACGACATGACGCAGGAGCGGCAATACATCGCCAATCTGTCGTGGCAAGCGACCCACGACGCTTTGACCGGGCTGGCCAACCGTCGCGAATTCGAATATCGCCTGGAGCAGGCGCTGCACAATCTGACGCGCCAGACCGGGCGCCATTCGCTGATGTTCCTCGACCTCGATCAGTTCAAGCTGGTCAACGACACCAGCGGCCATGCGGCGGGGGACGAGTTGCTGCGGCATATCTGCGTATTGCTGCAATCGGATCTGCGCGAAGGTGACACCTTGGCGCGGCTGGGCGGCGACGAGTTCGGCATTTTGCTGGAAAACTGCGCGCCGGAAGCCGCGGAGAAAATCGCCGAAGTGCTGCGCCAGACCGTGCAAAACCTGCATTTTGTGTGGAAGGGCCGGCCATTCCTGACCACAGTAAGCATCGGCCTGGTGCATGTGGCGCAAACCCCGACCACCCTCGAAGCCTCGCTGCGCGCCGCCGATATGGCCTGTTACATGGCCAAGGAAAAGGGCCGCAACCGGGTTCAGGTCTACCATGCCGACGATTCGGAACTGTCGATGCGCTTCGGCGAAATGGCTTGGGTGCAGCGCTTGCACATGGCGCTGGAAGAGAACCGCTTCTGTTTATATGCCCAGGAAATTGCCCCGTTGGGGCATACCGAGAAGGCTGGCGGACATATAGAAATACTCTTGCGCCTGCATGACGAAGCCGGGCGCATGATACTTCCCGACAGTTTCATTCCTGCCGCTGAACGTTATGGTTTGATGACATCGCTGGATCGTTGGGTTGTCGAGAATGTATTCAAGATCATCGCGCAATGTATAGCGCAACAACATAAGGCGCCGTTAGCCATGTGTGCGATTAATCTGTCAGGCATTACTATCGGAGATGAGGCGTTTTTGCACTTCCTGCGTGAACAGTTTGTTACTTACGCTATTCCTCCTGAAATGATTTGTTTTGAAATTACCGAAACCAGCGCTATTGCGAATTTGGCGAGTGCAATCAGATTTATTAATGAACTCAAAGGTTTAGGCTGCCACTTTTCACTGGATGACTTTTGCGCCGGAATGTCTTCATTCGCTTACTTGAAACATTTACCTGTAGACTTCCTGAAGATCGACGGGAGTTTCGTTAAGGACATGTTGGACGACCCGATTAACCGGGCAATGGTCGAAGTGATTAACCATATCGGCCATGTCATGGGTAAGCGCACTATTGCCGAGTTTGTCGAGACACCGCAGATCGAGCAGGCACTGCTCGAGATCGGTGTTGATTACGCTCAAGGGTATGTAATCGAACGCCCGCAGTTGTTTAACTGCGACAGTTTGCTAAGTCGTCCGGCCAGACCGCAACCGCTGTTGTTCAAGGCGCCTGGCACGTTCCGTTGAACATCTCTCGTTGATCTGACAATCACAATCAAAAGGAGCCGAACAGTGATCGATACATTCAACCGAACCGGACCACTCATGGAAGCTGCGAGTTACCCAGCCTGGGCACAGCAACTCATCGAGGATTGCAGCGAGAGCAAGCGCCGGGTAGTCGAACACGAACTGTATCAGCGCATGCGAGACAACAAACTCAGCGCCAGGACCATGCGTCAGTACCTCATCGGTGGCTGGCCAGTTGTCGAGCAGTTCGCGTTGTATATGGCACAAAACCTCACCAAGACCCGCTTCGCCCGCCATCCCGGCGAAGACATGGCGCGGCGCTGGCTGATGCGCAACATTCGCGTCGAACTCAACCACGCCGATTACTGGGTGCACTGGAGCCGTTCTCACGGGATCAGCCTGGAAGATTTGCAGGCACAGCAAGTTGCCCCGGAACTGCACGCGTTGAGCCATTGGTGTTGGCACACCAGTTCGTCGGATTCGCTGATCGTGGCGATTGCCGCGACCAACTATGCGATCGAAGGCGCGACCGGCGAGTGGTCGGCGGTGGTTTGTTCCAGTGGCGTCTATGCAGCGGCGTTCCCGGAAGAGGGTCGCAAGCGCGCGATGAAATGGCTGAAGATGCACGCTCAGTACGACGATGCCCACCCGTGGGAAGCGCTGGAAATCATCTGCACCCTGGCCGGGATGAACCCGAGCAAGTCACTGCAAGTGGAATTGCGCCAAGCGGTGTGCAAGAGCTACGACTACATGTTCCTGTTCCTTGAACGCTGCATGCAGCTGGAACATGCCGAACGTTCGTCGGTAAGCCGTGAGCGAATGGCGCTGGTCGAAGGCTGAGCTTAGCGTCACCGCAAACAACTGTGGGAGCGAGCTTGCTCGCGATGCAGACAACTCGGTGTAAGCGGCATACCGAGTTATCGTTCATCGCGAGCGGGCTCGCTCCCACATTGATTTGTGCGGCTGCTGAAGACTCAGCCCGCCATCGCCAAGCGATTACGCCCCTCGCGCTTGGCCACGTACAGCGCGCTGTCTGCACGACGCAGCAGGCTTTCGGCGGATTCGCCGGGCAGCAACGTTGAGCAACCGAGGCTGACGGTCAGGTCGATCATCTGCCCATCGGCGAGATATTCCTGAGCCTGCGCGGCAAAGCGCAAGCGCTCGCCGACCATCGCTGCTGCCTCACGGGGCGTGTTGGACAGCAGGATCAAAAACTCCTCACCGCCAAAACGGAACACCATGTCGACATTGCGCAACTGGCTTTTGATCGAGGCTGCGACGGCTTTGAGCACTTCATCACCAGCGCTGTGGCCGTGGCTGTCGTTGACGCGTTTGAAGTGGTCGATATCGAGCATCAGCAACGACAACGGCTGCATATGCCGGCGGGCCATTTCAATTTCGCGTTGCAGCGTCTGGTCCATGGCGACGCGGTTGCCGGTGCCGGTCAGCGGATCGCGCAGAGCGCTCTGGGTCGCCGCGCGGTAGAGCAGGGCGTTGCGCATAGGGAACAGCAGCGCCGACAGCAACGATTCCAGATGACCTTGTTCCTGCTCGCTGAAACGCTGATTGCGGCGGAACACCAGTTCACCCAAATGCTCGCCTTCGTGGCTGAGGTTATAGCTGACGGTATGGTGACCGCGCTGACCGAATTCCAGACGCAAATCGCTGGTCTGGTGGCGGTAACTCAAAGCATCCAGCGGCACGAGGCGCTGAATTTCGCGAAAGAACAGGCCCAGAATGCGTTGTGGCTCAAGGCTGGTCTGCAATTGCAGACCCAGTTGCTGGCGCAATTGCGCAAGGCTGACCGGCCGTTCCAGAAGCGCAGGCTGTTGACCGAAGCCCAGGCGTTGCAATTTCGCACGATCGAAGTCAATTGCGTTGGTCTGGGATGGAGATTTCATATGGCGTGAGCCCCTAAGCAGTAAGGCTGTCTTACAGGCTGGGTGAGAGCGGCTTTGGGCTGCGCGTCATACTGGTCCGTCAGTCCCGTAGGACATTTGGTACGAGTCTAGTCCGCTTTATCGAAGATAAGTAACCTATCGATTCTGGCGCCACTGCCAACTGCTTTCACACGTCTGTCTGAACAAATTAGAGCGAAAGTCGTGCCATTCAGTTCACTCGAATAAAATCCGTGCAAAATCATGGGATTACAACGCCTAGCTAGACGGGGCGGTAAGAATCGCGGCAATTGTTTGACTGGAAAATGCGAAAGTTACGACGATTGCCGTGTGCCGCGACGGATAAATGCCGCGGCACAAAGCGACGTGCGGGAGTTACTGACGGTATATCGGGGGGAATCGAGGGTTATTGCGCGTTGAACGCCTGGCCATTGATGCCTGTGCTGTCCGGACCCATCAGGTACAGGTAGACCGGCATGATCTCCTCGGGCGTCGGGTTGTTCAGCGGATTTTCCCCCGGATAAGCCTGGGCGCGCATGCTGGTGCGGGTGGCACCGGGGTTGATGCTGTTGGATCGCACGGGCGCGACGGTATCGACTTCATCGGCGAGCGTTTGCATCAGCCCTTCGGTGGCGAATTTCGACACGCCGTAAGCGCCCCAATACGCGCGGCCCTTGCGCCCGACGCTGCTGGAGGTGAACACCACCGAAGCATCCTGGGACAATTTGAGCAACGGCAGCAGCGTGCTGGTGAGCATGAACATCGCGTTGACGTTGACGTGCATCACGCGCATGAAGTTTTCGCCGGACAACTGCTCGATCGGCGTGCGCGGACCAATGATCGACGCGTTGTGCAGCAGGCCATCGAGGTGGCCGAACTCGGTTTCGATCATCGCTGCCAGCTCATCGTATTGATGCGGCAGGGCGGTTTCGAGGTTGAACGGGATAACCGCCGGTTGCGCATGGCCAGCCGCTTCGATTTCGTCGTAGACCTGAGTCAAGTTGGCTTCGGTCTTGCCCAGCAACAACACGGTCGCGCCGTGGGCGGCATAGGCCTTCGCAGCAGCGGCGCCGATGCCACGGCCAGCGCCAGTCACCAGAATGACCCGGCCCTTGAGCAGTTCGGGGCGAGCGGAATAATCAAACATGAAAAAACCTCAACAAATCAGAAAGCGACTTAACAGCTGCACAACGCGCTGTCCAACACCTTGCGCAGCTCCAGCGGATGATCGACCACCACGTCCGCGCCCCAGTGCCGCGGGTTATCGTCCGGGTGGATGTAGCCAAATGTCACCGCCGCGGTTTTGGTCCCGGCATCGCGGCCCGACTCGATATCACGCAAGTCATCGCCGACAAACAACACACTCGCCGGATCGAGGTCGAGCATCTTGCACGCGAGAATCAACGGCTCCGGATCCGGCTTGCTGTTCCTCACATGGTCCGGGCAGATCAGCACTGCCGAGCGCTCGGCCAACCCCAGTTGCTGCATGATCGGTTCGGCAAAACGCAACGGCTTGTTGGTGACCACGCCCCAGATCAGATTGGCTTTCTCGATGTCGGCCAACAATTCGCCCATGCCATCGAACAGCTTGCTATGCACCGCGCAACCGACGAGGTAGCGCTCAAGGAACTCCAGGCGCAATTCCTCGAAACCCGGCGATTCCGGGTCCATCGAAAACGTCACCGCGACCATGGCTTTCGCGCCGCCGGAGATCTCGTCGCGAATGTGTTTGTCGTTCATCGGCGGCAAACCACGATCAGCGCGCATTGCCTGGCAGATGGCAATGAAGTCCGGCGCGGTGTCGAGCAGGGTGCCGTCCATGTCGAAAAGGACTGCTCTGATTCGCATCGGCTTACTCCTCGCGCAGGGTCTGGATCATGTAATTGACGTCGACGTCCGGCGCCAGTTTGTAGTGTTTGGTCAGCGGGTTGTACGTCAGGCCGATGATGTCCTTGACGGTCAGGCCGGCCATGCGGCTCCAGGCACCAAGCTCGGAAGGGCGGATGAATTTCTTGAAGTCGTGGGTGCCGCGCGGCAACAACTTCATGATGTATTCAGCGCCGATGATCGCGAACAGGTAGGCCTTGGGGTTGCGGTTGATCGTAGAGAAGAACACCTGGCCGCCCGGTTTGACCATCTTGAAGCAGGCGCGGATTACCGAGGACGGGTCCGGCACGTGCTCGAGCATTTCCAGGCAAGTGACCACGTCGAACTGCTCGGGCATTTCTTCGGCCAGTGCTTCGGCGGTGATCTGGCGGTATTCGACGGTCACGCCGGATTCCAGTTGATGCAATTGCGCAACGGCCAGCGGCGCTTCGCCCATGTCGATGCCCATGACCGTGGCGCCGCGCTGAGCCATGGCTTCGCTGAGGATGCCGCCGCCGCAACCGACGTCGAGGACTTTCTTGCCGGCCAGATTGACCCGTTCGTCAATCCAGTTGACCCGCAGCGGGTTAATGTCGTGCAGCGGTTTGAACTCGCTTTCGCGGTCCCACCAGCGATGGGCCAGGGCTTCGAATTTGGCGATTTCGGCGTGGTCGACGTTGCTCATGGTTTAAATCCTCTAAAACTTGAAAAATCCTGTTTGCCCCCGGTGTTTGACCGAGGTGCTTACGATTCGGTGTGGCCGCTGATGCGTTGGCCCCAGGCCTTGGCCGTGGCGCAGAGTTGTGCTTCATCCAGGCGCGTCAGGCGTTTGTCGTCGAGCAATTGCTTGCCGGCAACCCACAGGTGTTTCACGCAGTCGCGGCCGGTGGCGTATATAAGCTGCGAAACCGGGTCGTAGATCGGTTGCTGCGCCAGGCCCGACAGGTCGAACGCGACAATGTCCGCAGCCTTGCCGATTTCCAGCGAACCAACGTCAGCCTCGATCCCGAGGGCGCGGGCGCCGTTGAGCGTCGCCATGCGCAACGCGCGATGGGCGTCGAGCGCGGTGGCTGAACCGGCGACCGCTTTGGCCAGCAACGCGGCGGTGCGGGTTTCGCCCAGCAGGTCGAGGTCATTGTTGCTGGCCGCGCCGTCGGTGCCGATGGCAACGTTGACGCCGGCCTGCCACAGACGCTCAACCGGGCAGAAGCCGCTGGCGAGTTTCAGGTTCGACTCAGGGCAATGAATCACATTGGTGTTGCTTTCTACCAGCAGGGCCAGGTCTTCATCGCTGATCTGGGTCATGTGAACCGCCTGAAAGCGCGGCCCGAGCAGGCCCAGGCGACCGAGGCGGGCCAACGGACGCTCACCGCGCTGTTCCACCGCTTGCTGCACTTCGAAAGCGGTTTCGTGGACGTGCATGTGAATCGCCGCGTCCAGCTCTTCGGCGATCACCCGGATTTTCTCGAGGTTTTCATCGCCCACGGTGTACGGCGCGTGAGGGCCGAAAGTGATTTTGATGCGCTCGTGGTGCTTGAGGTCGCCGAACAGCTCGACGCCCTGACGAATGGCTTCATCCGCCGAAGCCGCGCCGGGGATCGGAAAATCGAGGATCGGAATGGCGATTTGCGCGCGAATGCCGCTGTTGTGCACGCGCTCACTGGCAACCTTCGGGAAGAAATACATGTCTGAGAAGCAGGTGATGCCGCCCTTGATCTGCTCGGCGATCGCCAGGTCGGTGCCATCGCGGACGAACTCTTCATCGACCCACTTGGCTTCCGCCGGCCAGATGTGGTTTTCCAGCCAGGTCATCAACGGCAGATCGTCGGCCAGGCCACGGAACAGCGTCATCGCGGCGTGGCCGTGAGCGTTGATCAGGCCCGGGGCGAGCAGCACGTCCGGCAACTCGCGCACTTGCGTGGCGTTACACTTCAGCGCTTCGGCACGCGGGCCGATAAACACGATGCGACCGTCGCGGATGCCCAAGCCATGTTCTTTGAGGACCACGCCAGCGGGTTCGACGGGTACCAGCCAGGTCGGCAGCAATAATAAGTCGAGCGCAACGGCAGGTTTCGGCATCGAGGGTCGGTTCCAGTGCTTTTGTAAAGGATGGCGAAGTATACCCGAGCGTCTTCGCCGGGGGATCGCTATAATCGGCGGCTTTTGTTCATGAGTGCGGGGTGTGGGATGCGCGATCGACTGTTGGCTGCGGAGAAGGTGAAGGCCATCGATTGGCGTGATGGCGCCCTGTACCTGCTGGATCAGCGGATTCTGCCGTTCGAGGAAACCTGGATTGCCTACACCAGCGCCGCCGGCGTGGCCGAGGCTATCCGCTCGATGGTAGTGCGCGGCGCCCCGGCGATCGGCATCAGTGCCGCGTACGCCATGGTGCTGTCGGCGCGCGCGCGGATTGCCGAGGGCGGCGACTGGCAAGCCGAGTGGGAAGAGGATTACGCGTTGCTCGCCGATTCGCGTCCGACCGCGGTCAATCTGTTCTGGGCGCTCGGTCGCATGCGTGATCGCCTTGATCGCTTGAAGGAAGATGCCGACCCGCTGGCAGCGCTGGAAGCGGAAGCCATCGCGATTCATGAAAGTGATCGCGAAGCCAACCTGACCATGGCGCAACTCGGCGTCGATTTGATCCGCAAACATCAGGGCAACGCCCAGGCCATCCTCACCCACTGCAACACCGGCGCCCTCGCTACTGGCGGCTTCGGCACGGCGTTGGGGGTGATTCGCGGGGCGTTCCTCGAAGGCATGGTCGAGCGCGTCTACGCCGATGAAACCCGTCCGTGGCTGCAAGGTTCGCGGCTGACTGCGTGGGAACTGGCCAACGAAGGCATCCCGGTGACGCTGAATGCCGACTCCGCCGCCGCGCATATCATGAAGACCAAAGGCATCACTTGGGTGATCGTCGGCGCCGACCGCATTACCGCCAATGGCGATGTGGCGAACAAGATCGGCACCTACCAACTGGCGGTCAGCGCCATGCACCACGGCGTGCGCTTCATGGTGGTGGCGCCGAGCTCGACCATCGACATGAACCTCGCCAGTGGCGACGACATCCCGATTGAAGAGCGCGATGGCAGCGAATTGCTCAGCGTTGGCGGCCAGCGGGTCGGCGCGGAAGTCGAGGCGTTCAACCCGGTGTTCGACGTGACGCCGGCGGACCTGATCGATGCAATCGTCACCGAGAAGGGCATCGTCGAGCGCCCGGATACCGCGAAAATGGCCCAATTGATGTGCCGCAAGCGTCTGCATTGACGGTATTTGTTGTCAGCTAAAATCGCCTTCGCGAGCAAGCTCGCTCCCACAGTTGATCGAGGTGTGGCCGCAATGTTCGGCTCAACCGGGATTCAATGTGGCAGCGAGCTTGCTCGCGAAGGGGTCCTGTGGCCAGTAAACACGTTGGATCTTATCCCCGAATCTGCATTCACCGCGGCTCTAAGCTTCTCTCGTCCCCGTTGAGCCTGTCACCGGTCAACTTACTATGCTCCATGCGCATCAGGGGGATAGGTGCGTGGCGGCCTTTGTGATAACATCCGGCGTTTTCCGAGGCAGTCCCACGGGGTTGTCTTTACTGCGCAGATCCATGGCATAACTCGTTGATTTGTCGTAAGTCGGCGCCGGGCACTCAGCCTGCGTCGGCGAGCTTCGTTCGTCCCATATGGATGTGACGAAGTTTCACCAGAAAAAGGAATCAGGCTTCTCATGGGCGAACTGGCCAAAGAAATCCTCCCGGTCAATATCGAAGACGAGCTGAAGCAGTCCTACCTCGACTACGCGATGAGCGTAATTGTCGGGCGGGCACTGCCGGATGCGCGCGATGGCTTGAAGCCCGTGCACCGGCGTGTGCTGTTCGCGATGAGCGAGCTGGGCAACGACTTCAACAAGCCGTACAAGAAATCTGCCCGTGTTGTCGGTGACGTGATCGGTAAGTATCACCCGCACGGTGATACCGCGGTGTACGACACCATCGTTCGGATGGCGCAGCCATTCTCGCTGCGCTACCTGCTGGTAGACGGTCAGGGCAACTTCGGTTCGGTGGACGGCGACAACGCCGCCGCCATGCGATACACCGAAGTGCGCATGACCAAGCTGGCGCACGAGCTGCTGGCTGACCTGCATAAAGAAACCGTGGACTGGGTGCCGAACTACGACGGCACCGAAATGATCCCCGCGGTCATGCCGACGCGTATTCCCAACCTGTTGGTCAACGGCTCCAGCGGTATCGCCGTGGGCATGGCGACCAACATCCCGCCGCACAATCTCGGTGAAGTCATCGATGGTTGCCTGGCGCTCATCGACAACCCTGAGTTGACCATCGATGAGCTGATGCAATACATCCCTGGTCCGGACTTCCCGACCGCCGCGATCATCAACGGTCGCGCCGGCATCATCGAAGCCTACCGCACCGGTCGCGGGCGCATTTACATGCGTGCCCGCTCGATGATCGAAGACATCGACAAAGTCGGTGGTCGCCAGCAGATCGTCATCACCGAACTCCCTTACCAGCTCAACAAGGCGCGTCTGATCGAGAAGATCGCCGAGCTGGTTAAAGAGAAGAAGCTTGAAGGCATCACCGAACTGCGCGACGAGTCCGACAAGGACGGTATGCGCGTTGTGATCGAGCTGCGTCGTGGCGAAGTGCCTGAGGTGATCCTCAACAACCTCTACGCTCAGACCCAGCTGCAAGCGGTGTTCGGTATCAACATCGTGGCGCTGATCGACGGCCGTCCGCGGATCCTCAACCTCAAGGATCTGCTGGAAGCTTTCGTTCGCCACCGTCGCGAAGTCGTTACCCGCCGTACCGTGTTCGAACTGCGCAAAGCCCGCGAACGTGGGCACATCCTTGAAGGTCAAGCGGTTGCCCTGTCGAACATCGACCCGGTTATCGCCCTGATCAAAGCTTCGCCGACGCCGTCGGAAGCCAAGGAAGCGCTGATCAAGACTGCGTGGGAATCGTCCGCTGTAGTCGCAATGGTTGAGCGCGCCGGTGCCGATTCCTGCCGTCCGGAGACCCTGGACCCGCAATACGGTCTGCGCGAAGGCAAGTACTTCCTGTCGCCGGAACAGGCGCAAGCCATTCTGGAACTGCGTCTGCACCGCTTGACCGGTCTGGAACACGAGAAGCTGCTGGCCGAGTATCAAGAGATCCTCAACCAGATCGGCGAACTGATCCGCATCCTCAGCAGCGCCGTGCGCCTGATGGAAGTGATCCGCGAAGAGCTGGAAGTGATCCGCGCCGAATACGGCGACGTGCGCCGCACCGAAATTCTCGATGCCCGTCTCGACCTGACCCTGGGTGACATGATCCCGGAAGAAGAGCGCGTCGTAACCATCTCCCACGGTGGCTACGCCAAGACCCAGCCATTGGCTGCGTACCAGGCTCAGCGTCGTGGCGGTAAAGGCAAATCGGCGACCGGCGTCAAGGATGAGGACTACATTGCTCACCTGCTGGTCGCGAACAGCCACACCACGCTGCTGCTGTTCTCCAGCAAAGGCAAAGTGTACTGGCTGAAAACCTACGAAATCCCGGAAGCGTCCCGCGCTGCCCGTGGTCGTCCGCTGGTTAACCTGTTGCCGCTGGGCGATGGTGAATACATCACCACCATGCTGCCGGTCGACGAATACACCGAAGGTCACTTCATCTTCATGGCTACCGCCAACGGCACCGTGAAGAAGACCCCGCTGGAATCCTTCAGCCGTCAGCGCAGCGTTGGCTTGATCGCGCTGGAGCTGGATGAAGGCGACGTGCTGATTTCCGCTTCCATCACCGATGGCGCTCGCGAAGTCATGCTGTTCTCGGACGGCGGCAAGGTTACGCGCTTCAAGGAAACCGACGTTCGTGCCATGGGCCGTACCGCTCGCGGCGTGCGCGGCATGCGTCTGCCGGAAGGGCAGAAGCTGATTTCGATGCTGATCCCGGAAGAAGGCAGCCAGATCCTCACCGCTTCGGCGCGTGGTTACGGCAAGCGCACGGCGATCACCGAATTCCCTGAGTACAAACGTGGCGGTCAGGGCGTTATCGCCATGGTCAGCAACGACCGTAACGGCCGTCTGGTCGGTGCGGTTCAGGTGCTTGATGGCGAGGAAATCATGCTGATTTCCGACCAGGGCACACTGGTTCGTACTCGCGTCGACGAAGTCTCCAGCCTGGGTCGAAACACCCAAGGCGTGACCCTGATCAAACTTGCCAGCGACGAAAAGCTGGTCGGTCTTGAGCGGGTTCAGGAGCCATCGGAAGTCGAGGGCGAAGAGCTTGAAGGTGAAGGCCTCGACGGTGAAGACGGCGAAGCAGGTGCAGTGTTCGACGGCGAGGTCGTGAACGACGACGCTGCCGAGGACCAGCAGCTCGACGCCGCTGCCGGCGAAGAACCGCAGGAATAAGCGGACAAACAGGGGGCGGATGAGAATTCGCCCCCTTGTTGTTTGTCCCGTATGAAAATATCGACACCCATGGAGATCCGTGTGGGTGCCGGGCTTTTGTGGCGAGGGGGCTTGCCCCCCGTTGAGGTGCGAAGCGCCCCTGAAACCAGTCGCCGTTATCTTGTATAAGAACGTGGTGACCGGTTGGCGATTGCTTCGCAATCGAGAGGGGGCAAGCCACCTCGCCATAGTCGAGCCCGCTCCCGCATTGAATGTGTCGACTGACAAGTTTGCATGACCTACCAAATCAGAGCGAGATTGGATGTGAGCAAGAGAGCCTATAACTTCTGTGCCGGTCCTGCGGCGCTGCCTGAAGCTGTCCTGAAACGCGCTCAGGGCGAACTCCTCGATTGGCACGGCAAAGGCCTGTCGGTCATGGAAATGAGCCATCGCAGCGATGAGTTCGTGTCCATTGCCACCAAAGCCGAGCAGGATCTGCGTGATCTGCTGAATATCCCTTCGAACTACAAAGTGCTGTTCCTGCAGGGCGGCGCCAGTCAGCAATTTGCCCAGATTCCGCTGAACCTGCTCCCGGAAAGCGGCACCGCCGACTATATCGATACCGGTATCTGGTCGCAGAAAGCCATCGAAGAAGCCTCCCGTTACGGCCACGTCAACGTCGCCGCGACTGCCAAGCCTTACGACTATTTCGCGATTCCCGGTCAGAACGAATGGAATCTGTCGAAAGACGCGGCTTACGTTCATTACGCGCCGAACGAAACCATTGGTGGCCTGGAATTCCAGTGGATTCCGGAAACCGGCGATGTTCCGCTGGTCGCCGACATGTCTTCTGACATTCTTTCGCGTCCGGTGGACATCTCGCGTTTCGGCATGATCTACGCCGGCGCGCAGAAAAACATCGGCCCGAGCGGCATCGTCGTCAACATCGTTCGCGAAGACCTGCTGGGTCGCGCGCGCTCGCTGTGCCCGACCATGCTCAACTACAAAGTCGCGGCCGATAACGGCTCGATGTACAACACCCCGCCAACGCTGGCGTGGTATTTGTCCGGTCTGGTGTTCGAATGGCTGAAAGAGCAGGGTGGCGTTGAAGCCATCGGCAAGCTCAACGAAGTCAAACAGCGCACTTTGTACGATTTCATCGACGCCAGCGGCTTGTACAGCAACCCGATCAACAAGTCGGACCGCTCGTGGATGAACGTGCCGTTCCGTCTGGCCGACGACCGTCTGGACAAGCCATTCCTCGCCGGTGCCGACGAACGCGGGCTGCTGAACCTCAAGGGTCACCGCTCCGTGGGCGGCATGCGCGCCTCCATCTATAACGCCGTCGATATCGTTGCGGTCAACGCGCTGATTTCGTACATGGCAGAGTTCGAGAAGGAACATGGTTAATGTCTGAGCAAGAACTCAAGGCACTGCGCGTGCGCATTGACGCCCTGGACACCAAAGTCCTCGAGCTGATCAGCGAACGTGCACGCTGCGCCCAGGAAGTTGCGCGAGTAAAGATGGCCTCGCTGGCCGAAGGCGAAGTGCCGGTGTTCTATCGTCCCGAGCGTGAAGCTCAGGTGCTCAAGCGCGTAATGGAACGTAACCAGGGGCCGCTGGGCAACGAAGAGATGGCGCGGCTGTTCCGCGAAATCATGTCTTCGTGCCTGGCGCTCGAGCAGCCGCTGCAAGTGGCTTACCTCGGCCCGGAAGGCACGTTCACCCAAGCGGCGGCCATGAAGCATTTCGGCCACGCGGTGATCAGCAAGCCAATGGCGGCGATCGACGAAGTGTTCCGTGAAGTGGCGGCCGGTGCGGTGAATTTTGGCGTGGTCCCGGTGGAAAACTCCACCGAAGGCGCGGTCAATCACACCCTCGACAGCTTCCTCGAACACGACATGGTCATCTGCGGCGAAGTCGAGTTGCGGATTCACCATCACCTGTTGGTCGGTGAAAACACCAAGACTGACAGCATCAGCCGCATCTATTCCCACGCGCAGTCGCTGGCCCAGTGCCGCAAGTGGCTGGACGCGCATTACCCGAATGTCGAGCGCGTCGCGGTTTCCAGCAATGCCGAAGCGGCCAAGCGGGTCAAGGGTGAGTGGAACTCGGCAGCGATTGCCGGCGACATGGCTGCCGGCCTGTACGGGCTGACCCGTCTGGCCGAGAAAATCGAAGATCGCCCGGACAACTCCACGCGATTCCTGATGATCGGCAGTCAGGAAGTGCCGCCGACCGGCGACGACAAGACCTCGATCATCGTCTCGATGAGCAACAAACCCGGCGCACTGCACGAGTTGCTGGTGCCGTTCCACGACAACGGCATCGACCTGACACGGATCGAGACCCGTCCGTCGCGCAGCGGTAAATGGACCTACGTGTTCTTCATCGACTTCGTCGGCCATCACCGCGATCCGTTGATCAAAGGTGTGCTGGAAAAGATCAGCCAGGAAGCAGTGGCACTCAAAGTTCTGGGTTCCTACCCGAAAGCGGTTCTCTAAGGGGTAGCAAGATGAGTGGTGATTTCCTCGCTCTGGCACAGCCGGGCGTGCAACAACTTTCGCCTTACGTTCCGGGCAAACCCGTGGACGAACTGGCGCGCGAGCTGGACATCGATCCGGCGAACATCATCAAACTGGCGAGCAACGAAAACCCGTTGGGCGCCAGTCCAAAAGCGCTTGCGGCGATTCGCGACGAACTGGCCGAGCTGACGCGTTACCCGGACGGCAACGGTTTTGCCCTCAAAACCTTGCTGGCCGAGCAGTGCCGCGTCGAGCTTGATCAAGTGACGCTGGGCAATGGCTCCAACGACATTCTGGAACTGGTCGCGCGCGCCTACCTGGCGCCGGGCCTGAACGCCGTATTCAGCGAGCATGCGTTCGCGGTCTACCCGATCGTCACTCAGGCGGTTGGCGCAGACGCGCGGGTTATTCCGGCGAAGGATTGGGGGCACGATCTGCCGGCGATGTTGGCCGCAATCGACGCCGACACGCGCGTGGTGTTCATTGCCAACCCGAACAACCCGACCGGCACCTGGTTCGGCGCCGAGGCGCTGGATGAATTTCTCCAGGACGTTCCGGCCCACGTGCTGGTGGTGCTGGATGAGGCTTACATCGAATACGCCGAGGGCAGCGACCTGCCTGATGGCCTCGATTTCCTCGCGGCTTATCCGAATCTGCTGGTTTCGCGCACCTTCTCCAAGGCCTATGGCCTAGCGGCGCTGCGGGTCGGTTATGGCCTGTCGACGCCAGTGGTTGCAGACGTGCTGAACCGCGTGCGCCAACCGTTCAACGTCAACAGCCTGGCCTTGGCCGCTGCATGTGCGGCGTTGCAGGACGCTGACTATCTGGCCGAAAGCCGCCGCTTGAACGAGGCCGGCATGCAGCGACTGCAAGCCGGTTTCCGTGAGCTGGGTCTGGGCTGGATTCCCTCGAAGGGCAACTTTATCTGCGTTGATCTCGGTCGTGTTGCGATGCCGGTATTCGAAGGTTTGCTGCGCGAAGGCGTAATCGTGCGTCCGGTGGCCAATTACGGCATGCCGAACCACTTGCGCATCACCATCGGCACGCCGAGCGAAAACACTCGCTTCCTTGAGGCGCTGACCAAGGTTCTGGCTCGTGGTTGATTTCGTTGCACAGCAATCCGCTGAACCGGTGATCGGTCGCCTGGTGGTGGTCGGTCTGGGTTTGATCGGCGGTTCGTTTGCCAAAGGCTTGCGTGAAAGTGGCGTGTGCCGCGAAGTGGTCGGGGTCGATCTGGATCCGCAGTCGCGCAAACTCGCGGTTGAATTGGGTGTGGTGGATCGCTGCGAAGAAGACTTGGCCACCGCGTGCCAAGGCGCTGACGTGATCCAGCTCGCCGTGCCGATTCTTGCCATGGAGAAAATGCTGGTGCGTTTGGCCAGCATGGACCTGGGGCAAGCGATCCTCACCGATGTCGGCAGCGCCAAAGGCAATGTGGTGCGCGCGGCGACCGAAGCGTTTGGCGGCATGCCGAAGCGTTTCGTGCCCGGTCATCCGATTGCCGGCTCCGAGCAGAGCGGGGTGGAAGCTTCCAACGCCGAGCTGTTCCGTCGGCATAAAGTGATTTTGACGCCGCTGGATCAGACCGATCCGGCAGCGCTGGCGGTGGTCGACCGCTTGTGGCGCGTTTTGGGCGCCGATGTCGAGCACATGCAGGTCGAGCGCCACGACGAAGTGCTGGCGGCGACCAGCCATTTGCCGCACTTGCTGGCGTTCTGTTTGGTCGACTCGCTGGCCAAGCGCAATGAAAATCTTGAGATCTTCCGTTACGCTGCGGGCGGTTTCCGCGATTTCACAAGAATCGCCGGGAGCGACCCGGTCATGTGGCACGACATCTTCCTCGCCAACCGCGAAGCTGTCCTGCGCACACTCGATACATTTCGCAGCGACCTCGACGCCTTGCGCGACGCGGTCGATGCAGGGGATGGGCACCAATTGTTGGGCGTGTTCACACGCGCTCGGGTTGCCCGCGAACATTTCAGTAAAATCCTGGCCCGCCGGGCTTATGTGGACGCTATGAACTCCAACGACCTGATTTTCCTGGGACAACCGGGTGGCCGCCTGACTGGGCGGATTCGCGTACCGGGCGACAAATCGATTTCCCACCGTTCGATCATGCTCGGCTCCCTCGCCGAGGGCACCACCGAAGTGGAAGGTTTTCTCGAGGGCGAAGATGCCCTGGCAACCTTGCAGGCCTTCCGTGACATGGGTGTGGTGATCGAAGGTCCGCACCACGGCCGCGTGACCATTCACGGCGTCGGTCTGCACGGCTTGAAGCCTGCGCCGGGCCCGATTTATCTGGGCAACTCCGGCACTTCGATGCGTCTGTTGTCCGGCCTGCTGGCCGCGCAGAACTTCGACAGCACCCTGACCGGCGACGCCTCGCTGTCCAAGCGCCCGATGAATCGCGTGGCCAATCCGCTGCGCGAGATGGGCGCAGTGATCGAGACCGCCGCTGAAGGTCGTCCACCCATGATCATTCGCGGCGGCAACAAGCTCAAAGGCCTGACCTACACCATGCCGATGGCCAGTGCTCAGGTTAAATCCTGCCTGTTGCTCGCCGGTCTGTACGCCGAGGGCAAGACTACCGTCACCGAGCCTGCACCGACTCGCGACCACACCGAGCGCATGCTGCGCGGCTTTGGCTATCCAGTGAGCGTCGATGGCGCGACGGCATCGGTCGAGTCCGGGCACAAACTGACCGCTACGCACATTGAAGTGCCGGGTGACATCTCGTCGTCGGCGTTCTTCCTTGTTGCTGCGTCGATTGCCGAAGGCTCGGAGCTGGTGCTGGAACACGTCGGGATCAACCCGACCCGCACTGGCGTAATCGATATCCTGCGGCTGATGGGCGCCGACATCACCCTGGAAAATCAGCGTGAAGTCGGCGGCGAACCGGTCGCTGACCTGCGCGTACGAGCAGCTAAACTCAAAGGCATCGAGATTCCCGAAGCGCTGGTGCCACTAGCGATCGACGAGTTCCCGGTACTGTTCGTGGCAGCGGCCTGTGCCGAAGGGCGTACCGTGTTGCGCGGCGCCGAAGAGCTGCGAGTCAAGGAGTCGGACCGAATCCAGGTCATGGCCGATGGCTTGCTGGCACTGGGCGTCAAGTGCGAACCGACTCCGGACGGCATCATCATCGACGGCGGCCTGATCGGCGGCGGCGAAGTGCACGGGCACGGCGATCACCGTATCGCGATGGCCTTCAGCGTTGCTTCCCTGCGCGCTACTGCACCGATCCGCATCCATGACTGTGCCAACGTCGCGACTTCGTTCCCGAATTTCCTTGCGCTGTGCGCACAGGTCGGTATCCGCGTTGCACAAGAGGCTCAGTCGTGAAAATCAAGCCACCGGTCATCACCATCGACGGGCCCAGCGGTTCGGGCAAAGGCACTATTGCCGGGATTCTGGCCAAGCGCCTGGGCTGGTGCCTGCTGGATTCCGGTGCCTTGTATCGCTTGCTGGCCTTCGCTGCGCGTAATCATGGCGTCGACCTGACCAATGAAGAGTCGCTGAAGCTGCTTGCCGCTCATCTGGATGTGCAGTTCATCGGGGCGACGGAAGGTCATCCGCAGCGGATCATCCTTGAAGGCGACGATGTGACCGATGACTTGCGCAACGAGCAAGTCGGCGCATGGGCTTCGCAAGTCGCCGCATTGCCGGCGGTGCGCGACGCCCTGCTGCAGCGCCAGCGCGCGTTCCAGGAAGCACCGGGTCTGGTGGCCGATGGCCGCGACATGGGCACGGTGGTTTTTCCCGAAGCGCCGCTGAAGATTTTCCTCACTGCCAGTGCCGAGGAGCGTGCGCGCCGTCGATACTTGCAGTTGAAGGGCAAAGTCGATGGTGTTAGTCTGTCGAGTCTGCTAGATGAGATACGTGTCCGCGACGAGCGTGACACCCAGCGAGCGGTAGCCCCGCTCAAACCGGCGGCTGACGCCATACAGCTGGATTCCACGGAATTATCCATCGATCAGGTGCTGGAACGCATCATGAGTGAGATCGCCATTCGCGATATCGCCGGGTGACCAAGAAACGGCCCAGGGGACCAGTCATAGTCCTGTGTTGTTTCTTTAAATGAACGTAACCCACGTCGTCTGGGATGTGGAGCTGGGCGTATCCTTCGCCCTTATTCAACAGGAATTAAAATGAGCGAAAGCTTTGCGGAACTCTTTGAAGAAAGCCTAAAAACCCTGAACCTTCAGGCAGGCTCCATCATCACCGGTGTTATCGTTGATATCGATTACCAAGCTCGCTGGGTAACCGTTCACGCTGGCCTGAAGTCTGAAGCACTCATCCCGCTTGAGCAGTTCTACAACGATGCTGGCGAACTGACTATCAACGTCGGTGACGAAGTTCACGTTGCTCTGGACTCGGTTGAAGACGGCTTTGGTGAAACCAAGCTGTCCCGTGAAAAAGCCAAGCGCGCTGAATGCTGGATTGTTCTGGAAGCAGCCTTCGCAGCCGAAGAAGTGGTCAAGGGCGTTATCAACGGTAAGGTTAAAGGCGGCTTCACTGTCGACGTTAACGGCATCCGTGCGTTCCTGCCAGGTTCTCTGGTTGACGTCCGTCCTGTGCGCGACACCACGCACCTGGAAGGCAAAGAGCTGGAATTCAAGGTCATCAAACTCGACCAGAAACGCAACAACGTTGTCGTTTCCCGTCGTAGCGTCCTCGAAGCCGAGAACTCCGCTGAGCGTGAAGCTCTGCTGGAATCCCTGCAGGAAGGTCAACAAGTCAAAGGTATCGTCAAGAACCTCACCGATTACGGCGCATTCGTCGATCTGGGTGGCGTCGATGGCTTGCTGCACATTACCGACATGGCTTGGAAGCGTATCAAGCATCCTTCCGAAATCGTCAACGTTGGCGACGAGATCGATGTCAAGGTTCTGAAGTACGATCGCGAACGCAATCGTGTTTCCCTGGGCCTGAAGCAGCTGGGCGAAGATCCATGGGTTGCTATCAAAGCCCGTTACCCAGAAAGCACTCGCGTTACCGCTCGTGTAACCAACCTGACCGACTACGGCTGCTTCGCTGAGCTGGAAGAAGGCGTTGAAGGCCTGGTACACGTTTCTGAAATGGACTGGACCAACAAGAACATCCACCCTTCGAAAGTCGTACAAGTCGGTGACGAAGTGGAAGTTATGGTTCTGGACATCGACGAAGAGCGTCGTCGTATCTCCCTCGGCATCAAGCAGTGCAAATCTAACCCATGGGAAGATTTCTCTGGCCAGTTCAACAAGGGCGATAAAATCTCCGGCACCATCAAGTCGATCACCGATTTCGGTATCTTCATTGGTCTGGACGGCGGCATCGACGGTCTGGTTCACCTGTCCGACATCTCCTGGAACGAAGTGGGCGAAGAAGCCGTTCGCCGCTTCAAGAAGGGCGATGAGCTGGACACCGTTATCCTGTCGGTTGACCCAGAGCGCGAGCGCATCTCCCTGGGTATCAAGCAACTGGAAAGCGATCCGTTCTCCGAGTACGTTCAAGAGAACGACAAAGGCGCAATCGTTAAAGGCATCGTGAAAGAAGTTGACGCTAAAGGCGCCATCATCACTCTGGCCGACGATATCGAAGCGACTCTGAAAGCCTCCGAAATCAGCCGTGACCGCGTTGAAGACGCGCGCAACGTTCTGAAAGAAGGCCAGGAAGTAGAAGCCAAGATCATCAGCGTTGACCGCAAGAGCCGTGTAATCCAGCTCTCCATCAAGTCGAAAGACGATGCTGAAGAGAAAGAAGCCATCCAAAGCTTGAAAGACAAGCCTTCGGATAGCATCGCTGCTGGTCCTACCACTCTGGGCGACCTGTTGCGTGCACAAATGGAAAAACAGAACTAAGTTCTGTCAGACCATAGAAAAAGGGCGACTTCGGTCGCCCTTTTTTGTGCCTGCGATTTGGTGAGCACAATTGAAACCAACGCCCTCCGCGTGCTGTCTGTTTCTTTAATCGGATCAATCGGTTATTTGCAGCTAGGCTTAAGTCTGCGGCAAACGAGAGTCGGGTAGATTGCTCGGCATAAGGAAGTGGATGAACAAGTTAATCGTCGTAATCGCTATGTTGGCAGTGGCAGGTTGTGCCACTAGCGCCAAGACGCATGCGGTCCACGGAGTCAGTGGCATAGAGATTGATTGTTCAGGGTTGGGTGCGAGTTGGGGGAAGTGCGAAAAACGAGCTGCCAAGGAGTGCAAGCCTGGCGGTTACAAAGTAGTCGCGCGTTCCGATGATGCGAAAGATGAAGATGAGTTTCCCTTCGGCTTCAATCCTGCCGGATATGTCACTCGCACAATGCTGGTTGTCTGCAGGTAGCAAGTGTCCGGAATGTGCGTGCATGCACCGAAAATGAGCATGAATAAGCTGCAAGAGATATGTCAAACCCTGGGCTGTTCAAATTCCTCCGGGCGTGCTAAAACCTTTGAAGCGCTGATCTAGCTGCTTGAAAAAGAAGGGAAAAATATGACGAAGTCGGAGTTGATCGAACGAATTGTCACCCATCAAGGGCTGCTCTCATCCAAGGATGTGGAGCTGGCCATCAAGACCATGCTTGAACAAATGTCCCAATGCCTGGCCACCGGTGATCGTATCGAGATCCGGGGGTTTGGCAGCTTCTCCCTGCACTACCGCGCACCGCGGGTAGGGCGTAATCCGAAAACCGGTCAGTCCGTCAGCCTGGATGGGAAGTTTGTTCCGCATTTCAAGCCGGGAAAGGAGCTGCGGGATCGGGTTAATGAGGATGAGGAAGATTACGGTGACGAGTAGTTGGCGAGATAAGAGTAGCTTCAAGCGGCTCGCGATCACAGGGCTTGTATTGTTAGTAGCGATTGCATGTCTGCTTTTTGTGTTGGAAAACCAGCAACTGGTCGTCGTTTCTTTTTTTGGTTTTTCTTCCCCTCAGCTACAAGTGTCGATTTTGGGCGTTGTCTCGTTCCTGGTCGGTATGGTCGTGGGCGGGTTGATGGTATCTGCTTATGCCTTGAGATCCTGGAGAAGAGGGCGGCAGGCTTCCCGTTGATATTATTGAAATTTTGCTTCTGATAGTCAGTCGGGAGCAGTGATAAGGTATCCTGTGCGCGTTCGTTGTAGGGGATGCTCGGCATGGCTTGGGCTTAAGTTGCCGGGATTTTCGTTGAAGACTCTCAAATGGTCTACATTCATGGAATGAAATGTGACTCTTTAGGTAAAAGGCTACCAATATATGCACGTCGACTCTAACAAAGAAAATGGTCCAGATGGCTTTGAGTTACAGCGGTTTATTCGCGCTATTTTACGTCAAAAGTTAGTTGTCATAGGTTTTACGGTTCTGGGTGCTGTTCTTGCTGCGAGCTATGCATTTCTTGCTACGCCAGTCTACGAGGCGAAGGCATTTGTAGCTCCGCCGAGTCAGAACGATATTGCCAACTTTCATTATGGTCGAATGAGAGAGTCAGAGTTGACACCTTATACTGTTAAGGATGTCTACGATATTTACACGCGGCGTTTGCAGGGAGAGTCGTTGCGCCGAACTTTTTTTTACAAAGTCTATGTGCCAAGTTTGTCTGCGGATGAGCGTAAAAGCTCTCAAGACGTGTTGTATGCGAGATTTTCCCAAGTGCTTCGTGTGGTTCCTCCACTGAAGGAAACCTCTGACAAATACTCGGTTGTCGTACAGACCAATAACCCTCAGCAGGCCAAAGAGTGGGCTGCAGCATACGTTTCCCAGGCCGGTGATCTGGCTAAAAATGAAATGATCAGAAACCTCGCGATTGAATCCCAGGTTCGTGCTCGTAATCTGGAGCAGCAGATAAGTTCCGCCAGAGAGACTAGTCGCAAGGCGAGGGAAGACTCGCTTGTCAAGCTGAGCGAGGCATTGCGGATCGCTAAGGCGATTGGTCTTGAGAAGCCTCCTGCGATTACGGTAAATCAATCTGTTATTGCTGGCGGCGAGTCTGGTCAGCTCACCTATATGCGTGGCTCGAAAGCGCTGAAGGCAGAAATCGAGAATTTGCAGGCTCGTAAATCGGATGACCCGTTTACGGATCGATTGCGTGATCTCCAGGATAAGTACAACTTCTTCTCAGGGTTGAAAACTGATGCTGCGCTGGTTTCTGTCTATCGACAGGACGGGGACGTAGAATTGCCAGATAATCCTATCAAGCCGAATAAAAGGCTGATCCTTATATTGGGTGTTATTTCTGGCCTGATTCTGGGTGTTGCTTTTGTGCTTGTCCGCAGATTTTTCGCTGAGACATCGGAATAACAGGCTTTAGTTTTGTTTTCCCTGTGTGATCTCGAAGCCGTGCCCCTAAAGGTGGGCGCGCGGGTCTTGATTTCTGCTGGGTCGTCCTGGAGGGGGGGGCAGTCCTCGCGTCTGTTTCAGCGCTTTCCGTAGTCGTCAGTTCTAGCTTGTCTCTCGGTGTGCGCACGACGATCCAAATTGTCGGCTGGGTGGGGCAGCGATCACCTTGGCGGTGGAGGGGGCTCGCGATCTGCCCCTGACTGTTGAAAATGATTATGGCTCCCTGCAGAGCTTTCGGTATAATTTCCAGTTTACGCAGCTATGATGCTCGTTTCTGAAGCGCGAGATGTGAAGTAGTTTTACGATCGACTTAATATTGATGAACGGCAAGGGAAAACGATGCTTAAACTCGAAGATGTAAAGTTGGCCATAGTGGGTCTCGGTTATGTGGGCTTGCCGCTGGCGGTTGAGTTTGGCAAAAAAATGCAAGTGGTTGGATTCGATATCAGCCAACGACGAATTGAAGCGCTGAAAGCTGGCCATGACGCTACACTTGAGGTGTCTGACGAAGAATTGCAGTCGGCATCAGGATTAAGTTTTAGCTCCGCGCTGGATGAGTTGTCTGCTTGCAACATATTCATTGTTACTGTACCTACCCCTATTGATGAACATAAAAGACCTGACTTGACACCTTTGATTAAGGCGAGTGAGTCCATTGGTCGGGTTCTGAAAAAGGACGATATCGTTATTTATGAATCAACCGTCTATCCTGGTGCTACTGAGGAAGACTGTGTTCCAGTTCTGGAGAAAGTATCCGGTCTGAAATTCAATGTTGATTTTTTTGCAGGTTATAGCCCAGAGCGGATAAACCCTGGCGATAAAGAGCATCGTGTTACTACCATTAAAAAAGTCACAGCCGGTTCCACCCCAGAAGTCGCCGAACTTGTAGACGCGCTATATAACACAATCATCATTGCCGGTACTCACAAAGCCAAGAGCATCAAGGTTGCCGAGGCGGCGAAGGTTATTGAAAATACGCAGCGCGATTTGAACATCGCGCTCATCAATGAATTGGCATTGATCTTCAATAAAATGGGTATTGATACTGAGGCTGTGTTGGAAGCCGCAGGGACGAAGTGGAACTTTCTGCCGTTCCGTCCAGGGTTGGTAGGTGGGCACTGCATCGGTGTGGACCCTTATTACTTGACTCATAAAGCACAGTCTATTGGTTATCACCCGGAAATCATTTTGGCCGGCCGTCGCCTGAATGACAGTATGGGGGCTTACGTCGTATCGCAACTAGTTAAGGCAATGCTCAAGCGTAAAATTCATGTTGATGGTGCTCGAGTCCTGATCATGGGGCTGACCTTTAAAGAAAACTGCCCGGATCTGCGTAATACGAAAATTATCGACATTGTGAACGAGCTTGCTGAATTCAATATCGTTGTTGACGTCTATGACCCTTGGGTAGACGGAGCGGAGGCAATGCACGAGTACTCCATCACTCCTATCGGCAAGCCACAGGTTAATTCGTACGACGGCATTATCTTGGCGGTGGCGCATAACGAATTTGCCGCAATGGGTGCCGAAAGGATTCGGAGCTTGGGTAAAGCTGAACACGTTCTCTATGACCTCAAGTATCTGCTGGATGCCTCTCAGTCAGATCTGCGTCTTTGAACCTCGGGTTCTGTAAAGACCCTGATTCGTTACTGCTGACTAAAAATACCAAGTCGAGAATTACATGATCCGTTTCGAAAAAGTCAAAGCTGAAATTCAACAATCCCCAAAGGTTTGGTTGATCACGGGTGTAGCCGGATTTATTGGTTCCAACCTGCTGGAAACGCTGCTCCAATTGGATCAGCAGGTTGTCGGCCTCGATAATTTTGCAACCGGCCATCAACGTAATCTCGATGAAGTTCAATCGGTAGTGAGCCCTGAACAGTGGGCGCGATTTGTACTGGTTAACGGTGATATCAGAAATATTGATGACTGCAGGAAGGCGATGACGTTTAGTGCGTCCACTGATATTCCAGTGGACTACGTTCTGCATCAGGCCGCACTCGGGTCAGTCCCTCGGTCGATCAATGATCCTATTACCACGAACGGCACCAATATCGATGGCTTTCTGAATATGCTGGTCGCAGCGAAAGACGCGCAGGTGAAGAGTTTTACCTACGCAGCTTCCAGTTCTACGTACGGTGACCATCCTGCACTCCCAAAAGTGGAAGGCGTGATTGGAAAGCCGCTATCTCCTTATGCGGTCACCAAGTATGTAAACGAATTGTACGCCGAGGTTTTTTCCAGCACCTACGGATTCAATACTATCGGGCTTCGGTATTTTAACGTCTTCGGCAAGCGCCAGGATCCTAATGGCGCTTATGCAGCCGTTATTCCTAAGTGGACTGCGGCCATGATCAATAACGAGGAGGTTTTCGTTAATGGTGATGGTGAGACGAGTCGGGATTTCTGCTTTGTAGAAAATGCGGTGCAGGCCAACATATTGGCTGCCTGCGCCAGTCCAGAAGCAAAAAACAATGTTTATAACGTCGCCGTAGGCGACAGAACAACATTGAATCAGGTTTTTGCTTGTATCAAGGACGCTTTGTTCCGTGTTGATGTCAAATCAACGTCCGCGATGGTCTACCGGGATTTCCGGGCCGGCGATGTAAGGCATTCGCAGGCTAACATTGATAAGGCGAAGGACCTGCTGGGCTATAAGCCTCTTTTCAATGTGGGTGAGGGTATGTTGAAAGCGGCGTACTGGTACGTTTCGTTCTTCGCAAGAAGTTAATTCTTGTGATTAAAGAGATCTGTGCAATCACTGTTCTGGCAAACAAGCTATGTATGTTTGTGCTGCTGTTCAGTCTGGCCCGAATTTTAGGGGTCGAGTTGTATGGCGTATTCTCCTACCATTACGCGATCATTACAGGGATCGCGACAGTGGCGGGCGAATGCCTAAGCGTGGCATTGAGTCGCTATGCGGTTCTGAATGCAGATAATGTAAATTACAAAACTTCCTTGAGCCTCATGGCATGGGCCGGCATCGTTGTGGGTGCGCTCTGTGTCATCGTATTCTCAATGTTTACGGCGCCAGCTTCATCTTATGAAGCGAACACTGGTTACTTGATGGTTGGCGTATTTTCCCTCGGTTTTGCTTGTGTCTGCAATCTGACCATAACCGGATTGATGTTCTCTCTAAATACCTCAGGAAGGTGGGTGGTTGCGTTGGCCGCTCATGGGCTGCTGGGGTTACTGCTGGTCGTTGCTATTGCGAAGGTGGGCGGTCAGATAGAGGGCGTCGTGTTGACACTTGCGCTCTGCACCTTGATCGCTCCCGCCTTCGGTTTCTGGATGATAAAGAAATCCAGATTCAGTCATGAAGAAACGAGTGGGAGTGAGGCCTTCTCTTTTCGCAAGATGATGGCTCTGCTCTCTGGTTCAGGGGCTCCGGCTATTGCTGGCAGCATGCTTTTGGGGGCGCCTGTTCATATCGTTTGCTTGATGATATTTGCCAGTTCAAGTTTAAATGTTTCTGAGGTTGGTTATTTTAATCTCTTTTTCCTTTTTTATATTTTGGTTACAGTGCTTCCAAGTTCGCTTACATCTTATGCCATTGTACGGCTGGCGGGGCGCGGTAATAACGCCAGTAAACTGTATCTGATGTTAGGCGTGTCGATTTCTATTTGCCTGCCTTTGTTCATGATCTTGTCGCAAAGCTATTGGTTGTGTTTTCTTGGTAACAGTTTTTGCAGCAAGAATAATCTGCTCACTTACGCTGTGCTGGCGGGGGGTATTGGTCTAACGACCACCATTGTCACTCAAATTCTGCATAGCAAGAACTTGACCAAAATTGTATTTCTGGGAAGTTGCGTCTACGCGATTTTTTATCTGTCGTCGACGATATATTCGGGTTTGAAAGGCGATATGCTGGCGATTGATCTTTTCAGGTCCTTCGTATCTGCCCTAATTGCCCAGATTGTTGTGCTTGCCACCATGGGTGGGCGTAAGTTGGTCCAATGAAAAAAATGTTCAGAGTGAGTCGCGTGGCTGCTAGGTTCATGGTTGTACGTGATAATGGTGCCAGTGTTGAATCTGGTTCGTGGTTCAGTTGCTTTGTTTTTGTTGGTTAAGGCTGATGGTCATATTTCTGGTTTCGATGTGTTTACTGATTTTGATAGTGCAATGCGTCCTGTGCCTGATATCAAAAAAATATCTGGTTGCGCTGTACGCCGTTTGTTATTCAGTGCCTTTCCTTGGGCTCATAAGCTGCCTGTGGGGCGACACCATTACGCTTTGGCCTATTGGGGATTTTGATTTTTACCTGGATGACCTGCTGGTATTCAGACTTTCGCTTGTCTGGTTTCTAGGTGTGTCAGGCGGGCTCCTGGCCTACTTGCTATCATTATTGGTTCCTTCCGGAAATTTGAAACCGGATCGCGCTACTTTTTTTGCCCCGATGGACTTCAAGCTAGGTGGTATGATCTTTCTTGCACTGTCCGTTTTTTTCATTGCCTTCAGACTCGTTAGTGCGGATGCGATGCTTCAAATGTTCGCGGGTATCGAATCGGTGGTGGTTTTTTCAATTATTGCGATAACCGCCCTCGCATTTGCCTATCCCTCCAGGCGGATGCTGACCGTGTCCGCGGTGCTGGTCATGGCTTACTGTGTCGCCAACGCGATGACAGGGGATCGGGACTTTGTCGTATTGGTTGTGGCTTACATCCTGGGTTTGATGTTCCGTTACAACCATTTGATCAAGCTGAAAACGTTGTTGCTTGTTGCTACGTTCATGGTGCTTCTCCTGGTCAGTGGCGTGCTTGTTTCGATGAGTCGCATGGACGTGGATTTAACGTCGGATAACATCACTCAGTATTTTTTGTTTAACTCCTGGAACGCAATCATCTTGCCGCTTGTTCAGCAATTGACCAGCTTCTGGGATGGAGAGCATCTGCGGTATGGTCAAACTTATCTCGATATGTTTCTTTCGCTGGCGCCATCCCCAATCTATTCGGCTTTTGGGATAGAAAAGCCCATCATGGTGGATAACCCGGCCCTCTGGTACTACATTACCGGGCTAGGCGGGATTCATGTCGCTGGCGTTGCTTTCGAGAACTTTGGTTTGTTCGGTGTTTTCCTCAATGGATTCATCAGCGTCTGCTTCTTACGGTTGATCGACTCACGCTGCCGTAATGATGACTTCTTGCGGATTTTTCTATATATGCTTTGTGCAGCATCGGTCATGCACTGGATTTGGTATGGCGAAATATACTTGCTAAATTCGTTGGTTTTTTATGTGATGTCATTAGGATTATTCTTCGCGATGAAACTCGTTCGGGTTTTGAAGTGAGTCTAAATATTTTCACTGGAGTGAGAGCGTAGGTATGTGCGGAATTGCGGGAGTTGTCGGGTGGAAATTGGATCAGCAGGGCGCCGTTGCCGTTGGCAAGATGGTGGATGCGCTGATACATCGCGGGCCCGATGACGGAGCAGTTTGGTCAGATGCCGATAATGGAGTTTCGCTGGGTCACCGGCGGCTTTCTATTTTGGAACTTTCGGTACATGGCAGCCAGCCAATGGTGTCCGATAATGAACGATTCGTTATCGTTTTCAATGGCGAAATTTATAATTTTAATGAGTTGCGCCAAAAGCTGATTAAGTCTGGGTCAACACGTATTTGGCGTGGGCACTCTGACACGGAAGTGCTTTTGGCTGCCATCGAGGCGTGGGGCGTACAGACAACGCTCGAACATTTGGTAGGCATGTTTGCTTTCGCTGTCTGGGATAAGGTTAGCAAAACAATTACATTGGCCCGTGACCGGATGGGGGAAAAGCCTCTCTATTACGGTATTGTCGGTAACCGCTTCGTGTTCTCTTCCGAATTGAAGGCGGTCAAGGCCGCATTCGGCGGCGACCTCCGTATTGATCGGCATGCACTGGCAAAGTTTGTCAGGTATGGCTACGTTCCTGCCCCCGAATCAATTTATGAAGGCATCAAGAAATTAGAGCCAGCGCATTATTTGAATGTTGACTCTCTTTCTTCCGTGCATACACCTGTTTCATACTGGTCGCTACCGAAATCCAGTGCATTAAGGGATGAGTTATTCCATACTTCCGATAAGGAAGTGGTCGACATTGTTGGTGAAAGACTTTCGGCCGCTGTAAAGTCGCAAATGATTGCAGATGTTCCGCTCGGCGCATTTCTGTCTGGAGGTGTGGATTCAAGCCTGGTCGTCTCGCTGATGCAGTCGCAAAGCACTGCAAGCATCAACACCTATACGATTGGCTTCAATGAGCCTGAATTCGATGAGGCTCCTTACGCGAAGGCTATCGCCAAGCACTTGGGGACTAATCACACTGAGTTTTACCTGAGCGCAGATGACGCTGTTTCGATCATTCCGCATTTGCCGGAAATATACGACGAGCCTTTTGCCGACTCATCTCAGATCCCTACTATTCTGGTCTCCAGGATGACAAAGCAGCATGTATCGGTTGCGTTGTCCGGAGACGGCGGCGATGAGCTTTTCGCTGGATATCCCCGTTATCAAATTACTGCCGGACTGTGGGCACGCATAGAAAAACTGCCATTGCCAACGCGCCGAATCATGGCTTATTCACTTCGGTCGCTTTCGTCAAAAGGTTGGGACAACGTTTGTTCTATTTTGCCGGGCAGCGTACGAACTAAAGTTAATGGCCGGCGAATCTACAGAATGTCCGAACTGCTGGCCTCTGAAAATCTGGCGCAGATGTACACCGGTTTGATGTCCCAGTGGCAGCCAACTGACAACGTAGTGTTGGGTATTAGCGGTCAAGATCAGGGCGCTGTCTCTTGGGAATCCGCGGACGACTATATTGAGGAAATGCGTCGGTGGGACGTCTCTCAGTACTTGCCTGACGATTTGCTGGTTAAAGTGGACCGCGGTGCGATGAGTGCGAGTCTCGAAACCCGAGCACCGCTACTCGATCATCGAGTCGCGGAACTGGCATTTTCTTTGTCTTCATCCCAATTGATCAAAAATGGGGTCGGGAAATGGCCGCTTCGTGAGCTGTTGAAACGGTACGTGCCTACATCGTTCTTCGACAGACCGAAGGCTGGTTTCTCCATTCCGCTGGCGCAATGGTTGCGTGGCCCGCTCAGAGAATGGGCGGAGGAGTTGCTGGCTGAAGAGCGAATCAAAAGAGAGGGCTATTTTGATTGTCAGAAAATTCGCTCGGCATGGCTCCAGCACCAGAATGGAACATATGATCGTGGTCTTCATTTGTGGAATATCCTGATGTTCCAGTCTTGGCTTGATAAAAATAGTCGCTAATTTATATTGAGCAATAGGTGTTCTATGAAGATAGTTTTCAACGCGCTCTCTGCCCGTCTTGGTGGAGGTCAGACATATCTGATCAATCTTTTTCAGTTCGTACCCGTCAACGAGGATCTTGAGATTCTCGTTTTCGCCCCAGCGTCACTCAAGTTGCCGGACCACCCGAGGATCCGTCGAGTCGAACCCGCTTGGCCCACAGAGAATCCGATTGTGAGGGCTCTTTGGGAAAAGTGGGTGCTGCCCGGCATCTTGAAGGCTGAAAAAGCCGACATCCTGTTTTGTCCCGGCGGTGTCGTTGGAACTCGTGCGCCCGCAGGCTGCAAAGTTGCGACGATGTTTCGAAACATGATTCCATTTGATCTGCGCGTGCGTAAGAGTATCCCGATCGGGCTGCAGCGCTTTAGAAATTGGTTGTTAAATCGCATTATGCTCAGGAGCATGTCGAAAGCGGATTTGACGATCTTTATCTCTAACTATGCACGAACTGTGATTGAGTCGCTGACCCAGGTTAAAAATGCCGTTACCATACCTCACGGAATTGGTTCGGTATTTAGAACTCATAGCGGTAGCACGGATCGTCCTGATTTTTTGCCCGTAGGTGAATACATTTTATATGTGTCAAGATTTGATGTTTACAAGCATCATTTTGAAGTCGTTAACGCCTTTTCCAAACTGCCTCAGGAGCTTCGTCAACGATTTCCATTGATACTTGTAGGTGAAACTAACCTGCCGGAAGCAGAACGCGTCAAATCGCTGATTTCGACGCTGGGCCTTGAAAAACAGGTGCTTCTCTTGGGCGCTATTCCCTATCAGAGCCTTCCTCCGCTGTATCACCACGCCTATCTGAATCTCTTCGCCTCGTCCTGCGAGAATTGCCCAAATATCCTTCTAGAGGCGCTCGCTTCTGGCAGGCCGATGATTTGTTCTAATGTCATGCCAATGCCGGAATTTGGAGCGGACGCCGCACTTTATTTTTCGCCATTTGATTCGAAGGATATAGGGGAAGTCCTGTCTAAGGCATTAACAAGTCCGGATCTGTTGAAGACGCTATCCGTCGCAGCTGTCGCGCAGAGTGATAAGTTTGACTGGGAAAGCACCTCAAGGAAAACGTGGTTTGAGTTGCTGGCCTTGGCCGAGCACCAAAAACAGGTGGCGGACAGATGAGAGTTCTCGTGGTGTCGCAATATTTTTGGCCAGAATCTTTTATTATTAATGATCTGGTCAAGAATTTATCTGCTCAGGGACACGTCGTAAAAGTTCTTACCGGGAAACCGAATTATCCGGATGGAGTTGTGTTCGACGGCTACAGTGCTTCTGGATACCAGGAGGAAAACTACGAGTCTTCGGTCAGTGTTTGTCGCGCACCGCTTAGACCTCGTGGTTCATCAGGCGCAAAAAATCTGCTGTTGAATTATTTGTCGTTCATTGTAAACGGTTTGAGGTTTTACCCGGGTGCGGTCAAAGTTGATCGTTTTGATGCGATCTTTGTATTTGCGCCATCTCCGATTACCTCGATCATCCCGGCGATCTATCTGAAGTGGAAACTCAAGAGCCACTTGGCTGTATGGGTCCAGGATCTATGGCCAGAGAGCTTAAGTGCAACGGGCTTCATAAAGAACAAGGCAGCGTTGCACGTCGTGGGCTGGATGGTGAAGGGCATCTACGCATTCGTCGATACGCTGCTCGTTCAGTCAAGGGCCTTTCGTGAACCGGTTGCCCGATACGCTGATGCTGGCAAAATTGTGTATTACCCCAACTCTTATCAGGATTTCGCGCCTAGTACTGAAGAGCCTCGGATTCCAGCGCCACTACTCGAAGAACTCGATAATCACTTCTGTCTCGTTTTCGCTGGAAACCTGGGGACTGCGCAGTCGGTCGAAACCCTCGTTGACGTGGCAGACAAACTTCGCCATTTATTCGGGCTCAGGATTGTGCTGGTCGGCAGCGGCAGTATGTCGAACTGGATTGAAAGTCAGAAGCAATCCCGCGGATTAGAAAACCTTATTCTTGCCGGACGTTTTCCAGTTACCGAAATGCCACATTTTTTCAATCGGGCCGCCGGATTGTTGGTGACGTTGAAGCAGGATGAGGCGTTCTCCTATACCATCCCCAGTAAAGTCCAGGCGTACCTGGCAGCAGGGAGGCCGATCATTGCCGCGCTGGATGGCGAGGGGGCTCGCGTCATTCAAGAGGCAAGGGCTGGTCTGACGAGTCCGGCGCAAGATGCCGAAGGTATGGCAAAAAGCATCGAACAATTTTTCCACATGAGTTCGGATGAACGGGAATCGTTGGGGCAGTCAGGGCGAGCGTACTACCTTGAGCATTTCGAAATGGAGCGGCAAAGCCAGCGCCTGGTCGAAATTCTCAGTAGCAGGATCAATGAATTGAAAGGTATGTCGAAATGAAGGTTCTTGTGTTAGGTGTCACCGGAATGCTGGGTAGCACGGTGTTCAGGCAATTCCATGGAAACCCGCACTTTGAAGTGTGGGGCACTTTGCGCAACCCGAGTGGCGCAAAATACTTTTCTGAAGAGAGCCATGGTTCGCTAATCAGTAACGTTGACGTGCTTGACCACGACTCGCTGGTTTCTGTGCTGGCGCGGGTCAAGCCGGACGTCGTTATAAACTGCGTCGGACTGATCAAGCAGCTGGCTGATGCCAAGGATCCCCTTTCAGCGTTGCCTATCAATGCCATGTTGCCGCATCGCATTGCCAAATTGTGCGCACTGTCCGGTGCTCGCCTGATTCATATCAGTACAGATTGCGTGTTTTCCGGCCGCAAGGGTTTGTACACTGAAGAGGATATCTCCGATGGGGAGGACCTCTACGGTAAGTCGAAGTATATTGGTGAGCTGCGCGCTGAACCGAACGCCGTCACCCTTAGGACCTCCATTATTGGTCATGAGTTGGGAAGCCAGTATTCTCTGGTGGATTGGTTCCTGTCCCAGAACGGGCCTGTCAAAGGCTACGAAAAGGCTATTTTCTCGGGACTGCCGACTGTGGAATTGGCGCGTGTCATTCGCGACTACGTGATACCGAATCCAGGGCTCAAAGGCCTTTATCATGTATCGGTAGCACCGATTGACAAGCTGTCTCTGCTGAAACTGGTGGCAGAAGTCTACGGAAAGGAAATCGATATCATCGCTGACAGTAATGTTGCTATAGATCGTTCGCTGAATTCATCAAAGTTTCAGTCTGCAACCGGTTACGTTCCACCTTCATGGTTGGAATTGGTCAAATCGATGCGCGCGCTGCGTTGATCATTAAATTCAATCAAGTTTGGGAAGGTTACTATGTTCGATAATAAAGTTTTGATGATCACGGGCGGTACAGGTTCGTTTGGTCATACGGTGTTGAAGCGCTTTCTTGATACTGATGTAAAAGAAATTCGCGTATTCAGCCGTGATGAGAAAAAGCAGGAAGACATGCGTATTGCCCTGTCGAATGACAAGGTAAAGTTCTATATCGGTGATGTGCGCGATCGCGATAGCCTGACTCAGGCAATGGTCGGCGTTGATTACATTTTTCACGCGGCGGCATTGAAGCAAGTGCCTTCCTGCGAGTTCTACCCGATGGAAGCTGTGCGTACGAACGTCATGGGCACCGAAAACGTTCTGAATGCGGCCATCGCATCCGGCGTAAAGCGCGTTGTCGTGCTGAGTACCGACAAGGCTGTTTATCCGATCAATGCCATGGGTATTTCCAAGGCCATGGCTGAAAAGCTCATGGTTGCCAAGTCGCGAATGATCCCGGAAAACGGTCCTGTAATCTGCGCAACCCGTTACGGTAACGTCATGGCATCGCGCGGTTCCGTGATTCCGCTGTTCATCAATCAACTGCAGAATGGTGAGCCACTGACGGTCACCGATCCGAACATGACGCGCTTCCTGATGTCGCTTGAAGATTCCGTTGACCTTGTATTGCACGCGTTCGAGCATGCGGAGCAGGGCGACATCTTCGTTCAGAAAGCACCGGCATCAACCGTTGCGGACCTGGCGCAGGCACTCAAGGAACTGTTCTCCCGCGATAACGCTGTCAAGGTCATTGGCACCCGTCACGGTGAAAAACTCTACGAGTCGCTGATCTCCCGCGAAGAGATGGCCAAGGCCGAAGACATGGGGCGTTACTATCGCATCCCGTCGGACAATCGTGATCTCAACTACAAGAAGTTCTTTGTTGAAGGCGAGCAGGAGATTTCCGACCTGGACGATTACACCTCGCACAATACTGAACGTCTCGATGTTGAAGGCGTGAAGAAAGTTCTTTTGAATCTGGAATACATTCAGGAGAAGCTTGATGCTTAAGGTCATGACGCTGGTCGGTACGCGACCAGAACTTATCAAAATGAGCCGCGTCATTGCTGAACTTGATAAGCAAGTTAATCACGTACTGGTTCACTCGGGTCAAAACTATGACTTCGAGTTGAATCAGGTATTTTTTGATGAACTCGACATTCGCAAGCCTGATTATTTCCTGGGCGCCGCCGGCGATACGGCGGCAAAGACCATCGCCGAAGTGATTTCCAAAGCGGATGAGGTATTTGAGACCGAGAAGCCTGATGCGCTTCTACTTTACGGTGATACCAATACTTGCCTTGCCATCATTGCCGCCAAGCGCCGCAAGATTCCGGTATTCCACATGGAAGCGGGCAATCGCTGTTTTGATCAACGCGTGCCCGAAGAACTGAATCGCAAGGTGCTCGATCACCTGAGTGATATCAATATGGTTCTTACCGAGCACGCCCGACGTTACTTGATCGCCGAAGGGATTCGTCCTGAGACCATTATCAAGACCGGTTCGCACATGGAGGAGGTGCTCGACTACTACATGCCGAAAATCCTCACGTCCGACGTACTGGTTCGCGAGGGCCTGGAGCAGGACAAGTTCTTCATCGTCAGCGCACACCGTGAAGAAAACGTCGACACGCCGGAAAACCTTCGCGATCTGCTCAAAACACTGCGATCCCTGGCCGACAACTACCAGTTCCCGATTATCGTTTCCACGCATCCACGTACTCGCAAGCGTCTGGAAGCCATCGGTGAATCGCTGGATCATCCGTTGATTTACTTCTCGAAGCCGTTTGGCCTGCTGGACTACATCAAGCTGCAGATGTCGGCGTTTTGCGTCTTGTCTGATAGCGGCACCATTACTGAAGAGGCCTCTCTGCTGAACCTGCCTGCCATTACCATCCGTAATGCGCACGAGCGTCCAGAGGGAATGGATGAAGGGACGCTTATCATGAGCGGCCTGAAAGTGGACGGTGTGCTGGATGCCGTGCGGGTGGTGACCAGTCAGCATGATCGTACTCAGCGCGTCATTCCGGTCGTACGGGATTACCAGGCAGGTCCGGTATCAAAGCAGGTAGTGCGGGTTGTATTGAGCTACACCGACTACATCAATCGTACTGTCTGGTCGAAATCCTGAGCGGCGTCGAGGTTTGAAAATGCGTGTTTTATTGACAGGTGCTACCGGCTTCGTTGGTCGTGCGGTATTGGGGCGGTTAGCGGCCTCTGACGATCTGCAAGCGGTGGCAGCCATCCGTGGGGACGCCTTGTCTGACTGCCCGCCGCACGTTTCGACCGTTCAAGTAGCCGGACTCGAGGATGGTACCGATTGGTCGCAGGCATTGAATCAGGCGGACGTTGTCATTCATGGTGCGGCGCGTGTCCATGTCATGAATGACACCGAAGCCGATCCACTGGAGGCGTTCCGCAAGGTAAATGTCGAAGGCACGCTGAGCCTCGCTCGACAGGCCGCGGGCCTGGGCATTCGTCGCTTCATATTCATCAGTTCGATCAAGGTGAATGGCGAAGGCACACCGCTCAATGAGCCTTATGTTGCCGACGCAACCCCCGCGCCGGCCGACCCGTACGGCATTTCGAAAATGGAAGCCGAGCAAGGGTTGCGTGAAATCGCAGGCGAGTCCGGGATGGAAGTGGTGATCATCCGTCCCGTGCTCGTTTACGGTCCGGGTGTAAGAGCCAACTTTTTGAACATGATGCGCTGGCTCGACAAGGGCATTCCGCTGCCGTTCGGGGCTATCCATAATCGGCGCAGCCTGGTTGCACTGGATAATCTGGCTGATCTGATCGTAACCTGCATCCGTCATCCGGCTGCGGCGAATCAGACGTTCCTCGTGAGTGACGGGGAAGATTTGTCCACGACGCAGTTGTTGACGCGGATGGCTCAAGCGCTGGGTAAACCTGCCCGTTTGTTGCCGGTGCCGAGCGTGTTGCTGGAGCGAGGCGCGCAGCTTTTAGGCAAGCGGGCTCTGTCGCAGCGGCTGTGCGGTTCGTTGCAGGTCGATATAGCCAAAACTCGTGAGTTGTTGGGCTGGACTCCTCCGGTCGGCGTCGATGAGGCGCTTGTATCGGCTGCCAACTATTACAAGGATAGGCAGCGTTAAGCTGGCTAATGACAGCGCTGGTTCAATTGCAGAATTGATTTTGGCTGTTTTCAGGAAGTTGAACTTTGAACACAATATGGTTGTTGGCTGTAGTGGTTGGTGTTTCATTTTTGGGCACCGGTGCCTTACGTAAATATGCCTTGGCACGCAGTTTGATAGATGTTCCCAATGCACGCAGTTCTCATTCGGTACCGACCCCTCGGGGCGGAGGTGTCGCCATCGTCTTGAGCTTCCTGATCGCACTGCCGATCCTGGCCTGGACAGATGCAATCTCCTGGTCGATGGCCCTGGCGCTGCTTGGCGCCGGCGGCTGGATTGCCATCATCGGTTTTCTTGACGACCATGGGCATATTGCCGCCCGTTGGCGTTTGCTTGCCCATTTCGGCGGTGCCATCTGGGCATTATTCTGGATAGGTGGGATGGCCCCGATCAATGTGTTCGGTCACACATTCAGTCTGGGGTGGTTTGGGTATGTCTTCGGGGCTTTCTATCTGGTATGGATGCTGAATCTCTACAATTTCATGGATGGTATTGATGGTCTAGCGAGCATCGAGGCGATTTGTGCTTGTGTCGGTGCCAGCCTGGTCTATTGGCTCGCCGGCGATGCCAGCCTTGCTATCGCCCCGCTTGTAATGACAGTGGCCGTGCTCGGTTTCCTTATCTGGAATTTCCCTCCCGCGAAGATCTTCATGGGCGATGCCGGAAGTGGTTTTCTGGGAATCGTGTTGGCGGTGCTGTCGCTTCATGCCGCCTGGACTGATCCGCTTTTTCTGTGGGCATGGCTGATTTTGCTGGGCGTCTTCATTGTAGATGCCACCTTTACCCTGATTCGGCGCCTGCTGCGTGGGGACAAAGTCTATGAAGCTCACCGCAGTCACGGATATCAGTACGCTTCGCGAAAATTCCGCAGCCATAGCGCGGTCACAGTAGCAATAGCCGCCATTAACATGTTGTGGTTGGTGCCGGTGGCTATATTGGTTGTCATGCAATATCTCGATGGCGCGGTGGGATTGTTGTTGGCTTATTTGCCGCTAGTGTTGCTGGCCTTTAAGTTTCACGCAGGCGAGTTGGAAATCGCGGGCAATGCCTGATGGTGGCTTGGCTATTGAGTGTTGCTTCATCCGCAAGTGAGATACCGAAAGCTGCAATTGCTGTATCAATGCTAGGAGCTTCGAGAGGTGTTTAGAGGGGTTATGGATAAGATTCGGGCAAAGTTGTTAAGTCTGCCAAGACGACATAAACGCATTCTGCAGGTGCTGACTGATATTTTGCTGGTCTGGTTTGCTCTGTGGATGGCGTTTGTTGTGCGTCTGGGATTGGACGAGATGGTCAATCCATTCACTCAGCACCTCTGGCTTTTAGTCAGTGCGCCTGTAGTGGCAATTCCTCTATTCATTCGGTTTGGCATGTACCGCGCGGTCATGCGTTATTTCGGCAATGACGCGCTCATCGCCATTATCAAGGCAGTCACGTTATCGTCCTTGATACTGGGCGTCGTGGTCTACTGGTACAGCAATCACCAAAACGTCGTTCCTCGTTCGATCATTTTCAACTACTGGTGGCTGAGTTTGATCATGATCGGCGGATTGCGCCTGGCCATGCGCCAGTATTTTTTGGGTGACTGGTTCAGTGCCGCTCAGCACGTCCCGTTTACCAACAGGGATGATGGTTTACCGAAGGTCGCTATTTATGGCGCGGGAGCCGCCGGCAATCAACTCGTTGCCGCCCTAAGGATGGGGCGAGTAATGCGCCCGGTGGCTTTTATCGATGATGATAGCGGGATCGCAGACAGGGTTATTTCCGGGTTGCAGGTGTACAAGCCTAAACATATCCAGCAGATGATCGACAACACGGACGCTCAGGAGATTCTCCTCGCTATTCCTTCATCCAACCGTGGTCGCCGTCGCGAGATTCTTGGTTTTCTCGAAGGCTTCCCTCTGCATGTTCGAAGCGTCCCGGGTTTTATGGACCTGGCGAGTGGTCGGGTCAAAGTCGATGACATTCAGGAAGTCGACATTGCTGACCTGCTCGGTCGTGACGCGGTCCCGGCCCAGGCTGACTTGCTGGAGCATTGCATCACGGGGCAGTCAGTGCTGGTCACAGGGGCTGGAGGGTCCATTGGGTCTGAGCTTTGCCGCCAGATTCTGGCGCTACGCCCCAAAACGCTTTTACTGTTTGAGCACAGCGAGTTCAATCTATACAGCATCTTGTCCGAATTGGAGCAGCGGATCGCGCGCGAGTCATTATCGATTCGTCTTCTGCCGATTCTGGGGTCAGTACGCAACCAGGACAAGTTGCTGGACATCATGAGGTCCTGGCATGTAGACACGGTGTATCACGCGGCAGCCTACAAGCATGTGCCAATGGTCGAGCATAATATTGCCGAAGGCGTGCTCAACAACGTGATCGGCACGCTGAATACGGCTCAAGCTGCACTTCAAGCGGGCGTTGCCAACTTTGTATTGATCTCGACGGACAAGGCCGTGCGTCCTACCAATGTGATGGGCAGCACCAAGCGCCTTGCCGAGTTGACGCTGCAGGCGCTCAGTCGAGAGTTGGCGCCCGTGTTATTCGGCGACTCGACCAACGTTTCTCGCGTGAACAAGACCCGATTCACGATGGTGCGCTTTGGTAATGTGCTGGGCTCATCCGGCTCGGTCATTCCGTTGTTCCACAAGCAGATCAAGTCAGGCGGCCCGCTCACTGTCACGCATCCCAAGATCACTCGCTACTTCATGACCATTCCCGAAGCTGCGCAACTGGTGATTCAGGCAGGATCCATGGGGCAGGGCGGCGACGTGTTTGTCCTGGACATGGGCGAGCCAGTGAAGATTGTCGAACTGGCCGAGAAAATGATCCATTTGTCCGGCTTGAGCGTGCGCTCGGAAAAAAACCTGCATGGCGACATTTCTATTGAGTTCACTGGCCTGCGCCCGGGTGAAAAACTCTACGAGGAGTTGCTGATCGGTGACAACGTGGCGGCCACTCAGCATCCGATGATCATGAGTGCCAACGAAGATCATCTGCCTTGGGATGTTTTGAAGGGCAAGCTGACCGAATTGCTCAATGCGGTTGATCTGGACGATTATGCGCGTGTTCGTCAACTGCTGCGCGACACTGTCAGTGGCTATACCCCCGATGGCGAAATCGTCGATTGGATCTATCAGCAGCGTCGTTTGGAACCCTGATTGTTTCATATCCTGTAACGAACGCATTTTTGACAGCTCTGCAATATAGCCTAAGTTTAAAGAGCAGCTTCGGAAAAGCTGCTTTCTCAAACGATGTCATGGAGCTTTACTTATGCGTACAGGCTATTTCTATTCCCTGGTTTTTGCCCTTCTTACCAGCGCCTCCATAGCGGCTTTCGCTGCGCCAGCATCAAAGCCCGAGACGGTCAATGCTCCGCTCGTGCAAGATGTAGTCGCCAAGTCGCAATCAGCAAAGGTTGATCTTAACAGTGCTGATGCACCCACGCTGCAGCGTGAGTTGGCGGGGGTTGGTGAGGCGAAGGCCAAGGCAATTGTTGCATATCGTGAGAGTAATGGAGCGTTTGCGTCTGTGGACGAATTGCTGGAAGTGAAGGGGATCGGCAAGGCAATCCTGGACAGAAATCGCGAAAAGCTTGAAGTGAACTAAGCGTGTAATTGAACGATAAAGGCCGATCAGTGATCGGCCTTTTTCTTTAACGTGTCTCGCGCAGGAAGACCCTGGGGTCTGCATCCCATTACTCTGGCGGTTAGGCGGTAAACGCTCCATGAACCCCACACTCAAAGTCACCACCTGATCCCAGACGCGGTGCGCCATATTTCTATACCTGTGGCACATAAATAGCTCACCTACCATTTTGCTGGCATAAAAATGCCAATGTTTAGCTATTTTAGTGGCACAAAAATGTCAAAGTTTGGTTATTTCAATGGCACAAAAATGCCAAGACCAGGTATTTCAGGTGGCACAAAAGATGCGCGCTATTTCTGTGGTATTTAAATGCCATTTCAATGCCACGGAAATGCAGAAGCACGCCCTATCTGTGCTCATGTGAGCCATTTTGGACCTGTACCGGGGGTAGGATTATTTTTGTACCGGGGGTAGGATTTTATATTTTTACAGGGCTTTGGAGGCCCAAAAAACGTACCGAGTCTATTACGTGCTGGGTGGATTTGGCGGTACACCAAAGGATGTCGAGGCTTCCCTAGCATACGATTCGATCCACTCACCCCACGTTTAGGGTTCAGGTTTAACGTGATATCTCTGGCGAGCAGTTCCACGGCAACAGTGCCTCATAGTCTGCCACCGACTGCGCATGTGGTAACTGCTCCAGTACGTGGCGTAGCCACGTATAAGGCTCTTGGCCGTTGACCTTGGCGGTCTCCACTAGGCTGTAGATCTGAGCACTGGCAGTAGCGCCTTTGGCCGTGTCGCTGAACAGCCACGCCTTGCGACCGATAACAAACGGCTTTATCGCGCGTTCCGCCGCATTGTTGTCGATCGGTAAAAACCCGGCCTCCACGTAACGCTCCAGCCGGCTCCAATTGTTGGCAAGATAGTTAACCGCCTTGCCCAGCACACTTTGCGGCGTCACTTGGGACTGAGTTTTATCCAGCCAGCTTTTCAACTGGGCTAGGATCGGCAGGCTCTTTTCCTGTCTGCCGATAAATCGTTGCTCGTCACTGACGCCCTTTAGTTCACGCTCGATGCCGTACAGCTTGTTGATCATCGTCAGGGCGATATCGGCACGTCCCGCCTTGCCCTTGGGCTGTACCTTTTGAGCATCGACAAACTTGCGCCGCACATGGGCCATGCACGCCAGACGTTCCACTCCGGGCTGTAATGCCAAGGCGTTGTAACCCGCGTAATCATCGGTCATGACGTAGCCACGATAACTTTCCAACAGGCGCAACGGCACTTCCTGCGCACGGCTGGAGGTGTAGTCAAACAGCACGACTTTTCGAGCCGGCGGCCCGCTGGCTTGCACCCACATCCAGGATTGGCTGGTTGGGTCTCGATCCGGTTCTTTAAGTACCTGGACGCGGGTTTCATCACAGTGGACGACAGGGCTTTCCAGCAACCGATCCCGCATCAGATTTAATAACGGTTGCAAGTGCTCGCCGCACTGGATGACCCAGCGCGCCAACGTTTGGCGAGGGATGTCCACACCATGACGGGCAAGTACGGTTTCAAATCGGTGGAGCGGCAGGCCGTCGACGTATTTAGTGGTCAACAACATCGCCAAGACACTCGGACTGGCCATGCTCTTTTCGATCAACTGAGCCGGTTTGTCAGCAGTGACCGGCGCCGCTTCACAACCACGACACCCGTAGACTTTGCGGATGTGTTTGATCACGCGGATTTGCATCGGCACGATATCCAGCTGCTCGCTAGTTTCTTCGCTGACGACATGCTTGCGGCAACCACAGGCACACGTCAGTTCGTGCTCGGGAAGTTCGTGGATGACTTCGATGCGCGGCAGATCAGCAGACAGAGGCTTGCGCTTGCCACGACGTGAAGTCGGAGCAACAACTTCTTCGTCAGCGTCGCCGATTGAAGGCATCGGCTCGCTTTCGGGCTCGTTGAACAACGCCAGTTGAGGGGTATTGGGTTCAACGGTCTGCTCGGATTTGCGACCGAACAAACGGTCGCGCAGCAGCTTGATCTGTTCTTTCAGATCGACGATATGAGTCTGGTATGCCTCAGCCGTTACCTGCTGACGACTGAGTGCCTCAAGCAACATTTGCTTGAGCAGAACAGGGTCGTCAGGGAGGTCTTCGGGCATCAAATTCATGCCCGGATTATACCCGTCAGGCGACGAATCTTGGCGTTAAAACCTTGTGTGGACGGTTGCGCCAGAGATCAAATCCATCCAGTAGCCAGTTCAGTTCTTGGACGGTCAGCACGATAGCCTCGTCCACCTCTTCGGGTGAAGTCTTAAAACGCTCGGACTCCAGGCGCTTGAGCCAAAGGCAGAAGCCGTTACGCTCCCAGTACAACACTTTGACCCGATTACGGTGGCGATTCAGAAAAACAAAGAGCACGGGGTCAAACACCGCGACCTTGATATCCAGTTCGACTAGCGCAGCTAGGCCATCAATGGACTTTCGAAAATCTACCGGCTTTGGGTAGAGGTACACTTTTTCAACGCTGGCATTGGGACGCATCATGGTGATGGACTCCTGATGGAAATCGGGAGGACAGCATCAGCCGTCAGCTATCCGCTTGGAATGTGGGGTTCATGGAGCGGATACGTTAGGCGAAGTACAGATCGCTGTCGTTCAACAGTGTGGTCTGCCCGAGCAGCGTGATGTTGCCACCGTGACCGCCATCACCTGCGGTGTCGAACGTTACGACCAGACCATCCGATTGGAGCGTTTGCGTGACTGCCTTGGCTGTCGTCCAACCATAGATGTACAGGATATCTTCACCTTGTTTGAAATCCTGGATGGTGTCCGAGCCTGATCCTGCGTTGAATACAAAGATGTCCTGGCCTTTGCCACCAATCAAAAGATCGTTGCCCGTTCCGCCGACAATGAAGTCATTGCCACCACCACCAACCAATACATCATCACCATCGTGACCATACAGTGAACAGCTGGCATCCGAGTGAGACTGGATGATGTCGTTGCCGCTGTTTAGCCCGGTAACACTGCCGGCGAGTTCGGCACCCAGAGTGCCGGTGTAGATAATCTTGTCTGCGGTATTGGTGCCAGTGATTTTTTCTGCGTAGCCGGATCCCGGGTTCGCAGCGACTGCTGATGTATTGAATCCCTTTAGCGGGTCCGCGTTGAACAAAAAAGTAGCGTCGCTGGTCGTGAGCAGGGAAGTTCGGCCTTCAATCAACATCCCCCCATCAAAGCGCGCATCTCCATCAGTGTCATAACGAAGATAGACGCCATCAGCAGTCAACTTTTGATCGACTCTTAAATTGAATTCCCGTTCTGAAATTTGCGTACGCCCTGTACCACCGGTACCGGTGACGCTGAGGAACAGCAATTGGTCGGCTCCGATTCCGAAGCTCTCGATGGTGTCGTTAAAACCGTCACCCTTCGCGAAAGCATACTGGTCTGCACCGCCTCCGCCAGACAAGTAATCATCACCCGTCCCGCCCACCAGGAGATCGGTGTATTGCCCGCCAATCAATACGTCGTTACCTTCATTGCCGTAGAGTTGGCCGGCAGAAAGGCGCAGGGCGAGGGTGTCATCACCAGCCCCGCCTATGAGAGATGCTAGAATAGGCAGGTTTGTAACGCCGTCATACGAAATGAAATCTGCGGCGGACGTCCCGGTTATTGTGGCTCTGCCGTTGGCAGTGATGGCATCACTATCCGTAAAGTGCTTGATGTCGAGGTTGCCGGGCATACTTTCTACCGTGTAGTTAAAGACACCATTGAGCGCATTCGCAATGCTGTCCAACAGGGTATCGCTCAAACTGTCATTACTGGTGTAGAGCGTATTCTCCGAAGTAATCATCTGCGCCGCATAAAGATTGGCCTGTCGAAGGGGGTCCGCGCCGGTTGATGCCCACCCGCTTCCATGCGCGTTATTAGGGATAAAGTATTCGACGTCATCAGCATTCATCATGTCCATGACACCGACACGTTCGCCCGTGCGAATATCGGTGTAGTAAACATTATAATCAGCGTCCTGGATTTCCCACTTGTTGGATGTGGTGTTAAAGATCTCAAGGTACGTGTGGCCTTGAAAGAAACCCTGACTGTCTGAATAAGTCCAAATAGACCGTTTTTGCAAACCTAACTCCGCGCACAGCCCGCTGAACACGTTGACGATATTGCCGCACAACAGTTCCGGGCGTTCGGCAGTGGGATCACCCGTGATGGTCTTGTAGAGTTGCTCGGCGACATAAAAAGGGTCATTGCCATGAACGGCCCACCAGTCACCATCAGAGTGAGTGGTATTACTCGACAATAATTCGCGTGCGGTGTCTTGAAGCAGCATGCCGGTTGCAGCCGACTCTTGCCGGATGATATCGGCGATTAAAGCAAAATAATTGGTCAACATGAATTCCCCGGATTTTGGGTGGCCTTGCCCTGTGTTTGAATCCTTCCGTGGATTTTCTGATGGCCTGAGTTCCGCGTATCTTACAGCTCTTCGGGGTATGTTAAAGAGCCAGCATTCATTTTCCTGTAACAATCCCCGGCCACCTCTCTGGCTCGCCCGACTTTGGGAGTCTGTCGCTGCAGGCAATCAGAAGGCCGGTTATTTGATTCAGCAAGCGATGCCAGAGTGGTACACTCGCGCGCCTCCAAAAACCTATTAACATTACCCTTTGGCAATACCGAGATGATGCGCAGTACATCCGAAAACAACCTGCAAGCAGCCTTGAAAGCCTGCAGGAGCAGTTTCATGTCAGTGGGTTTTTTCAGTCTTTTCATAAATGCGCTGATGTTGGTCCCGACCTTCTACATGCTCCAGGTCTACGGGCGGGTGGTCACGGGCGGGAGCCTGACGACGCTGGCCATGCTGACTATCATCATGACCCTGTTGCTCGTAACGATGGGGCTGCTTGAGTGGGTTCGCTCGCGGATCATGATTCGGGTCAGCACGAGGCTTGATGTGCTGCTCAGCCAGGATGTGTACAAAGCCAGCTTCAAGCGGGCACTGGACAGCGGAGGCATAGATGCTTCGGCCCAACCGCTCAATGACCTGACCGGGCTGCGCCAATTCATGGCCGGTAACGGTCTGTTCGCGTTTTTTGATGCTCCGTGGTTACCGATTTATATCGCGGTACTATTCCTGTTTCACCCTTGGTACGGCTGGGCTGCCATTGGCTGTGCGGTGATTTTGCTGGCGCTGGCCTGTATCAATGAGAAGTCAACGGGCAAGGTTCTGGCAGAAGTTAATGCTCAAAGCATCGGCGCGACACTTCATACCACTAAGAACTTGCGCAATGCTGATGTGATCGAATCCATGGGCATGCTGGACTCCCTTATTTCGCGCTGGAGTCTGCGGCACAAGAACGTGCTGTTGTTGCAATCGCGAGCGAGCGATCGCAGCGGCATGATCACGTCGATTTCCAAAACCTTCCGTCTGATCGTGCAGTCGCTGATTCTGGGCCTTGGTGCCTATCTGGCGGTCAGCCATGAGATCAGTCCCGGTCTCGTGCTCGCCGGTTCAGTGCTGTTGGGCCGTGCGCTGGCACCGTTGGATCTGATAATTGGCAGTTGGAAAGGCTTCATCGCTGCCCGAGCACAATATGCGCGCCTTGACAGCATTCTCGACCAGCAAAAAACCGATCCCGAGCGCATGCAACTGCCCGCGCCGACAGGTCATTTGACGGTGCAGAACCTCGTGCTCGGGCCCCCGGGTTCAAAGACTCCGATCATCAAAGGCATCAGCTTTAGCGCACCGGCAGGTGCGACGATTGGTATCGTCGGCCCGAGCGCCTCGGGTAAGTCCACAATGGGTAAGGCTTTGATGGGGGTGTGGAGACCGCTGCAGGGCGTGGTTCGCCTGGACGCTGCGGACATCGCCAACTGGAATAAAAGCGAACTGGGACCTCATCTGGGCTATTTACCGCAGGACATCGAATTGTTCGAAGGCAGTATCAGCGACAACATTGCGCGCTTTGGTGTCGTTGACCCAGACAAAGTGGTGCTGGCTGCCAGGACCGCGGGTGTTCACGAAATGATTCTGATGCTACCCAATGGCTACGACACGCTGATTGGCGTAGGGGGCATGAACCTGTCGGGTGGTCAGCGTCAGCGCATCGGCCTGGCCCGCGCCATCTATGGCAGCCCGCGGCTCATTGTTCTTGATGAGCCGAACGCCCACCTCGATGAAGTCGGCGAACGCGCACTGGCATTGGCGCTGCAACAAATAAAATCGACGGGGGCGACAGTTTTCGTCATTGCCCATCGCACCTCGATTCTGGCCCAACTTGACCGTTTGCTGGTGATGAGCGCCGGCACGATCAGCCTGTATGGCCCGCGTGATCAGGTTCTCGAACAACTCAGTGCCCATTCGTTGGCCGCCCAACACAAGCCCGGCGTCAAGGCCGGCGCAGACGCTGCTTCGAGCAGCGTTTGACAGGAACCTATCGATGACCCGCACGCTCGCCACTGCCACCCATACTTTCGCCGATTTGCCCGTATCTGACGGTTCAATACGCCGGGCAGGTTTTTTCATCGTGTTCGTGACGTTTGGCCTGTTTGGCGGCTGGGCGGCGTTGGCCCCGCTCGATGGCGCAGCTTATGCGCCTGGCGTAGTGACCGTGCAGACTTATCGCAAGACGGTGCAACATCTGGAAGGAGGCATCGTCAAGGATCTGCTTGCCCATGACGGGTATATTGTGAAGAAAGGCGATCCGATTATCGTTCTGGATGATGCTCAGTTGCGCTCCGAATACGAGATGACTCGCAGCCAGTTGATTGCCGCCAAGACCATGGAAGCGCGGCTGCTGGCGGAGCGCGATAACCTGCACACCATCCCGTTCCCGAACACTACAGATTCGGACACTCAACGCAGTATTGAAGCCCGCCTGGGTGAGACTCAAGTGTTCAGTGCACGACGTAGCTCCCGGCTGGGGCAGATCTCGGTCCTGCAAGAGCGCATTGGTCAGTTGAACCAGCAAATCAAAGGGACCGACGCGATGATCGGTACCAAGAGCAATCTGCAGGAATCCTACAGCGGCGAAATCGCCGAGTTGAACGAGTTGCTCGCCCAGGGCTTTGTCGACAAACAGCGCATGCTCGAACAGGAGCGCAAACTGGATTTACTGAAGTCTGAAGTGGCAGATCACCGCTCGACCAACATCAAGACCAAGTTGCAGATCAATGAAACCCAGTTGCAGATACTGCAAGTTGACAAGGACTTCAGCGCTGACGTCACCAAACAATTGGCGGAGACCCAGACCAAAGCCTACGACTTGCAGGAAAAAGCCGCGGCGCTGGAAGATCGCCTGAGCAGGGTGGTTATTCGTGCCCCGGATGACGGGATGGTGATCGGCATGACGGTTCACACCATCGGCGGTGTTGTACGTGCCGCGACCCCTTTGCTGGATATCGTGCCGTCTATTTCTGACCTGGTCGTCGATGCGCAGGTCGCTCCGAACGACATCGACCGGATAGCGATCGGTAAATTGGCAAACATTCACTTCAGTGCTTTCAACAGCGCAACGACACCGGTCATTGAAGGTCGGGTGACGAGTGTTTCGGGCGATCGCTTGCTCAATGAAAAAACCGGTGCGCCATATTATCTGGCCCGGATCAGCGTGACCCAGGCCGGCGCGCAGAAACTCGGCGATCGCAAGTTGTTGGCCGGCATGCCGGCGGACGTGTTGATCAACACAGGCGAGCGCACCATGCTGCAATATCTGATGCAGCCAGCGCGTAACGTTATCGCCCAGTCGATGATCGAGGAATGATCGTTCTCCTGTTTCCCTGTGTAGTGCTGGGCGCGCTGGTATTGCCGGCTCACGCATCCGACCCCAGGCTTGCCCAGCCCTCAAGTAGCGCACCACGCACGGCCTCTGTCAGCAAACAGAATTACTCGGTTGACTTGATGCAGTTGTACCGCGAGTCCCGCCTCGAAGATCCCAGGGTTATAGCGTCTTATTCCAAGGCACAATCGGGTGTCGAACAGGAAAATCAGGCGTTTGGTAGCCTCCTGCCTTCGGTGACAGCGAATGCAGGTTTCAACCGTATCAAGCAGACTAATTTGCAGGTCGACGAGGCTTACAACAGTCGCAACTATACGGTGGGGCTGACCCAGCCTTTGTATAACAAGGCTGCCTGGGAAAACTACCAGCACTATAAAAGCCAGGCCAAACAAGCGGACTCCGAGTCCCGGGAAGCGCAGGCAGAAGCCACCGTCGATCTGGCGCAGCGTTATTTCGCCGCGTTGGCTGCCGATGATGAACTTGAATTGGTGCAGGCCGAACGCAGGGCCACCCAGAAGAACTTGGCCATGGTCAGTGCGCTATACAGCAAACAGTTAGCGATGATCACCGACCTGCTGGATTTGAAATCCCGGGTTGACTCGCTGGCTGCCCAGGAAGTCGATGCGCGTAACCGGTCAAGACTGAGTCGCGTAGCGTTGGCGGAAATCATCGGGCGTCCAGTCAACGAGAAACTGAGTCGTGTGCGTAATGATGTCGAGTTGAAGGTATCGGCCGGCAGTCTGGAGAGCTGGGTGAACCTGGCGATCACTGAAAATCCTTCTATCATGGCAAGTGAAAGTGCTCAGGAGGCAGCAGAGGCTGCCCTGCGTGCCGGTAAGGGCGGGCATTATCCGACAGTCAATCTGAACCTGAGCGCGCAACAGACCAATGAAGGCTACAACAACTCGTTGGCACCTCAGACCGACAGCTTCGTCGCCGGGGTGGGGGTGCAAATACCGATCTACATTGGTGGTTCAACGTCAGCGCGGGTAAGGCAGCTGTATCAGGATCTGCTCACGGCAGAGCAGCAATTGGTCGCGACACGACGCCAAGTTGTCAAGGAGCTGACGAACTCATACCTGACCGCAGACTCCAGCGCGGAAAAAATACGCGCTAACCATAATGCGTTGGCCTCGGCCGAACAATCGCGCATCGCGGCAGAAAAAGCGTTCACGTACGGCGTAGTTAACGCTGTAGATGTTTTGACCGCCGTGCAGAATGAATTCAAGGCGCGTCGTGATTTGCTCAAGACGCAATACGACTTCATCACTAATCTTTTTATCATGAGCCGGTGGGCAGGGAAGTTATCTGAAGAAAGTGTCGAAAGTGTCAATGCCTGGTTGGGCAGTAATGATAGCGCCGACATGTTTCAATGAACGCAGCCTAAATAAGTAGCGACAAACTTTCAAACAGCAAGTTTTATCAAGACAAGTCTCGCTGTCGCTCCAAAAAACATACTTTGAGGAGCGACAGTCAGGCCGAGGTTAATGGTCTGCGGGTTGCAGCGATAATCTATGCTGTTTTACCGGTTACCGACGAGCGCTGTGGAATGAAAGTATTGCGCGTCGAAGAATAGCGATACCCATGCCGAGTATAAAGCCGAATATCAGACCAAATCCGACAATGAGGGCTTTCTTCGGTTTAATCGGGCCTTGAGGTTCTGTCGCATCTTTATCGACGAGTCCCAGATCAAATTGATCAAAGTCGACATTCATTTGTTTCAAGTGCGTCAGTTCGCCACGGATGTCGGCAAAGTCTTTCAAGAACAACTCAGGGCTGTCGCGCTCCTTGAGAAGTGCAGCTTCGCGGTTGACGGTCAGCAGGCTGAGTTCTTTTTGAATTTCATCAATGCGCGGCTCAGTGAAGTCGTCGGAACGGCGAGTTTCAAGAGTGGCTCGCTCCGCTTCCAGCGCTGCTTGTCCCAGGAAATACAGTGGGATTTTCTGATTATTCACTTCTGTGCGGATCATACTTCCTTGGTGAGCCTGATCCCCGTCCCCCAGCGCCGAAGGGGTAGTGGGTTTAACAATTCCGAGTTTCTTTGCAATGACGATGGCCTCGTCAAGTTCTTTGATACGGTTTTGTCTGCGGCTTTGCAGTTGCTGACGAAGCGCTTTAAGTTCGTCTTGAAGTAACTGTTTTTTAAGCCGATCTTTTTCTAGCAGGTTAGCGATCTTCGAGTCTTTTTCAGCTTCATAAGTGGATTTTTTAGACTCCAGTTTTTTATCTAATTGGGTGATACGGTTGGCAATAAGTGTTTTAAGGCTGGTAGAAATTTTTTCCTTTTCACTCTTGAGGACGTAATTAGTAAACTCTCTTACAATGCCGACGCCATCGACCCCTTTAGGGTATCTGAGACTGAGTCCAATGGTTTCAGTGAGGCTGGTACTTTTCTGTGGATCAACTCGGTCAATCAAAAATGCTTTTTCATTAAACTTTTCAAATGTTTCTTCGATGGGTTGCCCCGGTGCTTGCAAGGGGGCAAGGAACTGTGGATTGGCTTTAAAAAATTTCAACCGGACATCGTAAGACTGCATTGACGATCCCACACGTGTCAGCGCATCTTTTGGCAAAATTTTATAAAGCCCGGATTCGTTTAGTTCGTCTAGGTCCGCCATTGCGACAGGCCGGATGCTGGTCTCTACTTCATATTCAGGGGTGGCCCAGACGGTATAGGCAATGGCGGCGGTAACAGTTAATGCAGTAAACAATAAAACAATAGCCCTTTGATCCCATAGGCCATTAATAAGTTCTTTTACTTCGACCACTTCGTGTCGGGATTCATCAATTGTAGTTACTGGAATGTTCATTGAACGCTCAAAAAATTCATCGACAGCGGCTCCAAAAAATTCCTGGAAATTACCGTCTTGCAGGTAGAAGAAATTAATACCGGGTTACATTTTCGATTTTCCAACATTTGTTGACAAACAGCAAGAGTGAGAAGCAGTCGCAGATGCATGCTCAGAGTTGCGCAGGTCGCGCTTCATGCAGGGCCAATAACGTTGAGTTTAAGGGCGATTCCTCTGTCCGGATTTCATTAGCGAGGGGTTTCAACGTAAACGCTCCATGAACCCCACACTCAAAGTCACCACCTGATCCCAGACGCGGTGCGCCATATTTCTATACCTGTGGCACATAAATAGCTCACCTACCATTTTGCTGGCATAAAAATGCCAATGTTTAGCTATTTTAGTGGCACAAAAATGTCAAAGTTTGGTTATTTCAATGGCACAAAAATGCCAAGACCAGGTATTTCAGGTGGCACAAAAGATGCGCGCTATTTCTGTGGTATTTAAATGCCATTTCAATGCCACGGAAATGCAGAAGCACGCCCTATCTGTGCTCATGTGAGCCATTTTGGACCTGTACCGGGGGTAGGATTATTTTTGTACCGGGGGTAGGATTTTATATTTTTACAGGGCTTTGGAGGCCCAAAAAACGTACCGAGTCTATTACGTGCTGGGTGGATTTGGCGGTACACCAAAGGATGTCGAGGCTTCCCTAGCATACGATTCGATCCACTCACCCCACGTTTAGGGTTCAGGTTTAACGTGATATCTCTGGCGAGCAGTTCCACGGCAACAGTGCCTCATAGTCTGCCACCGACTGCGCATGTGGTAACTGCTCCAGTACGTGGCGTAGCCACGTATAAGGCTCTTGGCCGTTGACCTTGGCGGTCTCCACTAGGCTGTAGATCTGAGCACTGGCAGTAGCGCCTTTGGCCGTGTCGCTGAACAGCCACGCCTTGCGACCGATAACAAACGGCTTTATCGCGCGTTCCGCCGCATTGTTGTCGATCGGTAAAAACCCGGCCTCCACGTAACGCTCCAGCCGGCTCCAATTGTTGGCAAGATAGTTAACCGCCTTGCCCAGCACACTTTGCGGCGTCACTTGGGACTGAGTTTTATCCAGCCAGCTTTTCAACTGGGCTAGGATCGGCAGGCTCTTTTCCTGTCTGCCGATAAATCGTTGCTCGTCACTGACGCCCTTTAGTTCACGCTCGATGCCGTACAGCTTGTTGATCATCGTCAGGGCGATATCGGCACGTCCCGCCTTGCCCTTGGGCTGTACCTTTTGAGCATCGACAAACTTGCGCCGCACATGGGCCATGCACGCCAGACGTTCCACTCCGGGCTGTAATGCCAAGGCGTTGTAACCCGCGTAATCATCGGTCATGACGTAGCCACGATAACTTTCCAACAGGCGCAACGGCACTTCCTGCGCACGGCTGGAGGTGTAGTCAAACAGCACGACTTTTCGAGCCGGCGGCCCGCTGGCTTGCACCCACATCCAGGATTGGCTGGTTGGGTCTCGATCCGGTTCTTTAAGTACCTGGACGCGGGTTTCATCACAGTGGACGACAGGGCTTTCCAGCAACCGATCCCGCATCAGATTTAATAACGGTTGCAAGTGCTCGCCGCACTGGATGACCCAGCGCGCCAACGTTTGGCGAGGGATGTCCACACCATGACGGGCAAGTACGGTTTCAAATCGGTGGAGCGGCAGGCCGTCGACGTATTTAGTGGTCAACAACATCGCCAAGACACTCGGACTGGCCATGCTCTTTTCGATCAACTGAGCCGGTTTGTCAGCAGTGACCGGCGCCGCTTCACAACCACGACACCCGTAGACTTTGCGGATGTGTTTGATCACGCGGATTTGCATCGGCACGATATCCAGCTGCTCGCTAGTTTCTTCGCTGACGACATGCTTGCGGCAACCACAGGCACACGTCAGTTCGTGCTCGGGAAGTTCGTGGATGACTTCGATGCGCGGCAGATCAGCAGACAGAGGCTTGCGCTTGCCACGACGTGAAGTCGGAGCAACAACTTCTTCGTCAGCGTCGCCGATTGAAGGCATCGGCTCGCTTTCGGGCTCGTTGAACAACGCCAGTTGAGGGGTATTGGGTTCAACGGTCTGCTCGGATTTGCGACCGAACAAACGGTCGCGCAGCAGCTTGATCTGTTCTTTCAGATCGACGATATGAGTCTGGTATGCCTCAGCCGTTACCTGCTGACGACTGAGTGCCTCAAGCAACATTTGCTTGAGCAGAACAGGGTCGTCAGGGAGGTCTTCGGGCATCAAATTCATGCCCGGATTATACCCGTCAGGCGACGAATCTTGGCGTTAAAACCTTGTGTGGACGGTTGCGCCAGAGATCAAATCCATCCAGTAGCCAGTTCAGTTCTTGGACGGTCAGCACGATAGCCTCGTCCACCTCTTCGGGTGAAGTCTTAAAACGCTCGGACTCCAGGCGCTTGAGCCAAAGGCAGAAGCCGTTACGCTCCCAGTACAACACTTTGACCCGATTACGGTGGCGATTCAGAAAAACAAAGAGCACGGGGTCAAACACCGCGACCTTGATATCCAGTTCGACTAGCGCAGCTAGGCCATCAATGGACTTTCGAAAATCTACCGGCTTTGGGTAGAGGTACACTTTTTCAACGCTGGCATTGGGACGCATCATGGTGATGGACTCCTGATGGAAATCGGGAGGACAGCATCAGCCGTCAGCTATCCGCTTGGAATGTGGGGTTCATGGAGCGGATACGTTTCAACGGAGCGCGAACGCTACATATCGCCGCAATTTTTAACACCGTGGCTAAGCTCTTTTGTTATTGAGATCGACATGGATTTAAGCTGACTCCACCGGTGTATCTCAGTTTTGCGGGGTGAGTCCTGCGAGTCGGCCGTTTCTCCGACATTAAAAATTACGGCTATCATATTATCTTTGGGTTATGCCTATAATAAAAGACTGATCGTGCGCAAACGTTCCGATCCCGGCACTCACATCGCATCCCTCAGGAGCACAGTCATGACGTCCACTCAGTCCAAAGGTACAGCCCTCGTCACCGGTGCTTCTTCCGGCATCGGCGCCATTTACGCCGAGCGGTTGGCTGCACGTGGTTTTGATTTGTTGTTGGTGGCTCGCGACGGGCAGCGGGTGGAGGCAGCGGCGAGCAAGTTGCGCGCCGAGCACAGCGTTCAGGTGGAAGTGGTCAAGGCTGACCTGACGCAAAAGGATGAGGTATTGAAACTTGAGCAGCGTCTGCGTAGCGATTCAAGTATCAGCCTGCTGCTCAACAATGCCGGTGTCGCGGCCGATGGTTTGCTGGCCAACGCCGACATGGAGCAACTTGAGCAACTGATTCAGCTCAACGTCACCACTGTCACGCGTTTGGCGTCGGCGGCGGCAGCCAGTTTTGCCAAAGCGGGGCGCGGCACGATTATCAACATTGCCTCGGTCGTGGCTTTGTCTCCGGAACGGTTTAATGCGACTTACAGCGCCAGCAAGGCGTATGTTCTGAGCCTGACCCAATCTTTGGATGCGGAACTGAGCGGCACCGGTGTGCGGGTGCAAGCGGTTTTGCCCGGGGTGACGCGCACTGAGATTTGGCAGCGTTCGGGGATTGATGCCAGTGGCATCCCGGCGGAAATGATCATGGATGCAGCGGACATGGTGGATGCGTCGCTGGCCGGTCTGGACCAGGGCGAACTGATTACTATCCCGTCGTTGCCGGATGCGTCCGAGTGGCAAGCCTTTGTTGCGGCCCGTCATGTGATGGCGCCGAACCTGTCCCGAGATAAGCCCGCCGCACGTTACAAGTGAGGCGTCATGAATCGGTTTGAGGTGAATGCAGTATGAGTGATCGTCGAATAGTTGTGACTGGAATGGGCCTGGTGTCGCCATTGGGTTCTGGCGTCGAAGCCGTGTGGGCGCGCCTGTTGGCCGGGCGCTCTGGACTGCGCGCATTGCCCGACGCAGTGGTTGCCGATCTGCCGGCCAAGGTCGGCGGCGCAGTGCCGAGCATTGCTGATGATGCCGAAGCCGGCTTCGACCCGGACCGGGCCATCGCGCCCAAAGAACAGAAGAAGATGGATCGCTTCATCATGTTCGCCATAGAGGCTGCGCGTCAGGCGCTGGAACAGGCGGGTTGGCAGGCGCAGGACGCCAATGCTCAGGAACGCACCGCGACGATTATCGGCTCGGGCGTCGGTGGTTTTGGCGCTATCGCCGATGCGGTGCGCACCACCGATACGCGCGGGCCGCGGCGGTTGTCGCCGTTCACCATTCCCTCGTTTCTGGTCAATCTGGCGGCGGGCCACGTGTCGATCTTGCATGGTTTCAAAGGTCCGCTCGGCGCGCCGGTAACCGCCTGCGCCGCCGGTGTTCAGGCGATCGGCGATGCCGCGCGGCTGATCCGCAGTGGCGAGGCGGATATTGCCGTGTGCGGCGGCGCCGAAGCGTCGATTGATCGTGTCAGTCTGGCCGGGTTTGCTGCCGCGCGGGCCTTGTCCAGCGCTTACAACGAAACCCCGGAGCGCGCCTCGCGGCCATTCGACAAGGATCGCGATGGTTTTGTGATGGGCGAGGGCGCCGGTCTGCTGGTGATCGAATCGCTGGAGCATGCATTGGCCAGGGGCGCTAAACCGATCGCCGAGCTGGTCGGCTACGGCACCAGTGCGGATGCCTATCACCTGACGGCCGGGCCTGAAGATGGCAGCGGTGCTCGGCGGGCAATGTCGTTGGCATTGGCGCAAGCCGGGGTCAGCGCCGATCAGGTGCAACACCTCAATGCTCACGCGACGTCGACGCCAGTCGGGGATCTCGGGGAGTTGGCGGCGATCAAGTCATTGTTCGGCGCGGATAACAAGATTGCGGTGACGTCGACCAAGTCTGCTACCGGTCATTTGCTTGGCGCCGCTGGCGGCATCGAAGCGATCTTCACCCTGTTGGCCATTCGCGATCAAATCGTCCCGGCCACGCTCAATTTCGATAACCCGGACCCGGCAGCCGAAGGCGTGGACATCGTTCACGGCCAGGCGCGGTCGATGCCGATTGAATACGCGCTGTCGAACGGCTTCGGTTTTGGCGGCGTGAATGCCAGCGTGCTGTTCAAGCGTTGGAGTGATTAATCGTTGTTCTGTTTCAGGTGATCGCGCGTCACGTCGAGAATCCGCTGGGCCAGCTCGGCGTTCTCGACACTGCGCGATAACATCAGCGCGCCGATCAGCGTCGACATGATGATGATGATGATGATGATGATGATGATGATGATGCTGCGTTCGCTCGGCTGTTCGCCTTCAAGGGTACTTTGCACTTGCTCAAGTCTGGCATTGAGCACTTGATCGGTGGTGGGGCTGGGCTGGCCGCGCAGTCCGAGTTCTGAGGACATGGTCGGCAGCGGGCAATCTTGATCCGGCGAAGTCTGGTGCCATTCGGAGAGATAACTGTCGATAAACGCGTCGAGCGGCCGTTGTTCAGCGAAGAGCTTGGCGCAATGCGCGTCGAGTTCATCGCGGGCCATTTGCAGGGCTTTTTCCACCAGCTCATCTTTGGATTTGAAGTGCGAATAAAAGCCGCCGTGGGTCAGGCCCAGCGCTTTCATCAAAGGTTGCAGGCCAGTCGCCCCGATGCCGTCGCGGCGAAAACGTGCAGACGCTTCCTTGATGATGCGTTGGTGGGTCTGGGCTTTATGGTCCTGCGAGTAACGCATTTTGGGTCTCCGCGACAATCCGCCATCTTACTTAATGAATATTGGATGGTGACTGTACTTCTATCGCAAAAAAGCATGCAGATGCGTGCCATTCGGCTGGGCGGCGTGTTTTTTAGAAGTCTGCCGGAGAACTGGCGAGCGCAAAAACAAACCCCACCGCGAAGGTGGGGTTTTTTTATCAGCGGTCCTGCGCATCCTTGGCGTCCGCGACTGCATTGCGTTCAGCGATGCGTTTGCGTTGCTCTTCGGTCAGATCGACCTTGTTGGCGGTGTCGCGCAACATCATCAAACCGCCAACGATCGAGCCGATTGCAACGACCAGAATCAACCAGGCATACCAGGGCATAGGGCTCTCCTTGAGGGCAGGCCGATTGGCGGATTTCGCCAACCGAGCGTGCATACCACTTTGAGCGATCAAATTTCGCAGTGGTTCCATTCTAGGCCTGTAATGTCTCGCGCGTATCCCTCGTTACAGCCCCTTGCTACAAACCGGTCAGCATTGCATCCGCCGGCGCATCGGCGCGCAATTGCGCGGTGAGCATGAAGTACACAAACCCGACGGCCATGAAGCCGACGAAGATCAGCCCGATCAAGGTGTTGAACCACGCCATTGCCACCAGGCACACCACCGCCAGCACCAGCGCAATCATCGGCACCAGCGGATAACACGGCGCGCGGAAAGTCCGTTCCAGGTTCGGCTCGGTTTTGCGCAGTTTGAACAGGCTGAGCATGCTCATGATGTACATGACGATGGCGCCGAATACCGCCATGGTGATCATCGCCGCGGTCAGCGTCATGCCGCCAAGGTTGATCAAACCGTCACTATAAATAGCCGCGATGCCGATCAGCCCGCCGGCGATGATCGCCCGGTGCGGCGTCTGGAAGCGCGACAGCTTGGCCAATGATTTCGGCAAGTAACCGGCGCGGGCGAGGGCGAAGAACTGGCGCGAGTAACCGAGGATGATCCCGTGGAAACTCGCTACCAGTCCGAACAGGCCGATCCACACCAGCATGTGCAGCCAACCGGAGCTTTCGCCGACCACGGCTTTCATCGCTTGCGGCAATGGGTCGTTGATGTTCGACAGGGTGCGCCAGTCGCCAACGCCGCCGGCAAAGAACATCACGCCCATCGCCAGCAGCACCAGCGTCAGAATGCCGCTGATGTAAGCCTTGGGAATCGTCCGTTTCGGGTCCTTGGCTTCTTCGGCGGCCATGGCCGCGCCTTCGATGGCGAGGAAAAACCAGATCGCAAACGGGATCGCCGCGAACATCCCGGCAATCGCCGGCGCGCCGAACACGTCGGAACCGGCCCAGCCATTCAGGGCAAAGTTGCTGAAGCTGAAGGCCGGCGCCACCACGCCCATGAACACCAGCAATTCGGCCACAGCCAGGACGCAGACGATCAACTCGAAGGTTGCCGCGAGTTTCACCCCGAGAATGTTCAGGCCCATGAACACGATGTAGGCACCGACCGCCGCGTGTTTCGGGTCGAGTGCCGGAAACTGCACATTCAAGTACGCGCCAATCGCGAGAGCGATCGCTGGGGGGGCGAAGACGAATTCGATCAGCGTTGCCAGCCCGGCGATCAATCCGCCTTTCTCGCCAAAAGCGCGGCGGCTGTAGGCAAAGGGACCGCCGGCGTGGGGAATCATCGTCGTCAGCTCGGTGAAACTGAAGATGAAACAGGTGTACATGGTCGCGACCATAAAGGAAGTCACCAGGAAACCCAGGGTTCCGGCGACGCCCCAGCCGTAACTCCAGCCGAAATACTCCCCGGAAATCACCAGCCCGACGGCAATGCCCCACAGATGCAGCGTTCCCAGTGTCGGTTTGAGTTGTGTGTTCATGCGTTGCTCCCGGAATGGTTTGGAAAGCTCGGGGGAGGGCGCGTGCAGCGGGCGTGCCATTTTGTATTTGCGCGTCGCAATGCGGTGAAAGGTGTCGTATCGGGGATGATCGGCGCTGGATGGCCGTGATTTGTGCGCCAGTTGGGGGCAATGTCGCCCGTTATGCCGCCATCGCGAGCAAGCTCGCTCCCACTATTGAAATGCATCCGCCGACACAACGCTGATCCCTGTGGGAGCGAGCTTGCTCGCGATGGCGTCCGCCCAAAACGCCTGTAACCCCCGCATAAAGCCACTCTTTACACTTTTTTTATGCCCCGCCACACCCCTCGCTCTCGTTCCTTTACAGCCTCCCTGCCGACAATGCCCGGACACGCGGCAATACGCCGTTACACGGAGATTTTCCATGAGCGTTCTGGACGGGGTGTCACTGCTATTGGCAGTGGGGCTGTTCATTTATCTGCTGGTTGCGCTGTTGCGCGCGGACCGGAACTAGGAGCGGCTATGCACAGTTATGACTATTGGCTGATCCTCGGGTTTTTCGCGTTAGTGCTGATCCCCGCGCCGTTTCTCGGTCGCTTCTATTACAAAGTCATGGAAGGCCAGCGCACCTGGCTGTCGCCGGTCCTCGGCCCGGTCGAGCGCGGTTGTTATCGCGTGGCCGGGGTCGATCCGCAGGTCGAACAGAGCTGGCAGAAATACACATTGGCCTTGCTCGCCTTCAACCTCGCAGGCTTCCTGCTGCTGTTCGCGATCCTGTTATTCCAGGACTACTTGCCGCTGAATCCGCAAAACCTGCCGGGCCAGGAGTGGACGCTCGCGTTCAACACCGCCGTCAGTTTCATGACCAACACCAACTGGCAGGCCTACAGCGGCGAAGCGTCGCTCAGTTATCTGAGCCAGATGGCCGGCCTCACCGTGCAGAACTTCGTCAGCGCCGCCACCGGTCTGGCGGTGTTGGTGGCACTGTGTCGCGGCATCGGCCGCAAATCGACAAAAACCCTCGGCAACTTCTGGGTCGACATGACCCGCGCCACGCTCTACGGCCTGCTGCCGCTGTGCTTGTTGCTGGCGCTGTTTCTGGTCTGGCAGGGCGTGCCGCAAACTTTCGCGCAATACGTCAATGCCGTGACCATGCAAGGCGTCGATCAGGTGATCCCGCTCGGCCCGGCCGCGAGCCAGATTGCGATCAAGCAACTGGGCACCAACGGCGGTGGCTTCTTCGGCGTCAACTCGTCGCATCCGTTCGAGAACCCGACGGCGTGGAGCAACTTGTTCGAAGTCGGTTCGATCATCCTGATCCCGGTCGCGCTGGTGTTCACCTTCGGCCATTACGTCAAGGACCTGCGTCAGAGTCGCGCGATCATCGCCTGCATGCTCGCGCTGTTCCTGATCGGCGGCGCCACCTCGCTGTGGGCCGAGTACCAGCCGAATCCATCGCTGGCCAACGCTGCCGTCGAGCAGACTGCGCCACTCGAAGGCAAGGAAGCGCGCTTCGGCACCACGGCGACGGTGTTGTGGTCGGTGACCACGACGGCGGCGTCCAACGGTTCGGTCAACGGTATGCACGACAGCCTCAACCCGCTGAGCGGCATGGTCGCGATGGTCAACATGATGGTCGGCGAAGTGATCTTCGGCGGCGTCGGCGCCGGGCTTTACGGCATGCTGCTCAACGTGTTGATCGCGGTATTCCTCGCCGGCCTGATGATCGGCCGCACGCCGGAATACCTCGGCAAAAAACTCCAGGCGCGGGAAGTGCAGTTACTGGTCGTGACCTTGTTGGTGATGCCGGTCGGCGTGCTGGTGCTCGGCGCGATTGCCGCCAGTTTGCCCGGCCCGGTCGCGGCGGTCAGCAACCCCGGCGCCCACGGTTTCAGCCAGTTGCTTTACGCCTACACCTCGGCCAGCGCGAATAACGGTTCGGCGTTTGGCGGTTTCGGTGCGAACACCGCGTTCCACAACTTGATGCTGGGCCTGGGCATGCTGATCGGTCGTTTCGGTTACATCCTTCCAGTGCTGGCGTTGGCCGGCAGCCTGGCGATGAAGAAAACCGCGCCAATCGGCCCGAACAGTTTCCCGACCCATGGTGCGCTGTTCGTGACGCTGCTGACCGTGACCATTTTGCTGGTGGGTGGCCTGACGTTCTTGCCGACGCTGGCCCTGGGTCCTATTGCCGAACATCTGAGCATGGGCTTCTGAGCCAGGCTTTTTCGAGGAGCTGATGATGAATATGCCCGCAACCAAACCGGCCGCCGCCAAGGCGCCGGAACAACCGAAAACCGCGATCTCGGCGCTCTGGCGTCCAGCGCTGGTGCAAGCCTTCGTCAAGCTGGATCCGCGCCAGTTGCAACGGGCGCCGGTGATGTTGGTGGTCGAACTGACCGCCGTGCTGACCACCGTGTTGTGCTTTATTCCCGACAGCACCGTGCCAACCTTTGTCGCTGCGCAAATCGCGTTGTGGCTGTGGTTTACCGTGCTGTTTGCCAACTTCGCCGAAGCCTTGGCCGAAGGTCGCGGCAAGGCCCGCGCCGACAGCCTCAAGGCCGGCAGCGAAGGCTTGAGCGCCCGGCGCAAGACCGCCAATGGCACGTTTCAAGTGGTGCCGGCGGCCAATCTGCGCAAGGACGATGTGGTGCGCGTCGAAGCCGGGGAAATGATCCCCGGTGACGGCGAGGTCATCGAAGGCATCGCCGCGGTCAACGAGGCGGCGATTACCGGCGAATCGGCGCCAGTGATTCGCGAATCCGGCGGCGACCGTTCGGCCGTTACCGGCAATACGCGGCTGGTCTCCGATTGGCTGCTGGTGCGCATCACCGCCAACCCCGGCGAATCGACCCTGGACCGGATGATCGCTCTGGTCGAAGGCGCAAAACGCCAGAAAACCCCCAACGAAGTGGCGCTGGATATCCTGCTGATCGGCCTGACGCTGATCTTTCTGTTGGTGGTCGTGACCCTGCAACCGTTCGCGCATTTCGCCAACGGCAGCCTGCCGCTGGTGTTTCTTGTAGCGTTATTGGTCACGCTGATTCCGACCACCATTGGCGGCTTGTTGTCGGCCATCGGTATCGCCGGCATGGACCGCCTGGTGCGCCTCAACGTGATCGCCAAATCCGGGCGCGCCGTGGAAGCGGCGGGGGATGTGCACGTGCTGTTGCTGGACAAGACCGGCACCATCACCTTCGGCAACCGCCGTTGCACCGCGGTTTATGCAACACCCGGCGTGACTGCCAAAGAGCTGGCCGAAGGCGCGTTGTTTGCGTCGCTGGCCGATGACACGGCGGAAGGCAAGTCGATCGTCGAGTACCTGCGCAACCTGCATCCGCAGCCTGAGCCGGGCGCCGAATTGCTCACCGGCGTGCCGTTCAGCGCCGAGACGCGTTTGTCTGGTGTTGATTATCAGGGCCGCGTGTATCGCAAAGGCGCGGTGGATTCGCTGCTGGCGTTCATCGGCCAGAAACGTTCGGACCTGGCCCCGGCCATGGCTCGGGAAGTCGACAAGATTGCGCAGAGTGGCGGCACGCCGTTGCTGGTGTGTGTCGACGGTAAATTGCTCGGCGCGATCCATCTCAAGGACGTGGTCAAGCCGGGCATCCGCGAACGTTTCGCCGAGTTGCGCAAACTGGGGATTCGCACGGTCATGGTCACCGGCGACAACCCGCTGACGGCTGCGGCGATTGCTGCCGAGGCGGGCGTCGATGACGTGCTGGCCGAAGCCACGCCGGAGAAAAAACTCGCGCGGATTCGTCACGAGCAGAACGACGGTCGTCTGGTGGCAATGTGCGGCGACGGCGCCAACGACGCGCCGGCGCTGGCCCAGGCTGACGTCGGCATGGCGATGAATGACGGCACGCAAGCGGCGCGCGAGGCGGCAAACATGGTCGATCTCGACAGCGATCCGACCAAGTTGCTCGACGTGGTGCAAATCGGCAAAGAGCTGCTGGTGACGCGTGGCGCGTTGACGACTTTTTCGATCGCCAACGACATCGCCAAATACTTCGCGATTCTGCCGGCGCTGTTCGCCTCGATCTATCCGCAATTGGGCGTGCTCAACATCATGCAACTGAGCAGTCCGCAGAGCGCGATTCTCTCGGCGATTGCCTTCAACGCGTTGATCATCGTCGTGCTGATTCCGCTGGCGCTGCGTGGCGTGCGAGTGCAAGCGGCGAGTGCTGCGGCGTTGTTGCGGCGCAATTTGCTGATCTATGGGCTGGGCGGGATTGTCGTGCCGTTTGTGGGGATCAAGGCGATCGACATGTTGCTCACTGCACTGCATTTGGTTTGACCTTTGGATCGACCCCTCACCCTAACCCTCTCCCCGGGGGGAGAGGGGACTGACCGAGGTGTTCTTGGAGCTGCATCGACCTGAAAGATCGAGCCGAACTCAGGTTTTGAACAGCACGGATGTCTTGCGAAATTTAGCGACCTGAAAGACCGAGTCGAACTCAGGTTTTGAAAGGCATAAAGATCGGCTCCCTTTCCCCCTCTACCCCGTGGGGAGAGGGCTGGGGTGAGGGGTGGATTTCCCTGACACCCACTACTTCTTCAATTTCGAGGATTCTGAAATGTCCACAATGATCCGCCCGGCCCTGAGCCTACTGGTACTCATGACGCTGATCACCGGCGTCGCCTATCCTTTGGTGGTTACCGGCGTCGCGCAAATTGCTTTCCCCGATCAGGCCAACGGCAGTCTGGTACGCGACGCCGAAGGCAAGGTGCGCGGTTCGTCGCTGATTGCCCAGGATTTTACCGGCGACGCGTGGTTCCATCCGCGCCCGTCGGCCGGGGCGTTTGCCACGGTGTCGAGCAGCGCCAGCAACCTCTCGCCGAGCAACCCGGCGCTCGCCACGCGGGTCATCGACGAGGCCAATAAACTGCAAGTGCCCGGGCAAGGACCGGTGCCGCTGGCGCTGCTGACCACCTCTGGCAGCGGCCTCGATCCGCACTTGCCACCGGCGGCGATTGCCTATCAACTGGCGCGTGTTGCGGCGGCGCGCAATCTGCCGGTATCGACCCTTCAACAGTTGCTCGACGCACACATCGAGCAGCCGCTGGTGGGGCCACCGGTGGTGAATGTGTTGGCGTTGAATATCGCGCTGCAAAAGCTTTAAACCGGTGGCGCCGCCAATCACGAGCAAGCTCGCTCCCACAGGGAATCTCCAGTGTTCACAAATCCCCTGTGGGAGCGAGCTTGCTCGCGATGGCGGCCTAATATTCACCCCATCAAAACCTGAAAGAAGAGACCTTCAAGCATGAGCGATTCCGGCCGCGCCGATGCGCTGTTAGCAGACCTGCCCCGCGATGGCCGTGGCCGGCTCAAGGTGTTCCTCGGCGCCGCGCCCGGTGTCGGCAAGACTTACGCCATGCTGCAAGCTGCCCATACGCAACTGCGCCAAGGGGTCAAAGTCATCGCCGGGGTGGTTGAAACCCACGGCCGCGCCGAAACCGAAGCGCTGCTCGGTGGCTTGCCGCAACAGCCGTTGCTGCGCTCGGAATACCGTGGCGTGATGCTCGAAGAAATGGACCTCGACGGTCTGCTCGCGGCCAAACCAAAACTGGTGCTGGTCGACGAACTCGCCCACAGCAACGCCCCCGGCAGCCGCCACGCGAAGCGTTGGCAAGACATCCAGGAATTGCTCGCCGCCGGCATCGACGTGTTCACCACGGTCAACGTCCAGCACCTGGAAAGTCTTAACGATCAAGTGCGCGGAATCACCGGCGTGCAGGTCCGCGAAACCTTGCCCGATTGGGTCCTGCAAGAAGCCTACGAACTGCTGCTGATCGACCTGCCGCCGCGCGAATTGCTTGAGCGTCTGCGCGACGGCAAAGTCTATGTGCCGGAGCAGGCACGCGCGGCCATCGATGCTTTTTTCACCCAGACCAACCTCACCGCGCTGCGCGAAATGGCCATGCAAACCGCTGCGGCGCAGGTCGATAACGACTTGGCCCAGGGTTATCGCCAACTCGGTCAGGCTGCGCCGGCGGTGCGCGGACGGTTGCTGGTCGGTGTCGATGGCGATGCGCAGGCCGAACGCCTGGTGCGCCACGCCAGCCGCGTCGCCCAGCGCCGGCATCTGCCGTGGAGTCTGGTGCACGTCGACAATGGCCGCGTGCGCGACGAGCAATCGCGCCTGCGTCTGCAAAGCGCCCAGCAACTGGCCGAACGTTTGGGCGGCGAAGTGGTGTTGCTGCGCGCCGGCGAAGTAGCGAAGACCCTGATCCAGCACGCCGCCGAACGTCGCGCCAGTCTGGTGTTGGTCGGCCAATCCCGGCAGCGTCTGCGCCGACGGTTGTTTGGCGGCGGACTTGCTTCCCGGCTGTTGCGCGATGCCCGAGGGCTGGAAATCAACGTGCTCGACAGCGATCACGAAACCCATCAGCCACGTCAGCGTTCGATCCGTTCATTGGTCTGGTTCGACTACGCTCTGGCGTTGCTGGCGACCGTATTGGCCAGTGCCTTGGCGTGGGCCGTGGCGAGTGTTTTGCCGTTGCCGAATATCTCGCTGGTGTTCCTCGCGGCGGTGTTGCTTGTGGCGGTGCGCAGCAGCCTCGGCCCGGCGCTGGCGTGTGCGGCGCTGTCATTCCTGGTTTACGACTTCCTGTTCATTCCGCCGAATTTCTCGTTCAGCATTCAGCGCGAAGAAGACGTGCTGACCTTGCTGTTTTTTCTCTTGATGGCCGCGCTGACCGGCAACCTCGCGGCGCGTCAACGCCGGCAATTGCAGGCGTTGCGCGACACTCAGGAAGAAACCACAGAGCTGCTCGACCTGTCGCGCAAACTCACTGCCGCTACCGACCGCCAAGCCGTGATCAGCGCCGCCGCGCAGCACCTCAATGGCTGGAGCGAGCTGCAATTGTGCCTGCTCAATCGCGACGGTCAGGGTGGCTGGAAAGTCGAAACCGGTGGTCCGCTGGAGTTTTCCGAAGCAGAACGCGCCGCCGCCGATTGGGCCTGGCAACACGATCAACCGGCGGGCGCCGGCACCGGCACATTGCCGTTCGGGCGTTGGTGGTGGTGGCCGTTGTCGGTCGAGGACGGGCCGTTGGCGTTGCTCGGCGTGTGCGCCAAAGAGGGCCAGACCTTGAGCGGCCAGCGTCGACGTTTGTTGACGGCGCTGAGTCAACCGCTGGCGCAAGCGCTGGCCCGCGCGCAACTGGCCGAAGACCTCGAAGCGGCGCGCCTGCATGGCGAAACCGAACAATTGCGCAGTGCCTTGCTCGCCTCGGTGTCGCACGACCTGCGCACGCCGCTGACCGCCATGCGCGGCAGCATCGACAGCCTGCTGGCGCTCGGCGAAGCGATTCCTTTGGAGGATCGCCGCGAGTTGCTCGAAGGCACCCGCGATGAAGCCGAACGCCTTGATCGTTACATTCAGAACCTGCTGGACATGACGCGCCTCGGCCACGGCGCGCTGAAACTGGCGCGCGATTGGGTGTCGCCGGCCGACATCATCGGCAGTTCGCTGAATCGCCTGCGCGCGGTGCTGGCGCCGTTGCAGGTCAGCGCCGAAGTGCCGGCCGAGTTGCCGTTGCTGTACGTGCACGCGGCGCTGATCGAGCAAGCGCTGGTCAACGTCATCGAAAACGCCGCACGTTTCTCTCCGCCTCAGGGACGTTTGCAAGTGCGCGCCGGGGCTGACGAAAAAGAGCTGTTTTTCTCGGTCAGCGATGAAGGCCCGGGAATTCCCGAGGAGGAGCGCGCAAAGATTTTCGACATGTTCTACACCGCCGCCCGGGGTGATCGCGGCGGCCAGGGCACCGGGCTCGGACTGGCGATTTGTCAGGGCATGGTCGGCGCGCATGGCGGGCGAATCAGCGTCGCCGATGGCCTCGACGGGCGCGGCACGTGCATCACGCTGCACTTGCCGCTGCAGGAACAACCTGGTTTTGAAAGTGAAGCCTGATATCTTTCGCACATTCTCATTACCATCCCCGTGCCCATCCACACGCTGCGATCACAAACCATGAGCCAGACCGCGACCATTTTGGTCATCGACGACGAACCGCAGATCCGCAAATTCCTGCGCATCAGCCTCGCTTCCCAAGGCTACAAAGTGCTGGAGGCGGGCACCGGTAATGAAGGCCTGGCGCAAGCGGCGCTAAGCAAACCGGACTTGCTGGTGCTCGACCTCGGCCTGCCGGACATGGACGGCCAGCAAGTGCTGCGCGAGTTTCGCGAATGGTCGAGCGTGCCGGTGCTGGTGCTGTCGGTGCGCGCCAGCGAAGGGCAGAAAGTCGAGGCGCTGGATGGCGGCGCCAATGACTACGTGACCAAACCGTTCGGCATTCAGGAGTTTCTCGCACGCGTGCGCGCGTTATTGCGCCAGGCACCGAGCGGCGAAGCACAGCAAGCGGCGCTGACGTTCGGCCCGTTGACCGTGGACCTGGCCTATCGGCGGGTGCTGCTCGACGGCGCCGAAGTCGCGCTCACCCGCAAGGAATACGCGGTGTTGGCGCAACTGGCGCGGCATCCTGGGCGGGTGATTACCCAGCAGCAATTGCTCAAGGAGATCTGGGGCCCGACGCACACCGAGGACAGCCATTATTTACGGATTGTGGTCGGGCATTTACGGCAGAAACTGGCCGACGATCCGACCCGACCACGGTTTATCGTGACCGAGGCAGGGGTTGGTTATCGGTTGTTGGGGGAGGGTGGTCTGTAGGTTTTTCGGCGGGCAGTCCGGCCTGTTCGCGGGCAAGCCCCGCTCCCACACGGTTAACGCGAACCCTGTAGGAGCGAGGCTTGCCCGCGAAGAGGCCCTGACACTCACCCGAGAATCTCAAGAATCACGCTTCTGCTCACTCTCATAACGGTCCATCGTATCGCTGGCAATCTCGCGGCCCAGCGCGATCAACTCCGGCGCTTTGTAAAACTCGAAAAACCGGCACACACGCTTCGGCACGTTGATCAGCACGTCCGGCGGATACCCGGCGATCTTGTACTGCGCCAACGAGGTCTGCATCACCTCGAAACTCTGGTTGATCAAATCCAGCAATGACGCCGGCCCGACGTTGTCGATGATGAACGAGCCGGTCGCGGATTTCGGTGCGCCATCGGCTTGCGGAGCCGCTGCCGGTTGTTGCGCTTGCGGTTCGGCCGACTCGATCCACGGGTTGATATCCGCCGCTTCCGCCTTCAGCGCTTCCTGTTCCAGCAACAGCAACTGTTCAGCCTGTTTGCGGCGAAACGGCATCTTCGAACCGAGCGAACTGATCAGGTTATTGAAACGCGACTTGAACGCCGGCGGACGCGGAATCACCGGCAATTGGTAATGCCGCTGGTTGGTCGAGTTGAGATTGACCGCGATGATCAAATCGCAATGGCTCGACACCACCGGCACGATCGGCAACGGATTCAACAGACCGCCATCAACCAGCATCCGATTACCCTGCATCACCGGCGTGAACAAACTGGGGATCGCCGCCGAGGCGCGCATCGCTTGATGCAGGCAACCTTCCTGAAACCAGATTTCCTGCTGATTGGTCAGGTCCGTGGCCACCGCCGTGTAGGGAATACGCAAATCTTCAATGTTGATTTCGCCGACGATCTTGCGGATCTGGCCGAAGACTTTTTCGCCACGAATCGCCCCCAGACGGAAGCTGACATCGACCAGCCGCAGCACGTCGAGGTAGTCGAGGCTTTCGATCCAGTCGCGATAATCCTTGAGTTTGCCGGCGGCATAAATCCCGCCGACCACCGCGCCCATCGAGCACCCGGCAATGCACGCGATGTCGTAACCACGCCGTTCGATCTCCTCAATGACACCGATATGGGCATAGCCCCGGGCTCCACCTGAGCCCAGCACCAGTGCGACACGCTTTTTCATGAATCGCCCTCGTCTGACAAGGTCCAACAATGCACCCATCAGGGGCAACGCTTCAATCGCCAAGGTCGTTGCCCGGGGTGACGGCGTCGTTTTTTCGACACTGCATGGCGCCACATGCGTATGCTCGCGAACGCGGTCGTTTGCGGGGCAGGTCAAGGCTTGGCAAAGCAGAGGCACTTTTTGCGCGCGCCACCGTCTTACCTGCACGACTGTTTTCCTATTCTTGAGGTGTGAGTGATGAAAGCCTGGATCTGTGTGCCGTTGATTGCCCTGGCGCTTGCCGGTTGTGCTGGTAAAACTGCGTACCGCGAAAGCTGCGGCAGCCAGATCGATGCCGCCTGGCATGAGCTCGACCTGGCCAAGGCTGAAGGTTTCGCCGGCACCGTCAGTTACTCCAAGGCTTTGTCGCTGTTGACCGGCGCCAAGACCCAGCAACAATTTGAAGCCTACGAAGGCTGCACCAGCAAAGCCGAGAAGGCACGCTTCTACATTCGCGAATCCCGCGCCGGTCGTTAACGGGCACGGTGCGTTCAACGGGCGGTTAAGCACATTCGATTCAGGGAGAAAGTGATGTCGGCTTTGGTCAATCGATTGGTGGCTCAGGTGCTGAGCCTGGATATTCGTTTGCTGGCGTGCCAGGCGCGTTTGACTGCCCGCACCGATCCCGAAGCGCTGCACGACTTGCGCACCACCGTGCGGCGGCTGCGCAGTCTGTTGCGACCGTTGCGCGGGTTGCCCGGCGTCGAGCAACTGGAAGCCGCCGCCTCGGGCGTCGGCGACCTGACCACGCCGCTGCGTGATCGCGAGGTGCTGGCGGCGTATCTGTTGGCGCACCAGCAACCCGAAGCGGCGCAACGGCGCATGGCGCAGATGGACGCGGCGTATCCTGCCGTCGCCAGCAGCGCTGAAGTGACGCAATTGCTGATGATCCTCGACGCGTTTCCGCGATTCCTGCGCGCCGCGCAGCGTCAGGGTTTGCTCAAAGGCCTGCGTCAGCGCATCGAAAAGCGCCTGGCCAAGCAATGGAAAAAACTCGACGAAGCGCTGCACGACCCGGCCCACGATCGCCATCGTCTGCGCTTGCTGATCAAGCGTGTGCGTTATGGCATCGAGGCTTATCCCGAGCTCGACCGTCTGCCGAAAGCGGCGATGCCGCGCCTGAAATCGGCGCAAGCCGCGCTGGGTGACTGGCACGATTGCTGGCAATGGCTGCTGTTGGCCGAGAAGGAAAGTGATTTGCAAAGCTGCGTCGCCGAATGGAAAACCACCATGGCCAAAGCCGAACAGCGTGCCGACCGCGTGCTGGATAAACTCAGCGACGCCTGCTTCAAATCCTGAAAACCCTTGAAGCCGAGACACAACTACTCAATAACGTCGACCCAACAACAACAACCACCACAAAACCTGTGGGAGCTGAGCTTGCTCGCGATGGCGTCGTGTCAGTCAGTAATTTTGCTGCTGACACGACGCCATCGCGAGCAAGCTCAGCTCCCACAGTCAGTTTTCCTGCAGCCAGGTTTCTGCACCTCTGATAAACCTCGCACGGCTCATCTGTCCGTCAATTTGGCCGGAATAAGCGCTGTATCGCCCGCGCAGGCTGGTTAACATCCCTTCATCCTTTTCCCGCACTCCCGAGGTTCCCATGCGCTTTTCCGATCTGCTCGACGCTGTCCGCAGCCAGCCGCAGGCGCTGTCGATTCCTGCCGAATGGGGTCAGGGCCGGGCCAGTTTCGGTGGCCTGATCGCCGCGTTGCAGTACGAAGCCATGCGCGCGAAAGTCCCGGCCGAGCGCCCGGTGCGCTCGCTGGCGATCACCTTTGTCGGCCCGGTCGAGCCGGACGTGCCGGTCAGTTTTGAAGTCGATGTGTTGCGCGAAGGCAAAGCGGTCAGCCAGGTCTTGGGCCGGGCGATGCAGAAGGGCCAAGTGGTGACGCTGATGCAAGGCAGTTTCGGCGCCTCGCGCGAATCCGAAGTGGCAGTCACAGCGCAACCGGCGCCCGCAATGAAGCACTGGGACGAATGTCAGGAACTGCCCTATATCAAAGGCGTAACCCCGGAATTCATGCGGCATCTGGCGATGCGCTGGAGTGTCGGCGGGCGTCCGTTTACCGGCAATCCATCACGCGAGATGGGCGGTTGGGTGCAGTTGCGTGGGGAAGTACGTGAAGAGGCGCTGAGCGAGGCGTACATTCTGGCGCTGGTCGACGCCTGGCCGCCGGCGTTATTGCCGCACCTGCGCAAACCGGCGGCGGGCAGCACGCTGACCTGGACCATCGAATTCGTCCAGCCGCTGCTGGCGCTGAATACGCTGGACTGGTGCAAATACCTCGCGGAAATCGAACACGCCGCTGACGGCTACGGCCACGTCGCGGCGAAACTGTGGAGCGCGGACGGTCGGTTGATCGCCATGAGCCGGCAGACCGTGACCATTTTCGCCTGACTCAGCGCCGGTGGCGTTTGCGCCATGCGCGCCACCAGCCGCCGCTGAGGAAAAATCTCGGGAACGTCAGGAATTGCTCGACCAGCAAACGCGACATCGCGTCTTTGTGATCCGCGAACGGCTCGGAGGCCTGCGCCTCCAGGCTGTGGCCGTGGCGCTGCAAACCCAGCGCCGCAATCACGCCGATGACGCCAATCACGATATTCAACAGGCTCAGGCTGAACACCCCGGTGACGATCAGCAGAAAGCCAATGATGAACAGCGGCACGGCAATCAGGTGCAAGGCCAGATTGGTCGGGTGCTGATGGTTGTGCGGGTAGGACTTCCATTGCCAGGCCGGAAGGTTGGGATGACGTTTGCCCATGATGAAATTCCTTAATACACGTTGAGACACATGTTTGAAGGATAGGCGGGGCAGGGGTGGGAGACGAATCGAGGTTGGCTATCACAGCGATAGGGTCGATGGCTCAAAACGATGTTGGCTGAGCGGGCGCCATCGCGAGCAAGCTCGCTCCCACAGGGGATTTGCGACGTTCACATATCCTGTGTGGGGGCGAGCTTGCTCGCGATGAGGCTTTCAGAGCTTCAGGGCCTTAGAGCTTCAGGACCTTAGAGCTTCAACTGCCCAATCGCCTTGCTCAATTCCCCGGCCAACGTCGCCAACTCGTTACTGGTATTCGCCGAATCCACGGTCTGCTGCACGGTGTTTTCGGTGACGTCGCGAATGCTCACCACCGAACGATTCATTTCCTCGGCGACATGGCTTTGCTGTTCGGCCGCCACGGCGATCTGCGTGTTGCTCTCGCGCATCTGCGCCACGGCGCTGGTGATTTGCGCCAGCGCCGCGCCGGCCTCCTGCGCCTGCTGCACGCAATCGTCAGCCTTGAACGAGCTTTCCTGCATGAAATCCACGGCGTCGCGGGTGCCTGCCTGCAACGCGGACACCATCAGCGTGATCTCGTCGGTGGAGGTCTGCACGCGTTTGGCGAGGTTGCGCACTTCATCGGCAACTACCGCAAACCCGCGACCCATTTCCCCGGCGCGCGCCGCTTCGATGGCGGCATTCAGCGCCAGCAGGTTGGTCTGCTCGGCGATGCTGTGAATCACCCCGACCACGCCGTTGATCTTCTGACTGTCCTCGGCCAGACGTTGAATCATCTCGGCGGTCTGCTGCACGCCGCTGGACAACCCGGCAATCGATTTCTGAACGCGACTGACCACTTCCTGCCCGCTGCCGGCCAGGGTATCGGCGCTTTGCGACAGGTCGCGGGTGGCGCCGGCGTGCTGGGCGATGTGGTACACCGTGGCCGTCATTTCGTTGATTGCGGTCGCGGCTTGATCGGTTTCGCTTTGCTGGCCGAGCATGCCGTGGCGCACTTCATTCATGCTCGACGCCAGCCGCGCCGCGCCGACATCCAGCTGCCGCGCGGTGTTGGCGACGGTGTTGACCACGCGCTGATAACCGGCCTGCATCGCATTGAACGCATTGGCCATCTGCCCGACTTCATCCTTGCCGACCAGCGGCACACGGGCCGCCAGGTCGCCGGTTTTCTCGACGTGCAGCATCACGTCTTTCAAGGTGTTGAGCTGGCAGAGCAGGAAGCGAATGAGCAATTGCGAGGCGCCCAGCATCGCCAGCATCAGGATCGCCACCGCCATCGCGTAATTGACGAAGCGCTCGCCGAACACCTGGCTGAGGCTCGGGCCGTAAGCGATGACTGCGACTTGCTGGCCGTCGGCGCGGCTGAGCACTTCGGCGCCCAGCAATGGGTTGTCGCCGAACAATGGCATTGGATTGATGGCGGCCCAGCCGTTGGCGGTGTCGGTCAGTTCCAGCAGCGGCTGCCCGTTGAGACGCGGCGCCTGGCCGCGACTGAAGATCAGCACGTTATCAATCTTGGGCAGCGGCTGCCCGGCGGGCCAGGCACCAAGCAGTCGCGCCTGCGCTTGCGCGGACACTTGAGAGGCGTGGCTGCGCGCCTGTTGTTCGAGCTGAACGGCGTACAACACCAACAACAGCGTGGTCACGAAGGCGACCGCATTGACCGCCCAGAATTTATATTTCAGCGAGATGTTGCTAAGCCAGGCACCCATAGGAGGTTTTCTCTGATAGCGGAAACAGCATTGGCAAGGTGCCAGCATTGTGCCGCTATGCAGGGAATCGAATTTTGATGCAGGTCAACGACTGCCGCATTCCCCTGTAGGAGTGAGCCTGCTCGCGAAAGCGGATGCTCAGTCACATCAATGTTTGATGTGCGGACGCTATCGCGAGCAGGCTCACTCCTACATGGGGATTTGGGGTTACTGGGGAATTGCGGGGAGCCGGAAGAACGCTCGTGCGCACGCCGTGGTATGCGCCGCCAGATCTTCCTCGCTCTCTTCACGATGCAATGCCACTTCGCGCAGCACTTCAGTCAGATACGCCGGCTCGTTACGCCCATTCTTCGGTTTCGGCCGCAGGCTGCGCGGCAGCAGATACGGCGCATCGCTTTCCAGCATTAAGCGCCCACGCTTGATCTCCTTCACCAGCGGATGCAGATGCGTACCGCGGCGCTCGTCGCAAATCCAGCCGGTTATGCCGATGTGCAAGTCGAGGTCGAGGTAGCTGAACAGCGCTTTTTTCTCGCCCGTGAAGCAATGCACCACGGCGGCCGGCAATTGGTCGCGGTAATCACGGAGGATTTCCAGCAAGCGCTGGCTCGCATCGCGCTCATGCAGGAACACCGGCAATTGCAGGTCGACGGCCATCGCCAGATGCGCTTCGAGGACTTTTTCCTGCTGCGGACGCGGCGAGAAGTCGCGATTGAAATCCAGTCCGCATTCGCCCACCGCGACCACATGCGCTTCCTTGAGCAAACCGCGCAGGCGCTGCTCGCTGTCGGCGTTCCAGTCACTGGCGCTGTGCGGGTGAATGCCCGCGGTGGCGAACAGCTGTTGGCCGCTCTCGTCCAGTCGACGGCACAGCTCCAGTGCCTGTTCGCTGCCGTTGACGCTGGTGCCGGTGAGCACCAATTGGCAGACCCCCGCAGCGTAGGCGCGATCGAGTACAGCCTGGTGTTTGTCGTCGAAACTGGGGTTGGTCAGGTTGACGCCGATATCGATGAGTTGCATGGTGCTACCTCGGACCAAAGGCCGGAAAGCATATCAGAGCTGTAGATTTATAAGAAAAACCAAGAACTACAAGAAGTTGAGGCTGACTCTTGATGCCGCAAGACAGGTTGTGATGGTGAAAATGCCATCATTGCGCCGATCTTCGGTACGTGGCCAGCGCTGCAGGCGCTCTGTTTCTGTCGTTAGATCTCATGAAACCTCATGAAATCAACCAGTATTCTTTCCGGAGAGTGGATGATACGTCCCTCGGTTTTGCTACTGCTGTGTTGTTCGTTGCTGCTGCCGATGCCGGCGCTCGCGCGTTTGGCTGGCCCGCTGCAAGCCGTGCCGGCGAGCAAGGTCCGCGACCTCGCGGAAATCCGCAGCAGTCGCGTGCTCAAAGTCCTGGTCAATCAGAGCCGCAACAGCTCCGGCGAAGTCCAGGGCCAGGCCATCGGCGTCGAATATCATCGGCTGCGCGCTTTCGAGCAATACCTCAATGGCCACGCGCGCGATGGCCAGGAAATCACCCTCAAAATCATCCCCAAAGCCAAGGATCAACTGCTCGGCGCGTTGCAGCGCGGCGAGGGCGATCTGGTCGCGCCCGGCGAATTGCTCGACGCGCAAGCGGGCCATGCGGTCAGTTCCAGTGCGCCGATTGCCAGTAACGTGCCGCTGATTCTGGTCGGTATCAAAGGCGAGCGCCGTTATACGCGTCTGGAGCAACTGTCCGGCAAAACCCTGGCATTGCCGACTGGCAGCGCCGCTGGCGATGCGGTCAGTCAGATCAATCAGAAACTCGCGCTGCACAAACTGGCGCCGGTGAAAGTCGAGTGGGTCGACCCGAGCCTGGCAGTCGAGGACGTGCTGGAAATGGTTCAGGGCGGGATTTTTCACCTGACCATCGTCGAGCAGCCGATTGCCGAGCGCTGGGGCAAGATCCTGCCGAAACTGCGCCTCGACCGGCAGGTGCAGATCAGCGAGCCGGGCGAGGAATACTGGTTCGTGCGCCGCGATGCATCGATGCTGCGCGCGAGCATCGACCGCTTCCTGGTCACCTATAAAAAGCCCTCGGATCAGGACGTGGCATTCTTGCGGATCTATCGGCGGCTCTATCAAGTCCACTATCCATTGGCCAAGGCTGACCGCCAGCGCCTGGAAAAACTTCGCCCGGTGCTGCAGAAACACGCCGATGCGCAAGGCATGGACTGGCTCAACCTCGCGGCGCTGGCGTTCAAGGAATCGGCGCTGAAACCCGAGGCGCGCAGTGGCAGCGGCCCGACCGGTTTGATGCAGATCACCCCGTCGGCGGCGCAGCGGGTCGGCGTGAACAATATTCAGAACCTCGACGCCAATGTGCAGGCCGGGGCCAAGTACCTGGCGATGATCCGGCGCAAATTCTTTTCCAGCCCCAAACTCAACGAGCGCGAGCGCATGGCGTTCGTGCTCGCGGCTTACAACATGGGGCCGGAGCGCGTGCAGGGCATGCGCGCCGAGGCCCGGCGGCGCGGCTTGAACCCCAATCAATGGTTCTTTCAGGTCGAACGCATTGCCATGGAGCAGGTGGGAATGGGCGCCGTCAGCTATGTTAATAGCGTGAACAAGTATTACTTTGCGTTCGATCGGGAGCGGGAATCGTTGGAGCCTCAAGGGCAAAAAGTCGCTTCACGGAAATGATCGACTAAACTGATTGTTATGGCGGAATGTTTGCGCTTTTAACATTCGATTTGCCGATTAATATGGCGGCCAACCAACACACACTCACAATGGATGACACAGCATGAGCACTCTGATCAACAAGGTTCTGTTTACCCGCGCTGGCTACGGCCTGACTGTTCTGCGGATCTTCGTCGGCATCATCTTCGCTGCCCACGGTTCGCAGAAACTCCTCGGCTGGTTCGGTGGCTACGGCCTCGCCGGCACCGCGCAGTACATGGAAAGCCTTGGCCTGGCGCCGGGCCACCTGATGGCGATCCTCGCCGGTGGCACCGAGTTCTTCGCTGGCCTGGCGTTGATCATCGGTTTGCTGGTACGTCCTGCGGCACTCGGCCTTACCTTCCTGTCGCTGGTGGCGATCTTCACCGTGCACATCAGCAACGGCCTGTTCATGGCCAACAACGGTTACGAGTTCGCCCTGGCTCTGCTCGGTGGCAGCATTGCGGTGCTGATCGAAGGCGCCGGCAAGCTTTCGGCAGACCGCGCAATCGCCGGCTGACCGCTCTGGCTCAACGAAAAGGCCCGCATTGTGCGGGCCTTTTTTGTTTGGCGTCATTCTTGACACTGCTCGGTCAGTTTCTCTACGATGCCGCTCATGCGCCGATTTAAACAGCTACTTGCGGGGCGCCAGGTGACTCATTCAGTTGCCGATAGAAGCTTGCGTCACGGCTTCGAAATACCGCTAAAGCGCTGGTTCGGTGTTGCCTCTCACCTGCCATGCAGACTTTTGAGGCAGAGACACGACCCATGAATGCACTAAGCCCCGTTGTACGCCCCGCGCCGATCACGGCACATCTCACCCAGCGCAATCCAAAAATCCTGCTTGGCGGCAAACATCAGCCGACGCTTCTGCGTTATCTCGACGGCTGGCCACGGCGCAGCGGCGGGCCTGCCGCGTTTCTGATCCAGTTTGTTGAAGACGGTGAATCGCTGGCGCGCTTTGCCAGCGACAGTTTCGATTTGGCGGTGATTCATTCGCCGAGCCTCGACGACGCGCCGGAAATGATCAAGCAACTGACCCGCGTTGCCCGCCAGGGGCTGATTACTCGGCGCTGACGACTAATCTGCGCCGAGGAGCTTTTTAACCTCGGCAATGATCAGGTCGATGTTGAAGGGCTTCGCCAATACAACATCAAACAAATCCGAGCGCTGCATGCCGATGTGCGCCTGAGCGCCGCTCATCAAGATGATTGGCAGATGATTGACTGAGGGCTGGGCTCGCACGGCAGTGGCGAATTCCAGGCCATCCATGACCGGCATCATAAAGTCGGTAATGATCAAGGCTGGCCTTTCTCTGTCCAGCACCTCAAGTCCTTTTCGGCCATTGCTGGCGGTCACCACCATGAACCCTTCATCCTCCAGCGCGAAGCAGAGAATATCAGCGATCAAGTACTCGTCGTCGACGACCAGGATGGTGGTCATGTTAATTCAACCCACGCAAAAGCTTAAGAGTTTGAACCCGCAGATGTCTCAGTAGGGACTGGTGGCTCATGTCTTGAAGCCTTTTTCAGGAAAACATCGTGATCTTCAATGACAATCTCAAATCGCGAGGGGTCATAAGAACTATCTCGTACTTTAAGAATGGACAGCGTCCTGCTTAGTTCAGAGTGATTCTCGGAGAAGCGCATCAACATCAGGTTATCGACGATGCTCGACAGGTCAGAGTTGGGTGCGGTGACCTCAGAGCCAAACAAATCGCGCATTTCCCAGGAGGCAAATACCGTCACACCGCGGGATCGCAACTCGTTCATCAACGCGCTGAAGAAATCAGTAATGCGCGCCGGATTGGTCGACACTCGCGTCATACCGCTGAGGCTGTCGATGAACAGGCGCTTGATGCCTTTTTCTTCAACGATGCTCAGCAGCCGCGCGCCGAGTCCGTCGAGCAGGCCTTCAGTCGTCGGCTGCCAGGCGATGGTCAGTGCGCCGCTGTCCTCCATGCCTTTGATGTCGATGCCCAAGGACAGGCCTTTGAGCCGTAACCGTTGCGGACTTTCGTAAAAACCAAAATGCAGGCCCGGAGCTTCCACCGTCGATTCGGCGAGGAATTTGAGGCCCAGCGTGGTTTTGCCAATCCCTGACGGGCCGATCACCAGCGTCACACTGGAACTGTGCAGGCCGCCACCCAAAATGCCGTCAAGCGAGCCAATGCCACTGGGAATACGCGTCAAGTCGGAGCTGTCGGGGGCGGAGGGGTGGCTGTAAAGACTTTCCAGGCGAGGGTAGACGACCAAGCCCTGATCGGTAATTTCACACTCATGAAGACCGGTCATTGCGCCGCTGCCACGAGTCTTGCGCAATTGAATGCGACGGACCGAGCGCGTGCCATAGAGCTCTTCGCCCATCTCGATGACGCCATCAACCATGGTGTGCTCAGGGCTGCCGTCGTCAAGACGCGAGCTGGTGAGAAACAGCACTGTGCAACCCGCGAACGCGGCGTGCCCCTGCAACTCTGAAATGAATTTCTTGGTGTCGATGTGCGAATCGGCTTTGGAGCGCGCATTGAGCAAACCGTCGACCACCATGACTGTGGCTTTCTGGCGGCTGATCTCGCGCCGAAGCAGTTTCACAACCTCATCCAGCCCTTCGTTTTCCAGCGTGTCGAATGCGCTGACAAACTGAATTTCGGCGCCAACTTTGGACGAGTCGAAAAAGCTCAGGGTCGAAAGAAACTGAAAAAGACGGTCGTGTGACTCGGCCAGCAGCGTGGCGACCAGAACCCGGCCGCCATTGTTCGCATGATGGAACCCGAGCTGGTTGGCGAGGATCGTTTTGCCAGACCCCGGGCGCCCCTGGATTATGTATGAAGCGCCCGCGACCAGCCCTCCTTTGAGCAGAGCGTCGAGCCCTTCTATTCCACTTTGGAGGCGTTTTAGCTTTTCCACAATGCGACCCTGATCTGAAAAACAGGCTGTTTAAGCCGAATGGACGGAATGCTAACGCCATTTTCGTTTTGGAGCCATTCACGCCTGGCTCATTGATGGCCAATCGAGCAGTTAATCCCGGTCCCAGGCCGACTTTTACTCGGACTTCGTACCGCTATCGGTTTGCTCAAATCAGCCTTCCTTGCAGATGACCTCCCAATCCTGCAGTGATTCAAATGCAGGACCAAAAATGTGCGGTTAAATCGAGCGCTGGTTGACACGCAGGGACAATTCTTCGGCGGACTCTTTTCGCTCGGAGTAACGATCAACCAGATAGTCCTGACGATCGCGCAGCAGCAGTGTGAACTTCACCAGTTCTTCCATCACGTCCACCAGTCGGTCGTAGTAGGCGGACGGCTTCATCCGGTCGGCGTCATCGAATTCAGTGAACGCCTTGGCCACCGACGATTGGTTCGGGATGGTGAACATGCGCATCCACCGACCCAGTATCCGCAGTTGGTTGACCACGTTGAAAGACTGCGAACCGCCGCACACTTGCATCACGGCCAGGGTCTTTCCTTGCGTGGGTCGTACAGCACCCATCGCCAGCGGAACCCAGTCGATCTGGGCCTTGAACACTGCGCTCATGGCGCCATGGCGCTCAGGGGAACACCACACCTGGCCTTCAGACCAAAGCATGAGTTCGCGCAACTCCGCAACTTTGGGATGGGTCTGCGGCGCATCGTCCGGCAGCGGCAAACCCGAGGGGTCGAAGATCTTGCTTTCGGCGCCAAACTCCTCCAGCAGGCGGGCGGCTTCCTGAATCACCAAGCGGCTGAAAGAGCGTTCTCGCGTCGAGCCATACAGCAGCAGAATGCGTGGCTTATGGAGTGACGGCGTGCGCGGCTCCAGTTGCTCCAGCGAAGGATGGTCGATCAGGTCGGCGTGTACGTTGGGCAATGTGTCGTGCATATAAACTCCTGCGGCGGCGCCGGGGCAGGGCGCCGCCTCGGTTGATCTTTAAAGCGAACCGATCCGGTCCAGTTCAGTTTTGAGCCGGTCGGCGCTCATGTTCTCCAGCGGTAGCGCAAAAAAGGCGCTCGCGCGTTCGCGAATCTTGCCGAGGGTGGCTTCAAACGCTGCGCTGATCTCGGCGTCTGAACCGGTGACTTGCGACGGATCGGCCAAGCCCCAATGCGCCTTCAAGGCTGGCCCGAAAAAGATCGGACATGCTTCACCTGCAGCCCGATCACAGACGGTAATGACAATGTCTGGAGGCGAACCTGCAAACGCGTCCGACGCCTTGCTGCTCAACCCCGTGCTGGAAACGCCCGCCGCTTCCAGCGTTTGTAATGCGCGCTGATTGACTCGACCACTGGGAAAACTTCCCGAGCTGACCGCTTCTACGCCATCCGGCGCCAAGTGGTTGAACAGCGCTTCCGACAGAATGCTGCGGCAGCTGTTGTGGGTGCACATGAACAAGACTTTCATCAGCAGATTCCCTGATTCAGAAATTGAGGCGCAATGCCGAGGCGCGCAGGCTGGCAATCAGCCTTTGATTAACCCGGTTCGGACGTGAATCAGCTGCACATCGCCTGATTGACAGGACGGTCGTTCATGCAGCACAGGCGTTTCGTCTCGGTTTCCAGCCATTGCTGATTGGCGTCTACGACGTCTTTCAACACCGCAGTCACCCACGCTGGCATATCGGGATTCAGTCGGTAGTAAACCCACTGGCCCTGGCGACGATCCATCAGCAAACCGGCAGAGCGCAGCAGTGCCAAATGACGAGAAATCTTGGGCTGACTCAGGTCGAGTGCCGCCGTCAGCTCGCACACGCAGAGCTCGCCTTCACTGACGACGAGCAGCGTAATTTTGGCGCGGGTGTCGTCTGCCAGGCACTTGAACAAAGTGGTGGGGTTCATGGGCTCTGTCACGGATCCTCCTGATGTTCGGTCTCAAAGCAAATGGAGAGCTTGATGCGCTTGTGGATGTCCTGGCGCGTATGGCGGATGGCAATCGCTGAAGCGCTTTGATAGCAAAGCCTTAGTTGACCCAGACGCATACGAAAAACCGAATATACGTTTTAGCGAATATTCGGTAAAGCGAATATTAACTTCACCCTGCGGTAGGCGTTTGTTGTCAAAGCGCTGGACGAGCATGTTCAAGGATTGGGTTTCGAAATGACTATCCAGGCAACCTGTGCACGGAGCGGCTAGGCGGGGCGCCTCTTGAACGGAAACTATCGAGGGAAGAATAATTATCTGGATAGACACGACGGCGCCGTGTATTGCTACGTCCATAGGCTGGTTGCACGCGGCAGAGCGCTGCTCGCCAGTGAATGATTGAGAGGCGGGGCATTTGTGAGTACGAACATCATTACCGTTGAGGGCCATGAAGCCCTGAAGCAAGAGCTGGATTACCTGTGGAGAGAAAAACGCCCTGATACCACCAGAAAGGTTACGTGGGCGGCGTCTTTAGGCGATCGAAGCGAGAATGCCGACTATCAATACAACAAAAAACTTCTGCGAGAAATTGACCGTCGGGTGAGGTATCTGCGCAAGCGTCTCGAAGACGTTCGGGTTGTTCACTACTCTCCGGAACAAGAGGGGCATGTGTTTTTTGGCGCTTGGGTGGAGGTTGAAAACGAGGCAGGCGAGATCAAGAAATTCAGAATCGTTGGATATGACGAGATCTATGGTCGCAACGATTACATTTCGATTGATTCACCGATGGCGCGCGCACTGTTGAAGAAACAGGAAGGTGATGAGGCGGTTGTGCAGACGCCCACCGGAGAAATTCTCTGGTGGATCAACCAGGTGACATACGTCAAATAGCTCGTAGCAAACAGTTCGGCGGGCATCCGCGCTGCACTTTTCAGGGTGAAGCGCGCTGCCGGTTCATGCCGACTTTTGGGCTGCGTGCCAGGACCTGTCAGCCCTCGCGCAAGACTGTCAGGGGGCTGGCGTTCAGCGCGCGGCGCGTGCCGAACACACCGGCGCCACCGATCAGCACTGCGCCAATCAACGGCAACACCAGCAGCCACGGATGCGGCTGCCACGGCAGGTCGAAGGCGTAGCGGTAAAGCACCAGACTCACCACTTCCGAACCGATCGCCGCGAGCAAACCACTGACCGCGCCGAGCAGGCCGAACTCGATCCGCCGCGCCTTGACCAGCAGTTTGCGTTCAGCGCCCAAGGCTCGCAGCAACGCGCCTTGGCGAATCCGCTCATCCAGGGTGGCCTGCAAACCGGAGAACAGCACCGCCATCCCCGCCGCCAGGACGAACAACAACACGTATTCCACCGCCAGCGTGACTTGCGCAAGGATGCTGCGCAGCTGCTCCAGCAAAGCTTCGACCTGCAAAATGGTGACTGCCGGGAACGCCCGGGACAGGTCGACAATCTGCTGATCGTGACCGGCCGCCAGATAGAAACTGGTGAGGTACGTCGCGGGCAAGTCCTTCAAGGTGCCGGGCTGGAAGATCATGAAGAAGTTCGGCTGGAAATTGTCCCAGTTGATGTCGCGCAGGCTGGTGACTTTCGCTTCGCGATTGACCCCGCCAACGGTGAACACCATGTGATCGCCCAGTTTGAGTTTCAGGCTCTCGGCGACTTTGCCTTCAACCGACACTCCCGGAACCTCGTCCGGCGTCTGGTCGCTCCACCAGCTACCCGAAGTGAGCTTGTTGCCGGCCGGCAGGTCCGCCGCCCAGGTCAGACTCAAGTCACGCTGGATCGCCCGGTCACCGGCCGAATCCTTGCTGACGATGTCCTGCACCGCTTCGCCGTTGATGCTGATCAAGCGACCGGGAACCACCGGATACAGCGGCGCCGACTGCGCCGACAATTCGACCAGACGATCGGTAAAGGCTTGCTTCTCCGCCGGCAGGATGTTCAATGCGAAGTAGTTCGGGGCGTTTTTCGGTAACTGGTTCTGCCAGGTGTCGAGCAGCTCGCCACGGAGCAGGGCGATCAACGCCATCGACAGCAGAATCAAACCAAACGCCAGCGCTTGACCAGCCGCCGCCAGTGGATGGCGCAGCAATTGGCCCAGCCCCAGGCGCCACGGCAGCGAAGCGCGGGCCAACATCCGGCGCAGGCTTTTCAGTAGCAGCAGCAGCAAACCGCCGAGGACCACAGCAGCGACTACGCCACCGCCGAGCAGGGCAAAAGTCAGCACCAGATCCAGACTCAGGCGCCACATGATCAAGCCGAGTGCGCCGAGTGCTGCGCCGTAGACCATCCAGGTGCTGGACGGAATCGGCAACATGTCGCGGCGCAATACACGCAATGGCGGCACCCGGCCGAGAGCGGCCAGCGGCGGCAGGGCAAAACCGGCGAGTGCCACCAGCCCGGTGCCGATCCCGGCTACCGCCGGCAGCAAGCCGCCCGGTGGCACGTCGGTGGGCAGCAAGTCGTGCAGCAACGCGAACAGCCCGAGTTGTGCCAGCCAACCGATCAGGGCACCGCTGAGACTCGCGAGCAGACCCAGCACGGTCAACTGCAAACTGAACAGCACCATGGTTTCCCGGCGTGACAAACCCAGGCATCGCAGCAGGGCGCTGGCGTCGAAACGACGGGTGGCGAAGCGCGTTGCCGACAGCGCAACCGCGACGCCGGACAACAACACCGCGACCAGACTGGCCATATTCAAATAGCGTTCGGCTTTGCCCAACGCGCCACCGATCTGTCGGTTGCCGTCGCGGGCATCCTGCAGGCGTTGGTTGGGGGCGAGGCCGGGTTTGACCAGTTGCCGATAGGTTTCCAGCGCCTCAGCTTTGCCGCGCCAGAGCTCGCGGTAGCTGACCCGGCTGCCGGGTTGCACCACGCCAGTCGCCGTGAGGTCGCTGAGGTTGATCAATACGCGTGGGGTCAGGCTGTAGAAATTGCCGGCGCGGTCGGGCTCGTAAGTCAGCACACGCGCCAGTTTCAAGGTTTTCATGCCGACGTCGATGCTGTCGCCGATCTTCAGGTCCAGCGCCGTCAGCAGTCGCGCCTCGACCCAGGCTTCGCCGGATTTCGGCCCGCCGCCGGATTCTTCGGCAGCGAAGGGCGCCGGGGCGCTTTTCAGTTCGCCGCGCAGGGGATAAACGTCGTCAGCGGCTTTGATGCTCGACAGTTGAATGCCGTTGTCGGTGGCGATGACGCTGGAAAATTCCACCACCTGAGCATGTTCAAGACCCAGCTCGGTGCCGCTGCGGATTTGCTCCGGTCGCGCTGGCGAGCTGCCTTCGAGCAACAGGTCGGCGCCGAGAAATTCGGTCGCGCGCAGCAGCATCGCGCCATTCAGGCGCGCGCCGAAATAACCGATGGCGGTACTCGCCGCCACGGCTACCAGCAATGCAAAGAATAATACCCGCAGCTCACCGGCGCGGGCGTCGCGCAGCAGTTGGCGGATGGCGAGGCTGAACAGGCGCAATAGCGGCAGGCGTGCCATCAAGGCTCCAGAGGGGCGACCAGCAGGCCGGCTTCAAGGCGGATCAGGCGCCGGCAACGATGTGCCAGGCGTTCGTCGTGAGTGACCAGCACCAGCGTCGTGCCGCGTTCCTTGTTCAATTCGAACAACAGATCGCTGATGCGCTCGCCGGTGTGGCTGTCGAGGTTGCCGGTCGGTTCGTCGGCGAACAGCACGTCGGGTTCGGCGGCAAATGCCCGGGCGATCGCCACGCGTTGCTGTTCGCCGCCGGAGAGTTGGCGTGGCGAATGAGTCAGGCGCTGGCCGAGGCCGACGCGTTCGAGCAATTGCGTGGCGCGTTGCCGGGCGTCTTTGCGGCCATCGAGCTCCAGCGGCAGCATCACGTTTTCCAGCGCATTCAGGCTGTCGAGCAACTGGAACGACTGAAACACAAACCCGACGTGTTCGGCACGAATGCGCGCGCGTTGGTCTTCATCGAGATTGCTCAGCGCCTGCCCGGCCAGCGTGACTTCGCCACTGCTCGGCAGGTCGAGGCCGGCGAGCAAGCCGAGAAGGGTGGATTTACCGGAACCGGAGGCGCCGACGATGGCCAAACTGTCGCCCTTGTTCAGTTCCAGGCTGAGTTCGTGCAGGATAGTCAGTTCACCTTCCGCGCTGGGAACCACTTTGCTGAGGTTCTTCGCGGTGAGAATGCTTGCGCCCATGGAGAATCCGATGCGAGTGTGGTTTTTGAGTGCTGGCCTGGCCTTGATGTGCATGGCCCAGAACGCAGCGGCGGGTACAGTCCTGATCGTTGGCGATAGTATCAGCGCCGGTTTCGGACTGGATACCCGCTTGGGGTGGGTATCGCTGCTTGAGCAACGGCTCAAGCGCGAAGGTTTCGACAATAAAGTGATCAATGCCTCGATCAGCGGCGACACCAGTGCCGGAGGCCAGGCACGCCTGCCGGCGCTGCTTGCAGAGCATAAACCGCAGCTGGTCATCCTCGAATTGGGGGGCAACGACGGCTTGCGCGGGATGCTTCCAACGCAATTGCAACAAAACCTTGCGGCGATGATCGACAGCTCTCGGGCCAGCGGCGCCAAAGTCCTGCTGCTGGGCATGCAATTGCCGCCCAACTATGGCAAGCGCTACACCGAGCAGTTCGCGCAGGTCTACGGCACGCTGGCGGAGGAGAAAAAAATCCCCCTCGTACCGTTTTTCCTCGACGGCGTCGGCGGTCACCCGGACTTGATGCAAGCCGATGGCCTGCACCCGGCTGCGGCGGCTCAGGACAAGTTGCTGGAAAATGTCTGGCCGACGCTAAAACCGCTGCTTTGACGCTTTTCTAGTGACGGTGTTTCGGCTAAGGTGGCGCCCCCGATTTGGAGCCCCCGATGCCGCGTCCTGCCTGGTCCCTTTTTGCCTACCAACTGATCGAGCCTGACGAACAGCTGGATCTGTTCGCCTGCCAGGAAGTGCGGGTGCATCTGGTGACGCGTCAGCTGGAACTCGGCGGTTCGGCAGATCGGACGTTGTGCGGCAGCCTGCTGCCGGCGCAACCGCGCTGGTCGAGCGTGGATCGCCGAGTGTTTCAGGATCAGCGGCTGTGCTCGCTGTGCCGGGCGATCCTCGAATCGCAGAAGCGCGGCACGTCGCCGATCTGGCCTGAGTTGCGTTTCGAGCTGTAATCGTCTATCCAACCTTAAAGTTTCACCCCACCCCTGTGGCGAGGGGGCTTGCCCCCGTCGGGGTGCGAAGCGCCCCTCAATAACAGTTGCCGCGACTCTTGGTCAGTAATGTGGTGTTCGGATTACGACTGCTTCGCAGTCGAACGGGGGCAAGCCCCCTCGCCACAGTTGCCCCCTCGCCACAGTGGCTCGCTCGCCACAGGGTTTCTGTGGTTGCGGGCTTCACTCGCGCATGCCGAAAAAACGTCATGCATCGCCTGCCGCGCCGCCGGGCTCCCCGAATTCCGGGAGGCCAGTGTACAATCCGTTTTTTACCCCAAGTCGACCACGCGAAGGATTTTCCGGATGTTGCCGCGCTTTCCTGCTGTCACCCGCTGCCTGACCCTTGCCGCCCTGTGTGTGGCCGGTCCGGTTTCAGCATTAGAGTTGCCTCTGCCACCGCCCGGTGAAGACATCATCGGTCAGGTGCAGGTGATCAAGGCCAAATACGAAGACACCTTCGCCGACCTTGGCACCACCTACGACCTCGGCTATTCGGAAATGGTCGCGGCCAACCCCGGCGTCGATGCCTGGTTGCCGGGCGCCGGCACCGAAATCGTCCTGCCGACCCGCTTCATCCTGCCGCCGGGCCCGCGCGAAGGCATCGTCATCAACCTCGCTGAATACCGCCTCTACTACTTCCCGAAAGGCCGGGACGTGGTTTACACCTTCCCGTTGGGGATCGGTCGTGAGGGCTGGGGTTCGCCGATTGCCCACACCACCATCACTGCAAAAACACCGAACCCGACCTGGACCCCTCCAGCCTCGATCAAGGCTGAGCACTTGGCCGACGGCGACCCGTTGCCGAATGTGGTGCCGGCCGGTCCTGACAACCCGCTGGGCCCGTTCAAGTTCAACCTCGGCACGCCGGGCTACCTGATTCACGGTTCGAACAAGAAGTTCGGCATCGGCATGCGCACCAGCCACGGCTGCTTCCGCATGTTCAACAACAACGTACTGGAAATGGCCGGCATGGTGCCGGTCGGTACGTCGGTGCGGATCATCAACGACCCGTACAAGTTTGGCGTCAGCGGCGGCAAGGTTTACCTCGAAGCGCACACCCCGCTCGACGACAACGGCAACCCGTCGGTGGTCGACAAGCACACCGCGGTGATCAACGCGATGCTCAAGCGTGAAGACATCACCAACAACTTGCGCATGAACTGGGATGTGGTGCGTGACGTGGTGGCTGCCGAAGATGGCCTGCCCGTCGAGATCGCCGTGCCGAATGGCGCTGCTCCGATGGTGTCGAGCGCGCCGGTCGAACTGCAGTAAAACCTGCGCAGCACGAAGACAAACAACCCGCCGACGCTGGCCGCGTCGGCGGGTTTTTTATCGCCGGGGATAAATTCCGGGCATAAAAAAAGCCGACCCAAAAATGGGTCGGCTTGATAACAACCCCGAAGGATTATTACTTGCGGCTAGCTTTGTCCAGCATGCGCAGAGCACGCTCGTTAGCTTCGTCAGCAGTCTGTTGTGCTTTTTGAGCAGCAGCCAGAGCTTCATCAGCTTTACGGTAAGCTTCGTCTGCACGAGCTTGGGAGCGAGCAGCTGCGTCTTCAGTAGCGGTCAGACGTGCTTCGGTTTCTTTCGATACGCTGCTGCAACCGGTAGCCAGAACTGCGGCCAGAGCCAGCGCAGAGAATTTCAGAACGTTGTTCATCGTGTTCCCCTTCAAGGACTTTCTATTAAGTAGCTGTCTCCTCAGAGTGAGGAAATAGCCGGCGTACATACTACCCATTACTTGTCGTAAGTAAACTGACGTAAAGCAAGAAGCAAAAAAATTGTAGGCGTTGATTCTTTTTCGAGCAACTTTTAACTGCGCTGTATAAAAAATATGCAGCTACAAGCCCCGAGATGAGCGAGCTGCGGGCAAAAAGTTCCCTGAGCGCAAAGGCTAATTTCAATTGGTTGTTAAAGTCTGACTAGATGCTTTCGTCTACACTTCTGTTCGGATTTTGCGTAGCACCTCACATATCTTTCTGCATGTTGAGGTGACTTTAACAACGGTGGCACGTCTTAAGTCTCAATATCCGGCAATGTTCAGGCTTGAACCCGGGAAGATCCCCGCTCGAGCCGTCCCTGCATCACCCGGAGCAGCACCCGCCACCCCCACGTCAAGACGAGCGCACCTTGAGCATTTTCGCCAATGGTGCCTACTATTTGATAGTGCCCAGGTTGCGCGAGATCGGTGCGGCTCTTCTCGGTGTCCATTCAGGCACAGGGTGGCGTAGATGTTCCTTCGCCGGAAAAACATCGGTAAGGTAGGGGTCAGAATTCAAGACCCGCGAGGAGTAGTGATGAGCGAGGCGTTGTCCATCCACCATGACCAGGCTGGTCATCAGTTCGAGACCAATGTGGACGGTCATCGTGCCTACCTGACCTATATGGATCTGGGGAAACAGACCCTGGATATTTACCGCACCTTCGTGCCCAACGCATTGCGTGGCCGTGGCATTGCGGCGGCATTGACCGAGCAGGCGCTGCAGTACGCCGAAGAAATGGGCTACACGGTGATTCCATCGTGCTCCTACGTCGAGCGCTACATGGAACGCCACCAGCGGCACGCGGCGAAACTGAGCCAGTAAACGCGAGACATAAAAAAACGCCGGGTTTTCAGCCCGGCGTTTTTTTTGTGCCCGATATCTCGTGCCAGAAGACGTTGATCAGCCGCGATCACGTTTCGGCAGCACATCCTTGAGCTTGGCATGCATGCTGCGCAAGGTGTTTTCGGTGGCGGCCCAATCGATGCACGCATCGGTGATCGACACGCCGTATTGCAGATCGGCGAGGTCTTTCGGAATCGCCTGACAGCCCCAGTTCAAGTGGCTTTCGACCATCAGGCCGATGATCGACTGGTTGCCTTCGAGGATCTGGTTGGCAACGTTCTCCATCACCAGCGGTTGCAGGGCCGGGTCCTTGTTAGAGTTGGCGTGGCTGCAATCGACCATGATGTTCGGCTTGATCTTGGCTTTGTTCAGCGCTTGCTCGCAGAGCGCGACGCTGACCGAATCGTAGTTCGGCTTGCCGTTGCCGCCGCGCAAGACCACGTGACCGTAGGCATTGCCCTTGGTGGTGACGATCGACACGCCACCCTCCTGGTTGATGCCGAGGAAACGGTGCGGGCTCGACACCGATTGCAGCGCGTTGATCGCTACCGTCAGGCCGCCGTCGGTGCCGTTCTTGAAGCCGACCGCCGAGGACAGGCCCGAAGCCATTTCACGGTGAGTCTGCGATTCGGTGGTGCGCGCGCCGATCGCCGACCAGCTGATCAAATCCTGCAGGTATTGCGGGGAGATCGGGTCCAGCGCTTCGGTGGCGGTAGGCAAGCCCATCTCGGCCAGGTCCAGCAACAACTGGCGACCGATGTGCAAACCATCCTGAATCTTGAACGAGTCGTCGAGGTACGGATCGTTGATCAGACCTTTCCAGCCGACGGTGGTACGTGGCTTCTCGAAATACACACGCATGACCAGATACAGCGTATCCGAGACTTCGGCAGCCAAAGTCTTCAGGCGCTCGGCGTATTCGTGGGCAGCCTTGATGTCGTGGATCGAGCAAGGCCCGATCACCACGAATAGACGGTGGTCGGTGCCATCAAGAATGTTGCGAATGACTTCGCGGCCCTTGGTCACGGTGCGCAGGGCAGCGTCGCTCAAAGGGATATCACGCTTGAGCTGATCCGGAGTGATCAGGGTTTCGTTGGAAGCGACATTTAGGTCGTTGATCGGTAAATCAGCCATCGTTTACTCGTCAGGTCACGGGTGCCATCCGCCAGCGAACCCGCGCGGCGGAGCACAGCAAATTAAGCGCGTCGGGGAGCGGAACCTTAGCGCGTTACACCGTGGCTAGACAATGGGCAAACGCCGGTTTAATCCAGCACAGACTGAGCAAAAGCCCTGCGAACCGTGTCATGGGAGAACTCGTCGGCGTGCTCCTGCACCCATTCGAGCGCGCGCGCCTGAATATCCTGCAAGTCTTCGTTGGCTTCATGCAGCCGGCAGTAACGTTCGATCTGGCACACCTGCTCGCCCATTCGCGCGCTGAACAGCATCTGCTCATCGACAAACGCGATGCCCACCAGATAGCCGCGTTTGCGCCGCAGGCACCACGCCACATAGCCCAGATAACGCAAGTCGGGATTCAAGGTCGGCATGCGCACTTCCAGCGCGGTGCCATGACGCCACGCGCGGTGGTAATTGCAAGCCATGCCGCCGAGGCTGATAGTGTGCAGCCGTTGCCGTGAAATGCACTCATGTTTGAGTAGCGTCAGCTCCACGGGCACATCGACAGGATGAGGAAGAAAACGTCCCATGAACACGGACTCCCTGTGTCGCCCATTTGACATTGTTTCCCCCAGTATAGTGGTCGAAATGCAACTGACCGATTTCGACGCCGACCAACGGCTGCTGGCGATGAGCGGTGTTTCGCTGGTAATTTTCACCAGTGTCGGCTGCGCCAGTTGCCGCTATGCCCGCGAGCAATTGCCGAGGTTGCAACTGCCGATCGATCGCTTGTGCTGGATCGACGCCGCCGACAATGGCGGGCTGGTCGAGCGTTATGAGGTGTTTCAATTGCCGGCGCTGTTTGTGGTGCGCGACGGTGAATTTTTTGGCGCGCTACAGTCGCGCCTGACCGTCGCCGAGCTGAATGAAGCGCTGGCGCAGGCGTTGAATCGAATTGCAGAGGAATTGCCATGATGCAAGCAGTTGCCAAGCCAAGAATCGGCATTATCGGGACCGGCGCCATCGGCGGTTTCTATGGATTGATGCTGGCGCGCGCCGGGTTCGACGTGCACTTTTTGCTTCGCAGTGAATTTTCCGCGGTCGCCGCGCAAGGCTTGCAGGTCAATAGCGCGGTGCATGGCGCGCTGAGCCTGAACCCGGTCCAGGCCTATTCAGCCGCTGAAGACATGCCGCCGTGCGACTGGTTGCTGGTGGCGGCGAAGAGCACCAGTTCCGGTCTCGCGCCGGTCATCGCCAAAGCGGCCGCGCCGGGCGCCAAAGTCCTGTTGCTGCAAAACGGCCTGGACGTCGAGGAAAGCCTGCGCGAGGTGTTGCCCGATTCGCTGCACTTGCTTGGCGGGCTGTGCCTGATCTGCGTTCACCGTGAAGGCCCTGGCGTCATCACCCATCAAGCCCTCGGCGCGGTGAACGTCGGCTACCACAGCGGCCCGGCGCACGATGAGGCAACGCGCATGGCCATCGTCGAGGAGGGCGCCCGACTGTTTCGCAGCGCCGGCATCGACTCGCAAGCAATGCCCAATCTGCATCAGGCGCGCTGGCAGAAACTAGTCTGGAACATTCCTTATAACGGTCTGTCAGTGTTACTCGGCGCCAGCACCGCGCCGCTGATGGCAGATGCCGACAGCCGCGCGCTGATCCAGTCGCTGATGGGCGAAGTGGTGCAGGGCGCCAAGGCTTGTGGCCACGACATCGCGCCCGGTTACGCCGACTTCCTGTTCAGCATGACCGAAAAAATGCCCGACTATTGGCCGAGCATGCACCACGATTTGCTGCACAAACGGCCGCTGGAACTGGAAGCGATTTACGCCCGACCGCTCGCGGCGGCAAAAGCGGCGGGCTGTGAATTGCCACGGATCGAAGCGCTGTACCGGGCGCTGGTTTTCATTGATCGACGTAACGTCTGAGTCGATGCAGCGACATTAAAGGAAAGGGCAGGGGAACAGGCATGGCAAAAGAGATCGATGACAAGTTGGTGCTGGCGATTTCTTCGCGCGCACTGTTCGACTTGAGTGAGAGCCACAAGGTCTATTTGTCGAGCGGTGTCGAAGCGTATCGGCAGTACCAGATTGAACACGAAGACGAAATTCTCGCGCCGGGTGATGCCTTTCCGCTGGTGGAAAAACTGCTGAAACTGAACGCCAGTCTTGGTCGGGCCCGGGTCGAAGTGGTGCTGGTCTCGCGCAACAGCGCCGACACCGGTTTGCGCGTTTTCAACTCGATTCATCATTACGGCCTGGCGATTTCCCGCGCGGCGTTTGTCGGTGGGCGCAGTCCTTATCCGTATCTCAAGGCGTTTGGTTGCGACCTGTTTCTCTCGACGCACGCCGAAGATGTGCGCAGTGCGCTGGACGCCGGTTTCGCTGCCGCGACCATTCTCTCGGGCGGTGCCAGCCGCGCCGCGAGTGACGAATTGCGCATCGCTTTTGATGGCGACGCAGTGCTGTTTTCCGATGAGTCGGAGCGGGTTTATCAGTCCGGCGGGCTGGAAGCGTTCCAGGCCAGCGAACGCGAATCGGCGCGCGAGCCATTGCGCGGCGGCCCGTTCAAAGGTTTTCTGGCGGCGCTGAATCTGTTGCAACGCGAATTCCCCGATGAGTCTTGTCCGATCCGCACGGCGCTGGTCACCGCCCGTTCGGCACCAGCCCATGAGCGGGTGATCCGCACGTTGCGCGAATGGGATATTCGTCTCGATGAATCGCTGTTTCTCGGTGGCCTGACCAAAGCGGCGTTCCTCGAAGCCTTCGCCGCCGACGTGTTTTTCGACGATCAGGCCGGTCATTGCGAGCTGGCGCGCGAAGTGGTCGCCACCGGACATGTGCCACATGGCATAAGCAACGAGCAAAAAGTTTAAGCCCTCGCGTCAAGGTGTTACGCGGCCCGTCGTACTCGGCAAGGCACTGCTAAGCTGAATCAATCTCCGCCATGTCGGCACGCAAGGAGGTCATATGATTCGTTCCATGCTGTATGCCACCGACCTCGGCCTGTACGCACCTTTGGTGATGCAGCATGCCTTGGCGATGGCGCGAACATTCAATGCCGACTTGTATGTGGTGCACGCCGTGGAACCCATGGGGCTGTTCGCCGAGTCGGTGCTGCAAAGTTATCTGGATGAGCAGGCGCTGAACGAATTTCACAGTCAGGGTCTGAGCACGGTGATCGCCAATATCGAGCGGCGGGTGCTCGACAGTTTTCGTGAAGAGCTGGGGGATGAGGGCGAGCAGGACCTTGAACGGATTCAAGCGGTACGGGTGGTGCAGGGCGATCCGGCGCAGGTGATTCTCGACCAGGCGCAGAAACTCTCGGTGGATTTGCTGATCGTAGGAAGTCACAGCCATCGCGCCAGCGCGGAAACCCCGTTGGGCCGCACGGCCGCGCGGGTGGTGCAACTGTCGAGGGTGCCGGTCTATCTGGTGCCGCTTGTGGAACGTCGTCGTCAGGGCGACCGCTAGAACACCAATAATGGCGTTTTGATAAAAAAGTTCTAGATTTATTATTCAAACCATTAATATAGTTATATACCGTCGCTGATGCCCGTGGCGTCTACCTGCTTTGAGGGATTCATATGAAGCTTCAACAATTGCGCTACATCTGGGAAGTGGCGCACCACGACCTCAACGTTTCCGCTACCGCCCAGAGTCTCTACACCTCGCAGCCGGGCATCAGTAAGCAGATCCGTTTGCTGGAAGACGAATTGGGCGTCGAAGTTTTCGCCCGCAGCGGCAAGCACCTGACCCGCGTCACCCCGGCCGGCGAGCGCATCATCACCACCGCCGGCGAGATCCTGCGCAAAGTTGAAAGCATCAAGCAGATCGCCCAGGAATTCTCCAACGAGAAGAAAGGCACACTGTCGATCGCCACCACGCACACTCAGGCGCGTTACGCGTTGCCGCCAGTGATCAGCAATTTCATCAAACAATACCCCGACGTTGCCCTGCACATGCATCAGGGTTCGCCGATGCAGATCGCCGAAATGGCTGCGGACGGCACCGTCGATTTCGCCATCGCCACCGAAGCGCTGGAACTGTTCGGTGATCTGGTGATGATGCCGTGCTATCGCTGGAACCGTTGCGTGGTCGTGCCGCAGGGCCACCCGCTGACCAAACTGCCGAAATTGACGCTGGAAGCACTCGCCGAATACCCGATTGTGACCTACGTGTTCGGTTTCACCGGCCGTTCGAAACTCGACGAAGCCTTCAGCCACCGTGGCCTGACGCCGAAAGTGGTATTCACCGCTGCTGACGCCGACGTGATCAAGACTTACGTGCGCCTGGGTCTGGGCGTGGGCATCGTCGCGAAAATGGCAGTGGACGCCAAACTCGATAGCGACCTGGTGATGCTCGATGCCAGCGACCTGTTCGAATCCAGCGTGACCAAGATCGGCTTCCGTCGCGGCACATTCCTGCGTGGTTTCATGTGCGACTTCATCGAGAAGTTTGCGCCGCACCTGACCCGCGAAGTCATGGCCAAAGCCATTCAGTGCCACAACAAACAGGAACTGGAAGAACTGTTCGACGGCGTCGAACTGCCGGTTCACTAAGCGGCCAGCCCACTAAACTGCCAGGCCACTGAACAGCTTCAGATCACCTCGGTAACAGCGAACTGTTGCCGAGCGCCCGCCACCAGAATCTCCACCTCATCACCTTCAATCTTGCCCAGCAGGCTTTTGCCCAGCGGCGAGCGCGGGGTGATGACGGTCACCAGTTGCCCGACCACATCGACCTTCAAACCCGCCGCGTCAGGGGCGAGGAACAGCCATTGCTCGCGTCCCTTGTCGTCTTCGAGACCCAGCAGGGCGCCGACTTCGATACCGCGCTGATCGTCATACGCACGCAAGATCAGGTTCTGACACAGATTGAGTGAATGACGGATTTCCTCGACCCGTTTCGCTTGCCCGGCGGCGAGGTACGACGCCTCCAGACCGAGCGTGTCGTATTTGTTTTCGGCGATGTTTTCTTCGTGGGTCGCGGTTTCGTACGCGGTTTGCGCCGCGCGTTCCGCGATGTCGAGATCGATGCGCAGCTTGTCGAGAATCAATTGGTGGACGAAAGGCTTGTTCATGATCAATCGCAGAATTGCTGGACGTTGGCGCGGCTTTTTTCGTTCGGCGCGTTGCGGTCCTGTTGCAGCCAGAACTGGCATTTGGGGTTCGACAGATTGCGCGTATTGCTGCGCGCCTGATCAAGATTTTGCTGCAGCTCGTTCTGCCGCAGGTTCTGCTGATATTGCTCGAACATCGGCGTTTCAGCCTCCGGTTGCACCACCGCTGGCGGCTTGGCCAGTTGCTGCACGGCTTGGGCCACGGGCGCCAATTGCTCGGGAAAGAGCCAGCGCGAGGCCAGCCAACAGGTCAGCGCAATGGCCAGAAAACCCAGCCAGATGCCCAAGGCAATGCTGCCGCTCAGTTGCACGGCACTCAGGCGAATCGGCAACGGACGGCGCGGGTTGGGACGGTAGGGCATGGCTGCCTCCTGGCGGGTGATCGCGGATGGTTGGCGATTGTCGCACGAAGATTAATCGTCGGCGGCTCTTCTGCACGGGGTAATTTATGCGGACAATCGGTGTTTTCGCCAACGGGAGTTGTAATGCCTGAACTGCCTCAAATGAAAAACCGCGGGCGCTGGGATATTTTTTGCACCGTGGTCGACAACTTCGGCGACATCGGTGTGACCTGGCGTCTGGCCCGGCAGTTAGTCGCCGAGCACGGTGTCGATGTGCGGTTGTGGGTCGACGACTTGCGCGCGTTTGAACGCTTGTGTCCGCAGATCGATGTCGACGCCGCGCAGCAATGGCAGCAGGGTGTCGAGGTGCGTCAATGGCCGACCGAATGGCAGCCGGTCGATGCCGGCGACGTGGTCATCGCCGCGTTTGCCTGCCAGTTGCCCAGCGCCTTCATGGACGCGATGGCCGCACGCGAAAAACCACCGCTGTGGATGAACCTCGACTATTTGAGCGCCGAAGACTGGGTCATCGGTTGCCACGGTTTGCCGTCGGTGAAATACAAAAGTGTGCAGAAGTATTTCTTCTTTCCGGGATTCCAGAAAGGCACTGGCGGCTTGTTGCGTGAGAACGGTTTGCTCGAATGGCGCAGGGCGTTTCAGCAAGACCCCGAAGCCCAGCGACAATTCCTGCACGGGTTAGGCATTGATCCTGCGCCAGACGCGCAGTTGATCTCGCTGTTTGCCTACGAAAATGCCGGATTGGCCAGTTGGCTCGACGCCTTGGCAAGCGATTCCACGCCTGCGCATTTGCTGGTGCCGGAAGGGCGGATTCTCGGCGATGTCCAGCGCTGGCTCGGGGTCAGTGAACTGGCGGCGGGCGCGGTGCATGTGCGTAATGGCCTGACCGTGCAAGTGTTGCCATTCGTGCGTCAGGACCAGTACGACCACCTGCTGTGGTGCTGCGACTTCAACGCGGTGCGCGGCGAAGACTCGTTTGTTCGCGCGCAATGGGCAGGGCGGCCGCTGCTGTGGCACATCTATCGGCAGGACGAAGACATTCACCTGGACAAGCTCGAAGCCTTCCTTGCGCTCTACACAAAAGGCCTGTCAGCGCCTGCGAGCGCGGCAATCAGCAGTCTTTGGCGCGCATGGAACGCCGGCGAGGACATGACCGACCAGTGGCTCACGACCCGCAAACACTGGCCAGAGCTGCAAAATCATGCCGAGGCGTGGTGTCTGGAACAAGCCTTGCAGGCGGATCTTGCCGCGGCGCTGGTACAGTTTTATGTAAATTGGATATGATACGCGACCTAGATTTTTGTAAATCCCATCCAAATTCGGATATTCGCAATGAAAACTGGTAAAGAACTGAAACCCGGTACCGTGATCCGTCTCGAAAACGATCCTTGGCTGGTTCAGAAAGCTGAATTCACCAAGTCCGGTCGTAACAGCGCGATCATGAAGACCAAGCTGAAGAACCTGCTGACCGGTTACAAGACCGAGATCGTTTACAGCGCTGACGACAAACTGGACGACGTAATCCTCGACCGCAAAGAAGCGACCCTGTCCTTCATCAGCGGCGACACCTACACGTTCATGGACACCACCGACTACACCATGTACGAGCTGAACGCTGAAGACATCGAAGCCGTTCTGCCTTTCGTTGAAGAAGGCATGACTGATGTTTGCGAAGCGATCTTCTTCGAAGAGCGTCTGGTTTCCGTAGAACTGCCGACCACTATCGTGCGCGTCGTTGACTACACCGAAGGTTCCGCTCGCGGCGACACTTCCGGCAAAGTCATGAAGCCAGCCAAGCTGAGCAACGGTACTGAGCTGCAGGTTGCTGACTTCATCGAAATCGGTGATCGCATCGAAATCGACACCCGCGAAGGCGGTTCCTACAAGGGCCGTGCTAAATAAGCACAGCTTCAGGAATGAAAAAGCCCGACCATTGAGTCGGGCTTTTTTGTGTCTGGAAGAAAGCTGTTTCGCGATCAGCCTTCAATCTCGCAGGTTTTTTGCTGGCGCTGATCAGACGCTCAAATGCAGACGCACATCAACGTTGCCACGCGTTGCATTGGAGTACGGGCAAACCTGGTGAGCGGCGTCGACCAGGCTCTGCGCATCGGCTTGTTCCAGGCCCGGCAGGCTGATATGCAAGTCGATGTCCAGACCAAAACCGCCAGGAATCTGACCGATGCCGACATGCGCGGTGATCGAGGCGTCGTTCGGGATGCTGCGCTTGGTCTGGCTGGCGACGAACTTCAGCGCGCCGATGAAGCAAGCGGAATAACCGGCGGCGAACAGTTGCTCAGGGTTGGTCGCCGCACCACCAGCACCGCCGAGTTCTTTCGGGGTGGCGAGTTTGACGTCGAGGATATTGTCGCTGGACACTGCACGACCATCACGGCCACCGGTGGAAGTTGCGATTGCGGTGTAGAGAGTTTGCATGATGTGAGCCTCGTTCCGGGTTTGGATGATTCGCGCTAATTGTTTGTGCGCTAAGTAAGTTCGAGGTGAATGTATTGCGCAAATATTTAGCGCGCAAGATAAATTTTTGAGGAAGTGTGCTGAATCGAGATCGCTGGACGACTCGCTCGGCAGGAGAGCCTCAAGTTAGAGCGGTGCGCCAGAATTTTTCAGGCATGAATATTTTTGTGAAGCCACCAAAAACAAATGTGGGAGCGAGCTTGCTCGCGATTACGGTAGGTCATCCAGCAAAAAACTGCCTGATGCACCGCCATCGCGAGCAAGCCCGCTCCCACAAGGGTTGTATGATGATCTGAAAGCTAGAGGCTTTCCTGAAGATTGCTGCGCAGTTCCTGCACATCATTCTGCAGTTTCTGCAATTGCTGAATCGTCTGCCCACTCGCGCCAAGAATGCACTGCGGAATCCCTCGGGCCTTCTCGCGCAACGCCCGGCCTTGCTCGGTCAGCTCGACAATCACCACTCGTTCATCCTCGCGACTGCGGGTCCGGCTGAGTAATCCCTCGACTTCCAGACGCTTGAGCAGCGGGGTCAACGAGCCCGGATCGGTCAGCAGTCGCGTGCTGATTTCTCCTACGGTCAGACCATCCCGTTCCCACAACACCAGCATCGCCAGGTACTGCGGATAGGTCAGGCCCAGCGCTTGCAGCAATGGCTTGTAAACCTTGGTCATCAGCAGTGAAGTCGAATGCAGGGCGAAGCAGACCTGATTGTCCAGCAGCAGGTGGTCGCAGGTATCCGGGGTGTCGCGTTTGGTGGTCATCGCAAAGCCTTGATCTGTCATCGTCATGAATCTAGCGGTCGAATCTTTAATGCGCCAGATAATTCTCGGTCAGTAACCCGCCAGCGTGCCTTGCAGCGCCAAGTCCCACGGCGCAATCGGGCTGAAGCGGGTTTTCAGGTATTCCAGCAACAGCCGACTGCGCGAACTGGCCTGCTGCTCCAGGCGCAACGCGTAAATGCCGGCGCTCTCCGGTTTCGGCAGGCCGTTTTCGCAGAACAGCGGCAGCAGTTCGCCGCGCAGCAAATATTCGCTGGCCAGCCACGTCGGCAGATGCGCGATGCCAAGCCCGGCGAGCGCGCCACAGACTAGCGCCTCGGCGTTATTGGCGCTCATGCGGATGCGCGCCGGGCGATGCAATTGCATCCGACCTTCTTGCTCGAAACGCCAGGCGAAGGGCGGGGCGAGGCCGTCCCAGTCGAGGCCATCGTGTTCAATCAACTGCGCCGGATCGGTCGGCACGCCGCGACGTTTCAGATAGTCAGGGCTGGCGCAGGCAATGCGCACCATGTTCGCCAGCGGTGTCGCCACCAGCCGCGTGTCGGCCAGTTGCCCGGCGCGCAGCACCAGATCGACTTTGCCCAGGTTCAAACCCTGCATGTCGACAAAACTGTCGATCAAATGCAATTGCACGTCGAGGCCCGGATACAGCATCAGGAAATCGGCGATCACCGGCGCCAGATGTCGACGCCCGAACGCGGCGGGCGCATCCACCCGAATCAGCCCTTCAGGCGCGCTGCTCAGCGATACCGCTTCCGCCCGCGCCAGGCGCAATTCGGCGACGATCCGCCGCGCGCGCTCGGCAAATGCCAGGCCGGCTGGCGTCGCGCGCACCGCGTGAGTGCTGCGCAGAAACAACTGACTGCCGACCGCGCTTTCGAGGCTGTCGATGCGCCGCGCCACCGCCGATGGCGTCAGCGGATGACGCCGTGACGCCGCAGAAAAACTGCCGGTTTCCAGCACATCGAGAAACAGCCCGAGTTGGTCGGTCAATTGATTGGGATTCATATTTATCAACGCTTATGCGATATCGGCACAGCCATTGTGCGTTGCTGTGCGTTTCCCCGCTAGCGTCGACTGCGTAGGATGCAAGGCCTGACGAGAGGAATTGGCTGTGATTGAGTTTGTGCTGTATCTGATTTTTGGCGCCGCGCTGGGCACCTTGGGTGGTTTGTTCGGGATTGGCGGTGGTCTGATCGCCATTCCGTTGCTCGGTGTGCTGTGCGGGCTCGATCAACAAATCGCCCAAGGCACGGCGCTGGTGATGGTCGTGCCCAACGTGATGCTGGCGCTGTGGCGTTATCACCAGCGCAACCGGATCGAATTGCGTCACGCGTTGCCGTTGGCCTCGATGGGATTCTGCTTTGCCTGGCTCGGTTCGATCTGGGCGGTGGGCATCGACGCGCAAACCATGCGCGCAGGATTTGTCGCGTTTCTGGTGGCGTTGTCCGTCTACAACCTTGTGCGAATGTTTACCGCTAACGCGCCGGCGTCCACGCAGATGAAATATTCCTGGCCATGGCTCGGCGTGCTGGGCGCGGCGTCGGGGACCATGGGCGGATTGTTCGGCGTCGGTGGCGCGGTGGTGGCGACGCCGGTGCTGACCAGCCTGTTCGGCACTACTCAAGTGGTCGCTCAAGGCTTGTCGCTCGCGCTGGCCTTGCCGAGCACCGGGGTCACGCTGGTGACTTACGCGGTGCATCATCAGGTGCATTGGATGATCGGTTTGCCGTTGGCCATCGGCGGGCTGATGAGCATCAGTTGGGGCGTGAAAATTGCCCACGCCTTGCCGGAACGGCTGCTGCGCGGGCTGTTCTGCGGTTTTCTGGTGCTTTGTGCGGTGATGCTCGCGTTTAAAGTTTGAAGCCTTCGACGATGTGCTCGGCCAGGCATTCGGTGATCGGCGACGGATTGTGCAGGTTGCGCACGAGCATGATGCAAGCCTCGGGCAGCAGCGGCAGGTCTTCGGCGGCACCGAGGATGCGCATGTCCGGGGTGATCAGGCTTTCCAGTTGCGCGGTCACTGCCAGACCGGCGCTGACCACTGCCATCAACGCCGACAGGCTCGAACTGTTGTAGGCAATGCGGTAATCGCGGCCCATCGCGTCCAGCGCATTGCACGCCCACAAGCGGCAGAAACAATCACTGTTGAACATCGCCAGCGGCAACGGCGTCTGCTCGTGGGCGCTGAAACATTGCGCCTCGGCCCAGACAAAACGCTCCCTGCGCAGCAACTGGCCGATCTCGGTGCCGGGTTCGCGGGTGACGATCGACAGGTCCAGATCCTGGCGCTGCAAGAGCTGCCGGGTCGATTCGCAATGCACCTCGATCTGGATCAGCGGATAGAACTTGGCGAAGCGCGAGAGAATCCCCGGCAGAAAACGCATCACGTAATCGTCCGGCGTGCCGATGCGCACCGTGCCGACCATGTGCGGCTCGCGCAGGGTATTGAACACCTCGCTGTGCAATTTGAGGATGCGCCGCGCGTAGCCGAGCAGCACCTGGCCCTCGGCGGTCAGCTTGACCTGGCGTCCGTCGCGCTCGAACAGCTGGCGCTGCAACACGTCTTCTTCCAGGCGTTTCATCTGCATGCTCACCGCAGACTGCGTGCGGTTGACCATCTCGCCGGCGCGGGTGAAGCCGCCCAAATCGGCGATGGCGACGAAGGTGCGCAGGACATCGGTATCGATACTGGGGAACGCCGACATTCATCAATCTCCGAGATGTATTGCATCAGAAACATTCGTTGGATTGATCTTAGCTGCGGCGCGAGACTTGAGCCATCCCTAAAGGAGGGCGACATGATGAAAGGTCAACACGAACATGTAACGGACGAAAAATTCTCAATCCACGCCGTTTCCGATTTGCTGCACAAGTTTAGCCGCTGGTACGAACTTCACCGCGAACGCGAGATGTTGGCGAGCCTGAGCGACGAAGCACTCAAGGACATTGGCGTCAGTCGTGCGGATGTCGAGCACGAGTCAGTGCGGCCATTCTGGGACGATCCGATGCACAAGTGACCGACGCACCAATGATCAGGCGATTGATACACAAACCCTTCTCCATTGAGGTAGGTTGCGAGCAGACAAGGAGATGCTCATGCCCGCAATACTGTCCTCTTCCAAACTGTCTTTTTCCAACAAGCAGGCTCGACGTCTGGCACTGGCCGCCCAAGGGTTCAACGGGCGCCAGCCGCCAGCGACGATCAAAGCGCTGCAGCTCAACCGGCTGATCGAACGCCTGGGCATCCTGCAGATCGATTCCGTCAATGCGTTAGTGCGCTCGCACTACCTTCCTCTGTTTTCCCGTCTCGGCACTTATTCTTCCGACTTGCTCGACCAGGCTGCCTGGAGTACGGGCCGGCGCCGCACGTTGTTCGAATATTGGGGCCATGAAGCGTCATTGTTGCCGCTGTCGATGTACCCGCTGATGCGCTGGCGCATGGCGCGGGCGACGCGCGGCGAAGATATCTATCAGCAACTCGCGCGTTTTGGCCGGGAACAGCAGGACACCATTCGCCGCGTATTGGCGTCGGTCGAGGAGCTCGGCGCATTGGGTGCGGGCAGTTTGTCGACGCGTCAGGAGCGCGCCGGGCCATGGTGGGATTGGTCGGCGGAGAAGCATGCGCTGGAATGGCTGTTCGCTGCGGGCGAAGTAACGGTCGCCGGGCGCCGTGGTTTTGAACGACTTTATGATTTGCCGGAACGAGTGATTCCATCGGCGATCCTGCAGCAACCTTTACTCAGCGAAGCCGAGGCGCAGCGAGATTTGTTGCTGCACGCGGCGAACGCCTTGGGCGTGGCCACGGAAAAGGACCTGCGCGATTATTTTCGGCTGAACCCTGGCGACGCCCGACCGCGTTTGGCAGAGCTGGTGGAGGCGGGCGTGTTACTGGCGTGCGAAGTCGAGCGCTGGCGCCAACCGGCGTACTGCCTGCCGGAGCCGAGCGTGCCGCGCAAAGTCGAGGCCAGCGCCTTGCTGTCGCCGTTCGATTCGCTGATCTGGGAGCGCAGCCGCACCGAGCGTTTGTTCGATTTTCGCTATCGGCTGGAGATTTACACGCCGCAAATCAAGCGGGTCTACGGCTATTACGTCTTGCCGTTTTTGCACAATGAACGGATCGCCGCGCGCGTGGATTTACGTGCAGAACGGGCAGCGGGGCGCTTGGCGGTGCATGCCGTGCATGAGGAAGAGCCGGGGCTGGACGAGGCGGGGATGTTGGCGTTGGCCGTCAATTTGCGGCGGATGGCGGATTGGCTGGGATTGGCGCAGGTGCAGCTCAATTGTCAGCGAGTGAGTGCGGCGCGGTTAAGGGTGGCATTGGCACAGATTGGCGGTGATTGAGCGGACGCCTTCGCGGGCAAGCCTTGCTCCTACAAGGGATCGCGTAATCCTGTAGGAGCGAGGCTTGCCCGCGAAGGGCGCGACGCGATTTAGCGTCGAACCTGCTTCAACGTCTCAGCAATCAAAAACGCCAGTTCCAGCGACTGATCGGCATTCATCCGTGGGTCGCAATGGGTGTGGTAGCGATCCGACAAGCCATCCTCGGTAATCGGCCGCGCGCCGCCGATGCACTCGGTGACGTTCTGCCCGGTCATCTCGATGTGAATACCGCCGGCGTAGGTGCCTTCCGCTTCATGCACCTGGAAGAACTGCTTCACCTCGCCAAGAATCTGCGCAAAGTCGCGGGTCTTGTAGCCGCTGCTGGCCTTGATCGTGTTGCCGTGCATCGGGTCCGAGCTCCAGAGCACTTTCTTGCCTTCACGCTCGACAGCGCGAATCAGTTGCGGCAAGTGATCGCCGACCTTGTTCGCGCCCATCCGCGCAATCAGGTTCAAACGGCCCGGATCGTTGTCCGGGTTGAGCACGTCGATCAGGCGGATCAGGTCTTCAGGGTTCATGCTCGGGCCGACTTTGACCCCGATCGGGTTGTTCACGCCGCGCAGGAATTCGACGTGGGCGCCGTCGAGCTGACGGGTGCGGTCGCCGATCCACAGCATGTGCGCCGAGCAATCGTAGTAATCGTTGGTCAGGCTGTCGCGGCGCACGAACGCTTCTTCGTAGTTCAGCAGCAGCGCTTCGTGGGCAGTGAAGAAACTGGTTTCGCGCAATTGCGGCGAGCTGTCCATGCCGCAGGCGCGCATGAATGCCAGGGTTTCATCGATGCGATCGGCGAGGTGGCTGTACTTCTCGGCGAGCGCTGAGTTGGCGATGAAATCCAGGTTCCATTTATGCACTTGATGCAGGTCGGCGAAACCGCCCTGGGCAAAGGCGCGCAGCAGGTTCAGGGTCGCGGTGGACTGGTGATAGGACTGCAGCAGCCGTTCCGGGTCCGGCACGCGGCTTTTTTCGTCGAAACCGATGCCGTTGACGATGTCGCCACGGTAGGCCGGCAGGGTCACGCCGTCGATGGTCTCGTCGTTGGCCGAACGCGGTTTGGCGAACTGGCCGGCCATGCGCCCGACTTTGACCACCGGGCAACCGGCGGCAAACGTCATGACAATGGCCATTTGCAGGAGGACTTTGAAGGTGTCGCGGATTTTCGCGGCGGAGAATTCGGCGAAGCTCTCGGCGCAGTCGCCGCCCTGCAGCAGAAACGCGCGGCCCTGAGTCACTTCGGCAAACTGACGGCGCAACTCCCGGGCTTCACCGGCAAACACCAGCGGCGGATAGCTGGCCAACGTTTGCTCGACCTGCGCCAGATGCGCGGCGTCGGGGTAACGGGGTTGTTGCTGGATCGGCAAGGCACGCCAGCTGTCAGGGCTCCAGGGTTGGCTCATCACGGTCTCTAGTGTTTACGCACGGGCGCTCATGTTATCAGCAATTAGTGCGTGACCTGTTCCCGTCGCTTCGCCGACAATCGCGCCTTTGCCGCTTCATGTTGCGGCGTGTTGCGTTGCTGTTGACCCGAATGCAGGGCCTGCAACGATCAGGAGATGAAATGACTGAGGAGCGCGTCGAGCATTTGCTCGCCGAGGTACAGGATGAGTTCGGCGTGATCCGCGTGCTGGAAGTGGCCGATTATCGTTTTCTCGAATTCGGCGACGCCATCGAGCAAAGCTGTGTGTTCACCGCTGATCCGAGCTGGCTGGAATACGATTACACCCGCGCGATGCTGATCGGCGCGTTGTGCCACGAGCAGCCGGACAGCGCGCTGTTCCTCGGTCTGGGCGCGGGCACGCTGACCCAGGCCTGCCTCAAGTTCTTGCCACTGGAAGACGTCGAAGCCATCGAACTGCGCCCCGACGTGCCGCGCCTGGCCATTGAATACCTCGGGCTCGACGATGATCCGCGGTTGTACATCCGCGTCGGCGATGCGCTGGACCTGCTGGAAACGGCTGAGCCGGCGGACCTGATTTTTGTCGACCTGTATACCGACGTCGGGCCGGGTGTCGGGCATCTGGCCTGGGGGTTTTTGGAAAACTGTCAGAAACGCCTGAATCCGGGTGGCTGGCTGGTGATCAATCAGTGGGCGACGGACGACGGCAAGCCGTTGGGCGCGGCGCTGTTTCGCGGATTGTATAGCCGCCATTACTGGGAACTGCCGGTGAAGGAGGGCAACGTGATTCTGATTGTGCCGTCGGAGTTGGATCAGGAGCTGGACATGGACGGCCTGATCGAACGCGCCGAAGGGCTGGCGCCGCGGTTGGGGTATTCGTTGTCGTCGTTGATCAAAGCGATTCGCCCGGCGACATAGTGTGGTGTGTGTATTGGCGTCATCGCGGGCAAGCCATGCTCCCACAGAGGGATGGGCAACGTGTGGGAGCATGGCTTGCCCGCGATAGCATTATCCGCATTGCCACAACTCTCAAACCCCTTTGAACACCCCGGGCCGCTTCTCGATCATCGACCGCACACCTTCCCGCGCATCCTCGCTGCCCAGCAACTTCTTGACCATCGCCGGCAACCCTTGCGCCGCCGCGACTTCCCCTTCATAACGCGCCTGCCGCGCCGACATCAATGTCGCCTGAACCCCCAGCGGTGCCTGCCGCGCGATGCGTTCCGCCAGTTCAATGGCGCGCGGCAGCAGGTCCTCGCTGGCCATGACTTCCTGGACCAGGCCCAAACGCAGCGCATCATGCGCATCAAACTCATCGCCGGTCAGCAGCCAGCGCATCGCGTTGCCCCAGCCCGCCAATTGATGCAGGCGCAGCGTGGCGCCGCCGAACGGGAAAATCCCGCGCTGCACTTCCATCTGCGCAAAGCGGGTATTGCTCGCGCAGAGGTTGATGTCGGCCGCCAGCATCAGCTCAATGCCAATCGTCAGGCAATAACCTTGCGCGGCGACGATCACCGGTTTGCTCACCCTCGGCCCGGCGAACACGCCCCACGGATCGCAGCCGCCGGGTGGCGCCTGCCAGCCTTCGGCGAGGGCGGCGCTGGCGTTGATCAGGTCGAGCCCGGCGGTAAAGTGCTCGCCGTGGGCGAACACCACGGCCACCCGCGCCTCGGCGTCGGCTTCGAATTCGCCGTAGGCCAGGCTCAGCGCATTCAGCAGATCGAGGTCGAAGGCGTTGCGCTTGGCCACCCGGTCGAGGCCCAGCAACAAGACATGACCGCGCCGCTCACGGCTGACACGGCTGGCAACAGACTGATTCATGGCGCATTTCCTCGGGCGGGAAGGGGGGCGGGTGAGTACGGCAAGACCAAAGGTCGGGACACCTCGGGTGAATCGTTTTAGCGCCATCGTCAGCAGGGCCGGGCCTTTGAAAAATAGACGCTTGCGCGATTATCCGCAAAGTCTGTGACACAACCGTGTATCCGTCAGTTTTCCGACAAATAATGCTCCCTTTTTGGGCGAATTCCGGTATAGTGCGCGCCGGCCTTTAACCGGGCCGCGTTTAGGTAGCGCAATTCCCCGAAGTCAGCTTCGGCTGCACGTCCGCACAGCGGACTCTCCCTTGACGAATCTTTTTCATTCATTCGTTTTCGCAAATCCCCGCCGACAAAGCAGCCAGGGCGACTCTTGAGTCTTACACGGCATGCGCAGCTTTGGAGCATGGGTCTTTGCGGATGCACTTAGAGGCAGACCCATGACCCAGGAAACCGGCGGCTTCGCCGCTTTTAATCTTAATCCGAATATTCTTGCAGCCGTCATCGCGACTGGCTACGAAGAACCTTCGGCTATTCAGCAGCAATCGATCCCGATCATCATGGCCGGCCACGACATGATTGGCCAAGCGCAAACCGGTACCGGTAAAACCGCCGCGTTCGCACTGCCTATTCTGCATCGCATCGATCCTGCCAAGCGCGAGCCGCAAGCCCTGATCCTGGCGCCAACCCGTGAGTTGGCGCTGCAAGTAGCAACCGCTTTCGAAACCTACGCTAAGCAAATGCCGGGCGTTACCGTTGTGGCCGTTTACGGCGGCGCCCCGATGGGCCCACAACTGAAAGCAATCCGTAATGGCGCACAGATCGTTGTCGCCACTCCGGGCCGTCTGTGCGACCACCTGCGTCGTGACGAAAAAGTCCTCGCTACCGTGAACCACCTGGTTCTCGACGAAGCGGACGAAATGCTCAAACTCGGCTTCATGGACGACCTGGAAGTCATCTTCAAGTCGTTGCCTGCAACCCGTCAGACCGTATTGTTCTCGGCGACCCTGCCGCAGTCGATCCGCGCGATTGCCGAGCGTCACCTGCGTGATCCGCAGCACGTGAAAATCCAGACCAAGACTCAGACCGTTACCGCGATCGAACAGGCTCACCTGTTGGTTCACGCTGACCAGAAGACCTCGGCTGTATTGAGCCTGCTGGAAGTCGAAGACTTCGACGCCCTGATCATGTTCGTGCGCACCAAGCAAGCGACCCTGGACCTGGCCAGTGCCCTGGAAGCCAAAGGCTACAAAGCCGCTGCGCTGAACGGTGACATTGCTCAGAACCAGCGTGAGCGCGTGATCGAATCCCTCAAGGATGGCCGTCTGGACATCGTTGTGGCGACCGACGTTGCTGCTCGTGGTCTGGACGTTCCGCGCATCACTCACGTGTTCAACGTTGATATGCCGTACGATCCGGAATCCTACGTTCACCGTATCGGCCGTACTGGCCGTGCCGGTCGCGAAGGTCGTGCATTGTTGCTGGTGACTCCACGTGAGCGCCGCATGCTGCAAGTGATCGAGCGTGTAACCGGGCAGAAAGTTGCTGAAGTTCGCCTGCCGGACGCACAAGCTGTTCTCGATGCACGCATCAAGAAATTGACCAACAGCCTGTCGCCACTGGTTGCCGATGCCGAATCGACTCACGGTGATCTGCTTGATCGCCTGACCGCCGACATCGGTTGCACCCCGCGTGCACTGGCCGCTGCTCTGCTGCGCAAGGCCACCAACGCTCAGGCGTTGACCCTGGCTGCAATCGAGAAAGAACGTCCACTGGTGCCGAACAACGCACCGCGTGGCGATCGTCCAGAGCGTACCGGTGATCGTCCGGACCGTGGTGATCGTGAGCGTCGTGCTCCGGTTGCATTGGCCGAAGGTCGTGCACGTTGCCGTACCGCGCTGGGCGCGCGTGATGGTATCGCTGCGAAAAACCTGCTGGGCGCCATCCTCAACGAAGGTGGTCTGGCTCGCGAAGCAATCGGTCGCATCCAGGTGCGTGATAGCTTCAGCCTCGTCGAGCTGCCGGAAGATGGTCTGGAAAAACTCCTGACCAAGCTGAAGGACACTCGCGTTGCTGGCAAGCAGTTGAAGCTGCGTCGCTATCGCGAAGATTGATCGGCTCTTGAGCTGATTGATCGAACATAAAAAATCCCCGACTGGTTCGGGGATTTTTTTTGGCCTGCTGTTTGTGCTTGGCTGAAGACCCTGTGTCCCCATCGCGAGCAGGCTCACCCCTGCAAGGGCAATGCATTCCAGTGCAGGAGTGAGCCTGCTCGCGATGGCCGCCCCTCGGTCTACCGGTCAGCCAAAGCGATAAATGTCCATGCCCAGCGCGCCCATAGTGTACCCCTGATGGGCAATCGCGAATTCACCTCCCGCGCCGCGCGCAAAGTACAGCGGCAGCAAATGCTCGTCACTCGGATGATTGCGCGCGGCATTCGGCGCTTGCTGGCGATAATCGTGCAGCGCCGCTTCATCGTTCGCCGCGAGTTTTTCAATCATCCAGTCGCGGAACACCTTGGCCCACGGCTCGACGCTCTCCGGGCCCGCGTGCCAGTCCAGCTCGCGCAAATTGTGAGTGATGCTGCCGGAACCGATCAGCAGCACGCCATGCTCGCGCAAACTCTGCAGCGCCTGCCCGACACGGGTTTGCAGCGCCGGGCCGCCACGGGTCGGCAGTGAGACTTGCACCACCGCAATATCCGCCTGCGGGTACATCAATGACAACGGCACCCAGACCCCGTGATCGAATGGTCGTCGGGCGTCGATGCGCGCCGGCAGGTCATTGGCATTCAACAATTCGACCACCTCGGCCGCCAGTTGCGGATCGCCCGGCGCCGGGTATTGCACCTCGAACAAGGCCTTGGGGAAGCCGCCGAAGTCGTGCCAGGTTTCCGGTTGTGGATTGCCGCTGACCAGCAACTCGTTGCTTTCCCAATGCGCCGACACAATCACAATGGCTTTGGGCTTGGGCAACTGCGCTGCGAGGCGCGTCAGCGCAGGGCCGCTTGCGCCAGGTTCGAGTGCCAACATCGGCGAACCATGGGATATGTACAGGCTGGGGAACATGAAAGAGCTCCTGAGGGGTAAGATGGCGTCATCTTCAGTCAGATCATTGATCTAAATCTAATATAAGTTTTAGGGTCTTTTGATCGAATTTTCGGGATTAATTATGCAGCCGGAGTTTTGGCACAAGCGGTGGACGTCGAATCAGATCGGCTTTCACCTGCCGGAAGTGAATCCATATCTGCAACGGTATTGGCCGCAACTCGGCCTGGAAGAGGGCGCGCGGGTATTGGTGCCGCTGTGTGGGAAAAGCCTGGACCTGTTGTGGCTGGCCAAATGCGGGCACGAGGTGTTGGGCATCGAGTTATCGGAAAAAGCCGTGGAGGACTTTTTCCACGAGCATCAATTTGACCCGGACGTCAGCGATCAAGGGCCGTTCACCGTCTATCGCGCGGGCTCCATCGAAATCTGGTGCGGTGACTTCTTCGCGCTGACCGCCGGCGATGTCGCCGATTGCAGCGCGTTGTACGACCGCGCGGCGCTGATCGCCTTGCCGCCGAAGATGCGCGAGCAATACGCCGAGCACCTGACGCGGATTTTGCCGAAGGATTCGCTGGGATTGCTGATCACCCTCGACTACGACCAGATCCAGAAGGACGGCCCGCCGTTCGCGGTGCTCGATGATGAAGTGCAGCGACTGTTCAGCGCGTCGTGGCAATTGAAGATTCTCGAAGACCAGGATGTGCTGGGCGCGAGCGTAAAATTTGTCGAGAGTGGGGTTACGCGGTTGGAAGAGCGGATATATCGGGTTTCCACTCATTAAGGTTTGCTGACTTCACTGGCCCTATCGCGAGCAAGCTCGCTCCTACAGGGGGCGTTGCCGATCACGCAGTTGTGATTGCACCCAGTCAACTATGGGAGCGAGCTTGCTCGCGATAGCGTTCGAACAGGCACCGCACGAACCGCCAGACAAAAAAAGGCCCGCATTCAATGCGGGCCTTTTCATTTATGGCGAAGCCTCTCAGCCGCGACGACGCAGCGCGTCAATGCGCTCTTCCAGCGGCGGGTGGCTCATGAACATACGAGCAAACCCTTGCTTGATGCCGCCGTTGATGCCGAACGCGCTCAAGGTGTCCGGCATGTGCACCGGCAAGCCCTGTTCGGCCCGCAGGCGTTGCAACGCGCCGATCATCGAGTTGGTCCCGGCCAGGCGAGCGCCGGCTTCGTCGGCGCGGAATTCGCGTTTGCGCGAGAACCACATGACGATCGAGCTGGCGAGAATGCCCAGCACCAGTTCGGCGAAAATCGTCGCCACGTAATAGGCGATGCCCTGGCCTTCTTCGTTCTTGAAAATCACCTTGTCGACAAAGTTGCCGATGATCCGCGCGAAGAACATCACGAAGGTGTTCACCACGCCTTGAATCAGCGCCAGGGTGACCATGTCACCGTTGGCAACGTGGCCGATTTCGTGGGCCAGCACGGCTTTCACTTCATCCGGCGAGAACCGCTCGAGCAAGCCCTGGCTGACCGCGACCAGCGCGTCGTTCTTGTTCCAGCCGGTGGCGAACGCGTTGGCCTCGTAGGCCGGGAAAATCCCGACCTCGGGCATCTTGATCCCGGCTTCGCGCGACAGTTGTTCAACGGTCTGCAGCAGCCATTGTTCGTGACGGGTGCGCGGCTGGCTGATGATCTGGGTGCTGGTGCTCATCTTCGCCATCCACTTGGAGATGAACAGCGAGAACAGCGAACCGGCAAAACCAAACACAGCACAGAAAATCAGCAGCTGATTGAGGTTGAGATCAACCCCGTTGGCCGCCATGAACCCGTTGAAGCCAAAAAGGCTCAGGGTGATGCTGGCTATCAGCACGACCGCCAGGTTAGTGGCCAAAAACAGCAGGATGCGCATCATGGTTGTAGAAATCTCCTCATGCTAAAGATGTAGCGTACTGCGGGGTATATAAGGTGCTGCACCGTGCTATTCAACCGGGTGACTATTTCAAACTGTGTCCTACAGCCATGGTTCAGCATCGTGCAGGACATTTCCTGCGCAGTTGCAGGAAAAGTTCGTCAACCGATTGACCTGCAAACCCCAGTCTTTATTAGGCGCGAACGCAGAATTCGTCACATGACAGCGGTGACAAGCAGAAAGGGTGGCTGGGGGCAGAGATGTGTTGCTGAATCAATCACCGTGCGACAGAAAATGGCGTCGCACGGCGGATTTCAGCTTACTGACGATAGGTCTTGAGGAAGTTGCCGATGCGGCCGATGGCCTGATCCAGCTCGTCGACGCGGGGCAGGGTGACGACGCGGAAGTGATCCGGCCATGGCCAGTTGAACGCCGTGCCCTGAACCACCAGAAGCTTTTCGGAGAGCAGCAGGTCGAGCACGAACTTCTCGTCGTTGTGAATCGGGCAGACTTTCGGGTCGATCCGCGGGAACGCATACAGCGCGCCCATCGGTTTGACGCAAGTCACGCCGGGGATGTCATTGAGCAATTCCCACGTACGATTGCGCTGTTCCAGCAATCGCCCTTGCGGCAACACCAGATCATTGATGCTCTGATAACCACCGAGCGCAGTCTGAATCGCATGCTGACTCGGGACGTTGGCACACAAGCGCATGTTGGCCAGCATGTCGATGCCTTCGATGTAGCTCTGGGCGTGGTGTTTCGGCCCGGAAATGGCGATCCAGCCAGAACGGAAACCAGCGACGCGGTACGACTTCGACAGCCCGTTGAAGGTCAGGCACAGCAGGTCCGGCGCCAGCGAAGCGGTGCAGATGTGCACGGCATCGTCGTACAGGATCTTGTCGTAAATCTCGTCGGAGAACACCACCAGATTGTGCGAGCGCGCCAGTTCGAGCATGCCCAGCAACACTTCTCTGGAGTACACCGCACCGGTCGGGTTGTTCGGGTTGATGATCACCAAGGCCTTGGTGTTCGGGGTGATTTTGGCTTTGATGTCGGCCAGGTCGGGGAACCAGTCGGCGCCCTCATCGCACAGGTAATGCACCGGATTACCGCCCGCCAGGCTGACGGCAGCGGTCCACAACGGATAGTCGGGCGCCGGCACCAGCACTTCGTCGCCATTGTTGAGCAGCGCCTGCATCGACATCACGATCAGCTCGGAAACGCCGTTGCCGAGGTAAATGTCCTCGATGCCGACGCCTTCGACCTGCTTCTGCTGGTAGTACTGCATCACCGCTTTGCGTGCGCTGAACAGGCCTTTGGAATCGCTGTAGCCCTGGGCGGTCGGCAGGTTGCGGATGACGTCCTGGAGGATTTCATCCGGCGCTTCGAAACCAAAAGGCGCCGGGTTGCCGATGTTCAGCTTGAGGATGCGATGGCCTTCCTCTTCCAGGCGTTTGGCGTGCTTGAGCACTGGGCCGCGAATGTCGTAGCAGACGTTGGCGAGCTTGTTCGATTTGCTGACCTGCATGGCGATGTGTTCCCGAAAATGAACGATCCAGGCGGCGCGTGTACAACCGTACTGGGAATCCTGCGTGATGCGCACAGGCCTGACGCCTTCGAAGGCGACACTCATAATCCGTTTGAATGCGCGGGGACGGGCTGCCAGACTGGCGTTTGACGAGGCGCAATCATACGTGCCGCCCGATCCGTGGAAAAGGTACAGATCGGGCTTTTTCAGCTGCTGAGGTGTGATGATGGAAAAGTTGGAAAAAACCCTGGAAGAATGGAAGTCGATGCTCGATCCGGAGCAGTACAACGTTTGCCGCCTCAAGGGCACCGAACGGCCGTTTTCCGGCAAGTACAACGACAGCAAAATCGACGGCGTTTACCACTGCATCTGCTGCAACGAGCCGTTGTTCGATTCGAAAACCAAGTTTGATTCCGGGTGTGGCTGGCCGAGTTTCTACGCGCCGATCGGCGACAGTGCGATGGTCGAGATCCGTGACGTCAGCCACGGCATGATCCGCACCGAAGTGGTCTGCGGAAAATGCGATGCGCATTTGGGCCACGTGTTCCCGGACGGCCCGCCGCCGACCGGCCTGCGTTATTGCATCAACTCGGTGTGCCTGGACCTGGTTCCCCGCACCTGACGCAAAACCTGTAGGAGCAGAGCTTGCTCGCGAAGACGTCGGTCCATTCAACATCAACGTTGAATCGTAAACCGCTTTCGCGAGCAAGCTCTGCTCCTACGGGGGATCGGTTTTGATAATTTAAATTGCACACAATTCAATTGCTCGCTATGTTCAGCGCTTCTTCTTGCGTCTGGAGCTTCGAACCATGAGCGACAACCTGCTGAGCATCCCGGTGACCACCATCAAGGGTGAACAGAAAACCCTTTCCGACTTCGCCGGCAAAGCCGTGCTGGTGGTCAACACCGCGAGCAAGTGCGGTTTCACCCCGCAATACAAAGGCCTCGAACAGCTTTGGCAGACTTACAAGGACCAAGGCCTGGTGGTGCTCGGGTTTCCCTGCAACCAGTTCGGCAAACAGGAACCGGGCAACGAAGGTGCGATTTCCGAGTTCTGTGAACTGAATTACGGCGTGAGCTTTCCGCTGTTCAAGAAAATCGACGTCAATGGTTCCGACGCTCATCCGCTGTTCGTGCAATTGAAGAAACGCGCCCCAGGCCTGCTCGGCTCCGAAGGCATCAAGTGGAATTTCACCAAGTTCCTGATTGGCAAGGATGGCCAGTTGGTCAAGCGCTTCGCCCCGACCACCAAGCCGCAGGACATGAGCGCCGAGATCGAAGCCCTGCTCAAATGAACGAGATGTCGGCCGATGCGCTGAAACTCGACAGCCAGCTGTGTTTCAAGCTGTATGCCGCTTCCCGGGCGGTGATTCGTGGCTATAAGCCGATGCTTGATCAACTCGGCCTGACGTATCCGCAATACCTGGCGATGCTGGTGTTGTGGGAATGGCAGGAAGCAGCGCCCGAGCAGCCGACCGTCAAGGCGTTGGGCGAACGCCTGGCGCTGGATTCCGGGACGCTGACGCCGTTGCTCAAACGCCTTGAGCAACTGCAACTGGTGCAGCGCCAGCGTTCGGCGCGGGACGAGCGCGAAGTGCACTTGAGCCTGACGCCAACCGGCAAAGCCCTGCGCGAGCAGGTCGGGCCGCTCAAGGCGCGGCTGTTGTGCGACAGCGGCGTTGACCTGAATCGCCTGAACGAACTGCGCGACGGGCTCGACCAATTACTCGGGCAGATCAAGGCGCTGGGGTAGTCGGTATCCACAAGTCAAGCAGGGCGGCCAGTTCTTCGCGGCGAAACGGTTTGGCCAGATAGTCGCTCATGCCCGCCACCCGGCAGCGTTCGCGTTCTTCGGACATGGCGTTGGCAGTCAGTGCGACAATCGGCAACTCGGGCCAGCGCCCGCTGCGGCGGATGTGGCGGCTGGCTTCGTAGCCATCCATCACCGGCATGTTGCAGTCCATCAGCACCAAGTCGAATTCACCCACTTCCAGTTGATCCAGCGCTTCGGCGCCATGCGCTGCCACCACGACTTCGCAGCCGAGTTTGCCGAGCATGCCTTTGGCGACCAATTGATTGACCGGGTTGTCCTCGACCAGCAACACCCGGCCGCGCCGTTGCGGCGTCAGGGTTTCGAGGCGCGCATCGTTGCTGGTCGTGGTGTCCGGATGCAAAACCCGGCGCAGCGTTTGATACAGGGCGTTGCGCGCCAGTGGTCGCGCCTGTTGCTGCAATGGCGCGAGCGCGGCGGCCTCTTCGCTGGGCATGAAACTGCCATAAGCGGTGACCAGCAGAATCGGCGCTTTCAGCGTCGCTCGCAGGTTGAACAGGCATTCCGGGCAGTCGGTGATCAGCACATCGGGCTCCAGACCGAGCATCGAGTCTTCGATCGAGCGCTGCTGATAATCAAGTCCCCACAACGGCAACAAGCCTTTCAACAATTCCGCCAGGCCGCTGCTCGCCGCCGTAATCGCGACAATTTTGCCGTGTAGCGGCTGCGGCGCAATCGCGCGGGTGTGGCAAGGTAACGGCAAGTCGGCGCAAAACTGGCTGCCGAACCCGGCTTCGGAGCTGATGGTCAGCCGCCCCTGCATCGCTTCGCACAGGTTATAGGTCAGCGCCAGGCCCAGCCCGGTGCCGCCAAACTGGCGGGTAATCCCGGCGCCGGCCTGGGTGAACGGCTGGAAGATTCTCACCTGCGCGTCCTGGGCGATGCCGATGCCGGTGTCGCAGACTTCGATGCGCACACCATCCTCAAACATCGAAAGGCGAACATCGACCCGGCCAAACCGGGTGAATTTCAGCGCATTGGACAGCAGGTTGCTGACGATCTGCCGCACTCGTGTCGGGTCGCCGCTGACCAGCGCGGGGAATTGCGGATCGATCAGACACGTCAGTTCGACGCTCGGCGCGGCGTTCTGCGAGAGCAGGTTGGCGGTGTCCTCGATCAGCGAGCCGAGGTCGAACGGAATGTGCTCAAGCTCCAGTTGCCCGGCATCGAATTTCGACAGGTCGAGGATATCGTTGAGCAGTTCCACCAGCACTTTGCCCGAGTCATGCGCGATCGACAGTTGTTGCTGCTGCTCGGCATTCAGTGGGCCGTCGAGCGACAACGCGATCATCCCCAGCAAACCGTTGAGCGGCGTGCGAATTTCATGGCTCATGTTTGCGAGGAATGCCGAGCGCGCTTCGGCCATGTCCAGCGCGGTGCTGCGCGCGACTTCCAGTTCCTGATTGGATTGGCTGAGGCGGCTGTTGATCGCTTTAAGCTCGGCGGTACGCGCCGAGACGATATTTTCCAGTTGCGCGAGGTAGTCGGTCAGGCGGTTTTCGGCGTTGCGCCGCTGCTGGATTTCGGTGGCAATGTTTTCGAACTGTTGATTGGCGACTTTCACCAGCACGCCGATTTCATCGTTTTCATGCCCCGCCGGGTATTCGAGCCACGTCGGTTCGGCGCTGCGCGGATCGCGACCGCTGAGTTCGCGGATTACCCGCACCAATGGTTTGGTCAGCATCACGTAGAACAGCGCCAGCAGGATCCCGGTGAGGAGCAGGCTGCGCGCGAAACCGTTGAGCAAGGTCACTTCGGCCCGACGCAGAAAACGGCTGCCGAACGAGTAAGTGTCGACTTCCAGCTTCAATGTGCCGAGGGATTCCTCGGGCAAATGGTCGAGGTAGAGCCGATCCTGAAACTGCCGATTGGCGCCAAACAGGAAATCGCTGATCACCCGATAGCCGCTTTGCAGGCCCTGGCGTTTGACGCTGGCGAGCACGGTTCCGGTGTTGTCGGTGAGTTGCGCGCTGATGATCGCCGGCGACCGCAGCAGGCCCATGGTCAGTTCCTGGGCGAGTTCGGCGTCGATGTTGTAGGCGATGCGCGATGCCGGGTTATGGCTGATTTCCAGCAACGACAGGATTTCGCGGTTGATAGAGGCGTCTTCGCTGGCATAATCGATGCCTATTTGCAGCAGACTGAGCAATGTGCCCAGGATGAAACCGACCAGCACGGTCAGCCGGGCTTGTTTGTAAGACAGCCGGTGGGTGAACTTGATATCCATGGGGTGTTGAACCACTTCCGTTTCCCTTCGCTGCTCAAGCATAGTCGATCATGCATGGAAACCGATGGTGCCACGCTCGAGCCCTGTCGGGTTGAGCGAGTTGTTGAATGCTGTGTTGAGTCGCTGTTTTGCCATCATTACTGTGAAACGTGCCCGAGGAGAAGACGTGGATTCCCGATTGAATGCTTTTCTTGAACGCGCCGATGCCGTTCTGGCCCGTATCGAACCGTTGCTGCCGGCCCCACGGCAAACCATCGACTGGCACCATTGCCTGGCCGCGCGCTGGCAGCGTGAAGGTCGCAGCGGTTTCCTGTTGCCGTTGCAGGTCAGCCTCGACACGCGCCTGACCGACCTGATCGGCGTTGACCGCCAGGTCGAGCAACTGGGCCGCAACACCCAACAATTCATCGACGGCATGCCGGCCAACCACGCGCTGCTCTGGGGCTCGCGCGGCACCGGCAAATCGTCGCTGGTGCGCGCCTTGCTCGCCGAGCATGCCGAAGCCGGTTTGCGCCTGATCGAGATCGAGCGCGATCACCTCGCCGATCTGCCGCGCATCGTCGAGCAGATCGCCAAGTTGCCGCAGCGCTTTGTGCTGTTTTGCGATGACCTGTCGTTCGAGTCGGGCGAGGGCGATTACCGCGTGCTCAAGAGCGTGCTCGACGGTTCGCTGGAACAGGCGCCGGACAATGTGTTGCTGTACGCCACGTCCAACCGCCGCCACTTGGTGCCGGAAAAGGAAAGCGATAACGAAAACTGGAAACGCGTTGATGGCGAGCTGCACCCCAGTGAAGCGGTGGAAGACAAGATCGCGTTGTCGGACCGGTTTGGTTTGTGGCTGTCGTTCTATCCGTTTACCCAGGAACACTTCCTTGATGTGGTCGAGCATTGGATCGGGCAACTGGCCGACAAGGCCGGCCTGGCGTGGCAGCGCACCGAAGAACTGGATATTCTCGCGGTCCGCTGGGCCACTGGCCGGGGCAATCGCAATGGCCGTTGCGCCTATCAATTTGCTCGCTATTGGGTGGGCCTCAAGCTGTTGGAGCACAAGGCATGATCGATCTGAAACAAAGCGGCCAGGGCCTCGACGGCTACGGCATGCTCTGCGCACAACTGGAATCGCTGCTGGCCGATGAACGTGATTTCATCGCCAACGCAGCGCAGTTTTCGGCGTTTCTGTACAACCAGCTCGATGATTTGAACTGGGCCGGATTTTACCTCAATCGTAACGAAGAACTGGTGCTCGGCCCGTTTCAAGGGCAGATCGCCTGCGTGCGTATCCCGTTCGGACGCGGCGTCTGCGGCGCGGCGGCCGCCACCCTGCAAACGCAACTGGTTGAAGACGTGCACGCGTTTCCCGGGCACATCGCCTGTGACAGCGCGTCGAACAGCGAGTTGGTAGTGCCACTGGTCAAGGACGGCCGACTGATCGGCGTACTCGACCTCGACAGCCCGAAACTCGCGCGCTTCACCGCCGAAGACCAGACCGGCATCGAACAACTGGCAGCAATCTTCCTGCGCCTGACCGACTGCTGAAATACGTCTTCTGTAGGAGTGAGCCTGCTCGCGATAGCGGCCTGACATTCAACATTGGTGTCGGCTGACCCACCGCTTCGCGAGCAAGCTCAGCTCCTACAGGGGTTGGTGGTGGGCGCAGATTCCGTGTTCACCGTAGATCACCTGTAGGAGTGAGCCTGCTCGCGATAGCGGCCTGACATTCAACATTGATGTCGGCTGACCCACCGCTATCGCGAGCAAGCTCAGCTCCTACAGGGTTTGGGGGTGGGCGCGGATGCTGTGTTCACCGGAGATTACCTGTGGGAGCGAGCTTGCTCGCGATAGCGGCCTGACATTCAACATTGATGTCGGCCGACCCACCGCTTTCGCGAGCAAGCTCAGCTCTTACAGGGGGTGGTGGTTGGCGCGGATTCCGTGTTCACCGTAGATCACCTGTAGGAGTGAGCCTGCTCGCGATAGCGGCCTGACATTCAACATTGATATCGGCTGACCCACCGCTTTCGCGAGCAAGCTCAGCTCCTACAGGGGCGGTGGTCCGCAGGCAGCTCAGCCCTACAATCCCGCCTTGGCCAGCAGGCTTGCCGTGTCCACTTCATCGATCTGGGTCGGGTCGAGGAATTGGTCGGCGTACTGTTGGTAAATCTGTTCGTTGATAAACAACCCGAACAATTCGGGATCGATGTGCGCGTCGCGGCACATTGTCGCCATGATGCCCAGCGCTTCGCTGAGTGATTTGGCTTTCTTGTACGGGCGATCGGCCGCCGTCAGCGCCTCGAAAATATCGGCAATCGCCATCATCCGCGCCGGCAGGCTCATTTCATCGCGTTTCAAGCGTTTCGGGTAACCGGTGCCGTCCATTTTTTCGTGATGGCCACAGGCGATTTCGGCGACGGTACTCAAGTGGCTGGGGAAGGGCAGGTGACTGAGCATCAGCACGGTTTGCACCATGTGGTGATTGATGATGTAGCGCTCTTCGCGAGTCAGCGTGCCGCGTGGAATGCTCAGGTTATACAGCTCGCCGCGATTGTATTTGTACTGCGGCACATCGAGCTTGAAGCCCCACGGATTGTCGGCCGGAATCAGCTCGCTTTCGGCGCGCTCCAGCAGATGTTCGGGTTTGTCCGCCAGCAACCTTTCACTGACCGGCAGCGTCGGCGCCGGGTTACGCGCCTGACGCCGATTCTCTTCCCACGAAACCCCCAGCCGATCATCGAGGGTGCGCGTCCAGGTGCGTTGTGCGATGAGTTTCAGCCGCTGCAAATCAGCTTCGGCCATCGCCTCGCTGCCCAGATTGCAGCGGGCGATAAAACTGAAATCATCGTCCAGCCCGGCGAGGTGCGCGTTGCGTAATTCGGCGAGATTCTGTTCATCGCCACCCATGGCAATCGCTTGCCAATAACTGATCCAGACATCGCGTTTAAGCACCTCAAAACGTGTGCGGATCTCGTGGATTCGATCGTTGAGGGTTTCCAGTTTGGTCGCCTTGTCGACAACGTACTCAGGCGTGGTCACCTTGCCGCAATCGTGCAGCCACGCGGCGATGTGCAAGGCCTCCCATTCATCCTCGGTCGGCCGATAGCCGCTGAACGCCGGGGCCTGACTGGCCGCCGCAGCCTGGGCGAGCATCAGCGTCAGCGCCGGCACGCGTTGGCAATGGCCGCCGGTGTAAGGGCTCTTGGCGTCGATGGCGCCGGCCAGCAATTGAATAAAGGCATCGAGCAGTTGCTTTTGTCTGGCTTGCAGACGCTGGCTTTCAATACTCACCGCCGCCGCGCCAGATACCGCTTGCAGAAACGCAATGCGATCCGGGCGCAGTTTTTCCAGGTCGCCCGGGTTGCCACTGTCGGCCAGCAGCAGGATCAGCAGACCCACGGTTTCGTTATGCCGGTTGCGCAGGCGAATGCCGATCAGGTGCACGCGCGGGCACTCCATCGCCAGCAAGACTTTGCGCAGATCGCCAGCCTCGTCGAAACCGAGATTGGCCACCACGTTGTCGGCGTTCGACAACTGCTGTAACCACGACGGGTTCTCCAGATTCTGTAACTCATACCCTTCAACACCAAACGTTGGCAGTGCCCGCGGCGTGCCATCGATGACCAGGCCTTGCGGCTCGATCCGATTACCGTCACTTTCGCGCAAATAGATCAGGCCAGCCTGGGCCTGGGCGATTTTCACGGTTTCGTGGAGCACCCGTTCCAGCAGCGGGGCGAAGCGCGTTTCGGCGCACAAACTGTCGGTGATCTGGAAAAAGCTGCCGAGGGTGTCCTTCATCCGCGCCATCGACACGCCGAGCTGATCGACTTCCAATACCGGCGAACGCCGAGTGGCCGGAAAGCTGAAATCAAAGCTGCGGATCGCATCGGCTTCCTGCACCAGTTCGCGCAAGGGTTTGACCAGAATCCGCGAGGTCAACCAGCCCACCGGCAGACACAACAACAACGTCGCCAACGTCAGCAGCGCACCTTGCCAGCGAAGGCGATAGGCGTCGATGAGCAATTCATCCTCGGGCACCAACAGCGCCAATTGCAGCCCCTGCGGACCTCCTTGCTGAATGTGGCTGCGGGCGACGATCCACTGCCGGCCATCGACGTTGAGGCGTTTTCCGCTCGGCGGGTTGGCCAGCAGCGCGCCGAGGTTGGGGCTCAGGTCGGCGACTTTACTCAGATGGGCGGTGCTGTCGTCGATGATCAGTTTGCGGCTGTCCGGGTAGGCGATCGCATTGCCTTGGGCATCGAACAGCACAATCTCGGTGCTCGGTGTGACCACGTGTTTGGCCAGGGTTGCCGAGAGCTCGGCCAGGGTCAGGTCGGCGCCCAGCACCGCACCCTCACCGCTGCGCCGGGCCAGGGTGGTGCCGACGTTGTGCGTGGAAAAGAATACGTAGGGTTCGGTGGTGATCTGCTCCGGCTCGGCGCGGGCGCTGGTAAACCAGGCACGGGCGCGCGGGTCGTAGGTTTCACCGGGTATCTCCTGGCGGCTGATGAGGTTCAGCGCCTGATCGTAAAAAACAAATTGCGAGACGACTTGAGCGCCCCGGCGCTCGACGCTCCAGACCTGATAAGCCGCGGTGGCCGGGGCCTTGAACAAGGTCTTGAGTTCGGCATTGCGCAGCGGCCGCACCATGAAAAAATCGCCATTGGCGTAACCGAGGTGCAGTGAGGCGAGGTTGGGGTTGTCTTTCAGCGCCTGGCTGAACGGTTTGAGCAACGCCAGGCGTTGCTCAAGTGCCGGCGCTTGGGGCGCCGGCATGTCCGCCAGCAAACTCAGCAAATGCTGGATCGGTTCGTAGGTTGATTGCAGGTCGAGGCGCACATCCTGTTCGATGCGATTAAACAGCTTTTCACTGCTCGCCAAAATGATCTGTGTGGTCTGTCGATAATTGAAAACGCCCATCACCACGCCCGTCAGCAGCAACAGGAAAGTGAACATCACGCTGATATGCACGTGCAGGGGAAATCGGCGTTTATCCTGGCGCAGTGGGCTGGGCATTTCAGGTCTCTCCATAGGGTTAACTCACTGCTTAGCGTCCAAGCATAGTTAAGGCGCAGCCGTTCTGCCGGGGTCGTTTTGGCTTATCTGTTGCAGCAATGCCTGTTCCAGTTCGAGCATCGCCTGGTCCATGGCTGTGTTGCAGCGGACCAGCTCGTCGGCCGAGGCAGCTTCATGGCAGGCTTTTTCCAGGGATTCGCAGCAATCGATCAAGCGGCTGGCCTGAACAATGCGCGCCGCGCCTTTGATTTTATGGGCCATGTCGAGCAATGCCGGGCGGTTCAGCCGCGCCGGCGCCACGCTGCCCAAGTCCAGCAATTCCTGACGATCAAGGCGATTGCTGCTGAGCAATTCGGCCATCAGCCGCTGCGCCAATTGCGGATTGCCGCCGGTCAACAGGTCGAGTCCTTGCAGGTTGAATGGCTGCGCCCGCAGCACGGGTGTAATGCCCGCGACCCACTGGCTCAACGCCGTCAGGCTCAGCGGTTTGAACAGGCAATCGTTCATCCCGGCTTGTTTGCAGCGACGGATTTCTTCCGGTTGCGCGTTGGCGGTAAACCCCAGCACGGTGCAGGGTGGGCGCCCCTCTTGCTGTTCGTGTTGGCGAATCGCGCACGCCAGGTCGTAGCCATTCATGATCGGCATGTTGCAATCCACCACTACCAGATCGAACGGCTGGTTTTTCCATAATTGCAATCCGGCCTGGCCATCATCGGCACCGGTAAAGCGGTGTCCCAGGTACTCCAGTTGCTGACACATGAGCAGACGATTGGCCGGGTGATCGTCCACCACCAGCACATTCAGCGGCGTACTGCTGAGCGCAATCACTGGCTCAACGCGATCATTGACTTGCTCGGGTGGCAGGGTCGGCAGGTCGAGCACCACGCTGACCTGCGTACCCGCGCCCGGCTGACTGTTCAGCTGCAGGTCGCCGCCCATCATTTCGCACAGACTGCGGCTGATCACCAGTCCCAGCCCAGCGCCGCCTCGGGCCAGTTGCCCGGTGTTGTCAGCCTGAGCAAACGGCTCGAACAGACGTTGCTGATCCTGTTCGCTGATGCCGATCCCGCTGTCGCGGACTTGCACTTGCAGGCGCGTTCGGTCGGGTTGGTCGCCGGGGAGCAATTCGAGGCTGATCCTGACCTCACCGCGTTCGGTGAACTTGATCGCGTTGCTGACCAGATTCGACAGGATTTGCTTGAAGCGCAGCGGGTCGAGCATCACGTCGACCGGCGGCTGCGGCGGATTGAACACCAGCAGCAGGCGCAAGTTTTTCTGGCGCGCCAGTCCGTCGAAAATTCGCACCACCGAAGCGACGGTTTCGCCCGGATTGACCCGCTCCGGGCTCAAGCTCAAATGGCCGGATTCGATCCGCGCGATGTCGAGAATGTCGCCGATCAATTCCAGCAAATCTTTCGCCGAGCTGTAGGCAGTGTCGATCGAGGAGCGATCCGGGTGCTCGCGATCCATGCGTTTGAGGGTCAGTTCGAGCATGCCGATCACCGCGTTCATCGGTGTGCGGATTTCGTGGCTCATGGTGGCGAGGAACGTGCTTTTCGCCCGGTTGGCTTCATCGGCCTGTTCCTTGGCGGCGCGCAACTTGTCGAACAGTTGTCGCCGTTCGCTGATGTCGATCCAGCCACCGATGATCCCTTGCACTTCGCCGCTGGAATCACGGTAAGGAATGATCCAGTGATAAATCGTCAGCCGCTGCCCGCCGATATGCAGCGCGCGGTCGACGATCAACGGCGTGCCTTCGGCCACCACTCGCTGGTAATCGGCCTGATATTCCCTGGCCTCGAAGGCGTTGTTCATGTTGCCCTGCATCACGCTTTTGCCAATCACCTCTTCGCGGTTTGCCTGAAATACTTCCAGATAACTGTCGTTGCAGCTTTGCAGCAACCCTTCGCGATCACGCACGTAAATCGGGTGCGGCGTGCCGTTGACCAGCGAACGCATGAATTCGTATTGATCGTTCAACGCGCGCTCGGCGGCCCGGCGCTGGCGGATCTGGCGGCGCATCCAGGCATTCCACACCATCAAAATCAGCAGCAACACGCCGGCACCGACGACGATTTGATAAAACGCCCGGTGAAAGTTGTTCCAGGTTTTTTCCGACGCTGCGGAGTAGCCACGCCAGCGACTGTTGATCACCCCAAGTTCTTCGGGGGCAATGCTCAGCAGCGCTTTGTCGAGAATGGCGCTGAGCTCCGGGGCGTCCCGCGCGGTAGCCAGCGAGAAGGCGGCTTGTTGGGTGCCAATCGTGGTGCTGATTTGCAGCTTGTGTTCGAAGACACGCGAGGAAATAAAGTAATTGGCGATCACCAGTGAAGTCGCCGCGCCGTGCACCTGGCCCTCGGCGAGCATTTTCACTGCGTAAAAGGTGTCGGGTGTTTCGATCAACTGGATGCGCGGGTATTCGTTGCGCAGGTAATCCACCAGCGGATTACCTTGGGCGATTGCGACACGCTGGTCTTGCAGTTGCTGCAGATTGCTTGGGCTGGCGGCGGATTTGCGCGTCAACAGCACAAAGGAATTTTCCAGATAGGGGCGGCTGAAATTCAGCTCGGTTTCGCGTTGCGGACTGGGCAGCAGTGCGGCGATCAGGTCGGCGTGGTGACCTTTGACCTGGCCAATCATGTCGTTGTCGCCACGGCCGCGCTGGATGTCGAAACGCAAACCAGTGCGCAGGCGGATCAGTTCCAGCAGGTCGGCACTGACTCCGCGAAAGTTGCCTTCGCTGTCGAAAAACGATAACGGCGCAAAAGCTTCGTTGACCGCTACGCGCACCACCGGATGTTGGGCCAGCCAGCGTTGTTCGCGATCGGTCAGTTGCAAGTTTTGATCGGTGAGCAGGATGTCGCTGCCGGCACTCCAGCGCTTGGCGATGTTTTCTCGCTCGCTGCTCGGAATCGCCTTGAGGATCGTGTTGACGATTTGCAGCAACTGCGGATTGTCCTTGTTTACCGCGAAGCTGAAACCGTGGGCCTCGTGTTTACCGAAGTTGGCCATGCGGATGTTGTTCAGATAACCCTTGTTGATCATGTAGTGCGTGGAAATGGTGTCGCCGAGAAAGACGTCGGCCTGATCAAAAGCCACCGCGTTGATTGCGTTTTGATAAGACGGGTAATCGCTGATGACCGCCTTCGGGTACAGCGCCTGCACTTCCGCCAGCGGCAAATAGTGGTAGACCATGCTCAGCCGCAGCCCGGCGAGGCCATCGGTCAGCGAGCGGGTTTCGCCTTCGCGCGTCACCAGCACCGGTTGATCCACGGCGTAGGGCAGCGACAGCTCGATGTTCTGGTTGTGTGCTTCAAAACCGTTGGCGGTGCCGAGCAGATCGATCTCACCGTTTTCCAGCGCGGTGATGGCGGCATGCCGCGTGGCGAAGCGCTGAACCTTGATCGGCAGGTCGATGACGTGGCTGATGATCCCGGCGTAGTCCGCCGTGAAACCTTCATAGTCGCGGCCGCTGACCGTCATGTCGAAAGGTGGGTAATCCGGGGCCGATGTGCCCAGTATCAGTTGGCTCTTTTTGTTGGCCCATTGCCGTTGTGCTGGCTCCAGTTGCACTTCCAGTTGGGAGTGCGCCGAGCGGCTTAACAAGCTGTAGTTCTCGACAGTCGAATTCCAATTCGAATGCGCAGCGAACGCGCAAGTGCTCAGGCACAAGCCTGCACCCAATCTAATCAAATAATCCTTTATACGGCTGGGCATCCTGACTCTCACACTAAGGCGTTACGTTTTGCCATCTCGATGAGCGCTACCAAGGATTTCGCCTTGAGTTTTTGCATCAATCGTTTTTTGTAAGTACTGACCGTTTTGTTGCTCAGGAACATGCCTTTGGCGATTTCCTTGTTGGTGCGTCCTTGTGCGAAAAGTTGCAGGACCATCAACTCGCGATCATTGACTAGTTTGAATAACTCCAGCTCGGCGTAACGCACATCGTCCGGGCGTACCGGATTCAAGGCCTGACTGGGGAAATAGTTGTAACCCGACAGCACAGCTTTGATCGCGCTGACCAGTTCACTCAAGTCTTCCTGTTTGCAGACATACCCGGAAGCGCCGGATTGCATGCAGCGAATACCGAACAGCGTCGGGCATTGCGCGGTCAGTACCAGAGTCTTCAGCGGGGTGCTCATGGCGTTGAAACGGGCGAGAACTTCGAGGCCGTCAAGTTTGGGAATGCTGATTTCGAGAATGACCAGATCGGGCATGCATTCACGAACCATCTGCATGGCGTCGACTCCATTATCGGTTTCACCAACGACCTTATAACCCTCATGTTCCAATAGCATCCGAACAGCGAGGCGGATGACGGGGTGATCGTCGACAATAAAAACGGAGTTCATAATCAAGTCCCATACGTTCGCGAATAAAGGCCGCACCTTAGCTCAGTTAAATGAGGGGGCGCATGAACTGACGGGTCTATAGCGGCAATATAGGACAATTCCTACAATTGAAAAAGAAAGGGGCTACGTGCTAACTAGGTTTTACATGAGGGAAGTAAAAGTTCCGATTGTGTAATCGGAAAACGATAAGCCCTGTAGGGCAAGTTACATACTGTACTTGACCGCGCAACATCATTGTCTGAAGTTACATGGCTTCTCATGTGGCTGCGAAGGTCAACATGTTTCTAGCGTCAGATTGTTTCCGTAGTATGCCGATAAGGCTACTTTGTTGGCCTTCGGCGCGCTTTTGACTGTTTTCGGAGGGCGGCGCAATCAAATAATGTGAGGCAGTTCGCACTATTGATTGAGGATGGCAGGCAGTTATTTGGTGCATTTGCCGGGCGCAATAACGAGGGGCGATTCAACGAACGTTGAAAACCGGTTGAAGGTCTGACAGCGGCAATCAGCCGGTCAGAAATATCTGACACGGCTGATCCGCAGTTTTTTACCCGTGGACCGAGCGGCCCGTCATTTCCTGAGCCATTTCGCTGGCGTAGCTGTCGGTCATGCCGGCGATGAAATCAATCATCCGCAGGAATGAGGCATGCAGCGGGCCGTGCGGATCGGGCGCGTTATTGCCCAACAGGTCGAGGACGCGGCGGCTTTTGAACGACGGCGTGCGCCCGTTGTGCTGTTCGAGCGCCGCGCCGCAGAACGCGTTCAGGAGAATTTCCAGCGTGGTGTAGGCGCCGATTTCATGCAGCGTCTTGCGTTTGTCCTGGAAGATTTTCTTGCGCGCCATGTCCTTGGCATTCAGCACGCAGCGCTTGGCCGGGCCGTGCATGTGTTCGACCAGATCACCCGGCAATGTGCCGGCGAGCAAGGCGTCTTGCTGCTCGACGAAGGCGCGGGCGGCGGCATTGGTCAGGTGCTCGATGGCTTTGCCGCGCAGAATTGCCAGTTTGCGCCGACGCGAATCCTGCGCGCCGAGCAGGCGATAGGTTTCCGGAATGTCGTCGCCTACCAGGTCGAGCAGCAGCGATTCGACTTCGGCGTATTCCAGCAGGTCCATCTCCAGACCGTCCTCGAGGTCGATCAGCGCGTAGCAGATGTCATCGGCGGCTTCCATCAGGTACACCAACGGATGCCGCGCCCAACGCTGGTCTTCCAGTTGCGGCAGGCCGAGCTTGTGCGCGATCTGCTCCAGCAGCGGCAGTTCGCTCTGGTAACAGCCGAATTTGTGCTTTTTGTAACCCAGCGAATCGGCGTGTTTGGCGGTCCACGGGTATTTCAGATAGGTGCCGAGGGTCGCGTAGGTCAGCCGCGTACCGCCGTCGAACTGGTGATATTCCAGCTGCGTGAGCACCCGGAAGCCCTGGGCATTGCCTTCGAAGTTGAGGAAGTCGTTGCGCTCGACTTCGCTCATTGCATCGAGCCAGCCACGCCCGGCGGCTTGCTGGAACCAGTGGCGGATCGCGTCTTCGCCGGAGTGGCCGAACGGTGGATTGCCGATGTCGTGCGCCAGGCAGGCCGATTGCACGACCATGCCCAAATCGCTCGGGTCGCACCAGTCGGGCAGGGCGCCGCGAATGGTTTCGCCGACGCGCATGCCCAACGAACGGCCGACGCAACTGACTTCCAGCGAATGGGTCAGGCGCGTGTGGATGTGGTCGTTGCTCGACACCGGATGCACTTGGGTCTTGCGGCCGAGGCGGCGGAACGCGCCGGAGAAAATGATCCGGTCGTGGTCTTTGTGAAAGGGGCTGCGGCCGAGTTCTTCCGGGCTGTGCAGGGTCTTTCCGAGGCGTTCGCGGGTAAGCAGGGTTTGCCAATCCAAGGCTGTTTGTCTCCGTCTAGTGACTGATGGCCCAGTGTCCTGTCTCGCCCCGATGGCTGCAAGCGGAACTACAGGCCGGCGGCGTCGATGTCGATCAGTAGCAAGCGTTCGCCATTGTCGAAAAACTGGCCTGCCGTCAGGCAATACTGGTTGCTGGTGGCATCGCGATAAGTGTTGGAAAGCGTCAGCCGACGCTCGTCCCAACCTTCGGCGAGCAGGTGATAAAAGTACGGCCGCCACGACCAGTTATGGCCCAGATAGCGGTTGTCGGCTTCCCAACAATTGTTGCGCCACTCGAGGTTGGGCGTCAGTTGCGTGCCGTGGCGGTCGCACTGGTAAAAGCGCAGCAGCCACGGAAAAGCATCCAGTTGCGGCAACGCGTGCAGTGGCGCGCGGGTCTGCGCCCAGTCCTGCAGGATTGCCATCAACTCGACCAACTGCCGGCGCCTAAGCATAAGCTGGCCGCGCTCAACCAGTTTGCGTTGCACGTAGCGTTGGCGCAGTTGCGCGAATTGCTCGACAAACGCATCGGTGGCAAAGAAATCGGTTTGCGCGCGGGCAAACAAAAAGCCTTGCACGTAACGAGAGCCACACTCGAGGGCGAAATTCAGTTGCGCTTCGGTTTCCACGCCTTCGGCAATGATCCAGCAACCGGTTTTCTCGGCCATCTGCGCCAGGGCCTTGACCACTTCGCTGCTCGGCCCGCCCAGTGCGGCAGCTTGAAACAAGCGCATGTCGAGTTTGAGAATGTCCGGTTGCAGCGCCAACACTCGATCAAGTTGCGAATAACCGGCGCCGAAATCGTCGATGGCAATTCGCGCACCCGCCTGGCGATAACGCGCGACCACTTCAGCCAGGCGCTGACTGTTGCCGCCGAGTTCGGTGATTTCGAAAACGATGCGCTGCGGATCGACGCCGTTGCGCGCCAGTTGTTTGAGGCTCGGCAAGGCTTGATCCGGACGCAAGCGGCTGATCCAGCGTGGTGACATGTTCAGACTGAGAAACCATTCCTGCGGAGCTTCGTGCAGACGGCTCAGGGCGTTGTCACGAATCTGTCGATCGAGGCGGCGCAGGGCGATGGCCGGGGTTCGTGGGTCGGCGAACAGCGGCCCCACCGAAGTCAGTTGGCCATCGGCCTGACGCAGTCGACCCAAGGCCTCGACGCCCGCGATACGGCCGGTGGCGGTATCGATGAACGGCTGAAAGCAGGCGAGCGGTTGCCCGTCGATCACGAGGCCTCCTTAGTAAGGGGTTATGTCTGGATGGACCCGGCGCTGAGTAGGCACGCAGGATTGAACCTCTCGATAAAGAGGTTCATCCAGGTGGTATTGCAAGAATGTAGCCAGATGATGGCAATCAGTGTTTGCGCGAGGAACCCTGCATGACCAGTTTGATCAACGGTCCAAGCGTGGTGCCCAGACGAACCAGGCGCGTCACGCTGCTGACGCCGCCGCTTTTCGCGCCTTTGCCGGTCAGGAAACCGAGCAGAGTCACAGCGGCCATGCCCCAGAGCGGAGCGTGCTTGATGCCGAAACCTTCGTGAAAGTTTTGCGTCATCCCGCGCACCCGCTGCAGGGGTTGCAGCAGTTGCCGGGATTCCTGGCGGATTTCCTGGCGGTGCATTTCCATGCGCAGACGGATCAACGCCTTGCGCATTTCGGTACGCGAACTGTTGTGGGGCTGGTTAGGCAGGCTCATGGCAGCAGGCGCTCCCGATCATTGGCCAATTCTTCCAGGGTGCCGTGGAAGGGTGAGGACTCATCGAAGATCGCCGCTTTCAGGCGCATCGCGCAGAAAATCGCCGCCAGCGTGTAGAACACACACAGCCCGATGATTGCGGCCAGACGATAGGTGTCCCAGAAAATGATCATCACCAGCGTCGACAGCCCCACCAGCAGCAGCAAGGCAAAAACCAGCGCCAGGCCGGCAAACAGCAGCAGGCTGACGGTGCGTGCTTTCTGTTCCTGCAATTCGATGCCGAACAACTCGACATGACTGTGCAGCAACCCTAGAAAAGCGGCACCGAGGCGCCGCGGTGAGGAGCTTGTGCCCGTCGCGGACGAGCCGGATTCGCCGATATTCATAATCAGCGCCGCGTGGCCAGAAGGCCAATCAGGAAGCCGACGCCGGCAGCGATCCCGACCGATTGCCATGGGTTGGTCTGAACGTATTCTTCGGTAGCAGCGACGGCAGCCTCACCGCGCAGGCGCAGGGAATCTTCGGTCACTTTCAAGGTTTCGCGGGCACGCAGCAGGCTGTCGTGGATCTGCTCGCGCAACTCGTCGGCCTGATCGCCGGCCAGGGTCGCCGTGTGTTCCAGCAACCGTTCGGTATCGCTGACCAGGGTTTGAAAATCGTTCATCAGGATTTCTTGAGCAGTCTTTGCCTTGATGCTGGCCATGGTGAATCTCCGTAAGTGACTTCTGATGCGTTCGAGTATGAGCCTTGCGTGAAGGTTCACTACAAATGACTGGTACAACATTTGCTATGCCATGGTGCGTCAGCCCGCGCCGTTGCGCTGTTGCTGGGCATGATTTGAGCAAAACCATAACTCAAATAATCGAAACCCGCGCAAAGGTTGTGACCTTGTGCGCCAACGCGGTTCATTGCAATCAATACGTTGATCGCACTTGGCCGCAACTTGGTGCACTGAATGACCGCGCGAACTGCTTTGGTGCTTTTTTAGCCTTCAGGTCTGCCAACCCCATGGAAAATCTGCAAAGCGCTGTGGCCACGCTGGTCCATAGCTCCAATACGTTGTTCATTCTGATCGGTGCAGTCATGGTGTTGGCCATGCACGCCGGTTTTGCGTTTCTGGAAGTCGGCACGGTGCGCCAGAAAAACCAGGTCAATGCCTTGTCGAAGATCCTCAGCGACTTTGCCATTTCGACCTTGGCCTATTTCTTTATAGGCTACTGGATTTCCTACGGCGTGACTTTCATGCAACCGGCGGCGGTGCTCACTGCCGATCACGGCTATGGACTGGTGAAGTTCTTTTTCCTGCTGACCTTCGCTGCGGCGATCCCGGCGATCATTTCCGGGGGCATCGCCGAGCGTGCACGCTTCGTTCCGCAATTGTGCGCGACGGCGCTGATCGTTGCGTTCATCTACCCATTTTTCGAAGGCATGATCTGGAACGGCAACTACGGTTTGCAAGCCTGGTTGCTCGAACGCTTCGGCGCCAGTTTTCATGACTTCGCCGGCTCGGTGGTGGTGCACGCCATGGGCGGTTGGCTGGCGCTGGCGGCCGTGCTGTTGCTGGGGCCACGGCAAGGACGTTATCGCGACGGGCGACTGGTGGCGTTCGCGCCGTCGAGTATTCCATTCCTGGCGCTGGGCTCGTGGATTCTGATTGTCGGCTGGTTCGGCTTCAACGTGATGAGCGCGCAAACCCTGCAAGGCGTCAGCGGCCTGGTGGCGGTGAACTCGCTGATGGCCATGGTCGGCGGCACCGTCGCGGCGTTGATCGTCGGCCGCAATGACCCCGGTTTCTTGCACAACGGCCCGCTGGCCGGGCTGGTAGCAATCTGCGCCGGTTCCGACCTGATGCACCCGGTCGGCGCACTGGTCACCGGCGTAATCGCCGGGGCATTGTTTGTCTGGTGCTTCACCGCCGCTCAGGGCAAATGGCGTATCGACGATGTTCTCGGCGTCTGGCCGTTGCACGGTTTGTGCGGCGTCTGGGGCGGGATTGCCTGCGGCATTTTCGGTCAATCGGCGTTGGGCGGATTGGGCGGCGTCAGCCTGATCAGCCAGTTGATCGGCACCTCGGTCGGCGTATTCGTGGCGTTGGCCGGCGGTTTTGCGGTGTACGGCACGATCAAGGCATTGCATGGTTTGCGCCTGAGTCAGGAAGAGGAGTATTACGGCGCGGATTTGTCGGTGCACAAGATCGGCGCGGTGAGCCAGGACTAGTTTTCTTCATCTTCGGCGCCGGGGTAAAACTTATGCAGCAGGCGATAACGATCATGCCGGACCTGATCGACGCGCTCCTGCACTTGATGCGCCGGCAGGCCCAGCATGATCAACGCATGCGAGGCGAGCATCAGGCTCGACTCCAATAACTCGGGCACCACTTCGGTGGCGCCGGCCGCTTTCAAATCGGCCGAATAACTGTCATCGCGGGTGCGCACCAGAATCGGCACGCTTGGGTTGCAGCGGCGTGCCTCCTTGAGCACCAGCAGGGCGATGTCAGCATTGTCCACGGCGATAACCAGCAACCGCGCGCGCTCCAGACCGACAGCGACGAGCAATTCGCCGCGGCGCGAGTCGCCGTAATGCACGCTGCTATCGCCCGCGGTGGCTTGTTGAACGCGTACCGGGTCGTTGTCCAAAGCGATGTAGGTCTGTTGCGCGTTGTGCAGGAAACGGCCGATGGATTGGCCGACGCGTCCGTAACCACAAATCACCACGTGGCCCTGCAGCGTTGCAGTCAGCGCAGTGATTTCATCGAGTTTGGCTTCTTCGTTGGGTTTGCGGTGCAGGCGTGCGGCGATCGTCGGTGCGGCGCGCAATAACAGCGGCGTGACCAGCATCGAGCAGAACGTCGCCGCCAGCAGCAAACCACCGAGGTCCGCAGGCATCATCTGGTTCTGCTGCATTTGCGCCATCAAGGCAAAACAGAATTCGCCACCCTGGGCCAATGCCAGACCACTGCGCCAAGCGGTTTCGCTGTCACTGCCGCGCCATTTCACCAGCAGCGCGACGACGCTACCCTTGATCATCAGCAGACCGAGGGTCATGCCGAGGATGAGCAGGCCGTCGCTGGCAAACAGCTGCAAGTCGATCAACATGCCGATACTGACGAAAAACAACCCGAGCAATATGTCGCGGAACGGGCGGATGTCGGCCTCGATCTGATGCCGATAGTGGCTCTCGCCCAGCAGCATGCCGGCGAGAAACGCGCCGAGGGCCGGGGAGAGTCCGAGCAGGTGCGTCAGCCACGCGGTCAGCAACACGATGACCAGCGCCAGCAGCACAAACAGCTCGGCGGAGCGCGAGGCTGCGACTTCCTGAAACAAGCGCGGCAGCAGCCAGCGACTGGCCAGCAGCAGGCCGACAAACAGTAGAACGGTTTTGCCCAGGGTTAGCGGCAACGCCAGATACCAGACTTGCTCGCCATGACCGGCGAACACCGGAACCAGAGTCAGCAGCAACACCGCCACCACGTCCTGAAACAGCAACACGCCAATCGCATTCTGGCCGTGGCTGCTGAAAATCTCGCCAAGGCTGCTCAGTTCCTTACTGACAATCGCCGTCGACGATAACGCCAGCCCTGCACCGAGCAACAGCGCCGGGGTTACCGCCATGCCGAAGAGGATCAACGAGCCGCCCAGCGCCGTCGCGCAAAGCAGCACCTGCAAGCTGCCGAGGCCGAACACCACTTGGCGCAGGGCGAGCATCTTCGACAGCGAAAACTCCAACCCCAACGAGAACAGCAGGAACACCACGCCGAGTTCGGCGAGGTCCGGCAGTTCTTCACTTTCGTTCACCCAATTGAAAGCTGTCGGCCCGACCATCAATCCCACGCACAGGTAGCCCAGCACCGGCGGCAAACGCAAACGGCGAAACAGGGCAATCACCACCAGCGAGGAGGCGAGGATGATCAACAGGTTGGCAAACACTTGAAACTCCGATGACAGGGTTGAGCTACCCAAGCGTAGAGGTAAAAAAGTGCCGAGCATCGCCGATTGCGCAATCAGTGCTAATGATGTGAGTCAGGGAATTGCCGAAACCTTTTGAAATTGATCGCCAGGACCTCTCCACGCCCTATGGCGACTGGCTCCGCGCGAATGCGCGGCCTAGAATGAAAGCCTAATTTTCCAGGTAATTTGTCATGCCTCCTGAATGTCAGCTGTTCGGCACCTTGGGTTGCCATCTCTGCGAAGTTGCCGAAGAAGAATTAATGCCCTTGGTCGAGCACGGATTGATGGTGGAGCTGGTCGATATCGCGGAAAACGAGGCCTGGGTCGAGGACTACGGTTTGCGTATTCCGGTGCTGCGGCGTCTGGATACCGGCGCCGAACTTGACTGGCCGTTCGATGCCGCGCAAGTGGTCGCGTTTTTGCGCTAGGCGGTTCCATCCGTCGCGGCGCTGGATTCCCCCGTTGGCGCAAAACGGGTTATTCGGTTACTGTATGTTCGTACAGTTATTCGGATTGCCTGCCTTGCGTCCCTCTTGTTTGGATTCGGCCAGGTGATCCCGCTAGTCAGAGGGATGAGCCGTGGTCAATGTCGAACAATTAAAGAACAGCGTGAACCGGATGTCGGTCGATGTGGTGCGCGATGCGGTGGCCGAATTGCGTCTGGATGGCCTGGTTACCGAGGGTAAAACCCCTTTCAACAAGCTGCACTTCAACACCTGCTTCGCCGAGATCGAAGCCTTGTTCCAGCGCGCGGGTTATCACCGGCAACTCGACGTCGTGGGTTATCAAGGTTTGTTGTACGCACTGTACGATCCAGGTCGCTGGGAAGCGGTGGATGTATTGCGCTGGCTCAAGGAGTTCACCGAAGCGGCGGCGCGCGCGCAATCGATCCCGGCGTAAGGAATCTGCGCTAGGTTCGATCTGGCGGCTGTTGGATAATGCCGCTCTGTATCGAGGGTTAGAGCGTTCGAATGTCCACTACAAGTTTTTCCGCGGCGCACAGCCAGGCCAGCACCCTCTATTTGCCACCGGGCCCGTGGCTGACCGTGCTCGATTGCCTGTGCGAGCACTTCCGCGCCATCGGTCGCGAGCAATGGCTGGATCGCATTGCGCGCGGACGTGTCCTCGACGGCCAAGGCCTGCCGATTGCGCTGGATCTGCCCTACAAGGAAGGCCTGCGCATTCACTACTTCCGTGAAGTGCCGGATGAAAAACCGATTCCGGTGGTCGAGACGATTCTCTACGCCGATGAGCACTTGGTGGTCGCGGATAAACCGCATTTCCTGCCAGTAACGCCTGCGGGCGAATACGTCGAACAGACCTTGCTGCGGCGCTTGATCCATCGGTTGGATAACCCGCATCTGGTGCCATTGCATCGCATCGATCGGCACACGGCAGGGCTGGTGTTGTTTTCTGCCAATCCTCAGACCCGTTCGGCGTACCAGTCACTGTTTCCTACCAGACAAATCGAAAAGCGCTACGAGGCGATTGCTCCGGCATTGCCCGAATTGTCGTTTCCGTTGATCCACAAGAGTCGGCTGGTCGATGGCGAGCCGTTCTTCCGCATGCAGGAAGGTCCAGGTGTGAGCAACACCGAGACGGCGGTCGAGGTCAGGGAAAAAAACGGCGAGCTCTGGCGCTACGGTTTGTACCCGGTGACCGGCAAGAAGCATCAGTTGCGGGTGCACATGACCGCGCTGGGCGCGAGCATTTGCAATGACCCGTTCTATCCGCAGGTGCTCAAGGATGTCGAGGATGACCATGCCAATCCTTTGAAACTGCTGGCTCAGGGATTGCGTTTCGTTGATCCGGTCACCGGTGAGGAACGCAGTTTCGAGAGCGCCATCACCTTGCAGTGGTGATGGCTGCCGACACTTTCTTTCAGGCATGAAAAAGCCCGCATTCAGCGGGCTTTTTCGTATCGGGTTGTCGCCGCAAAGATTACAGCTCTTTAACGGTACGAACCTGATCCTTGTTGATGCGAGTTTGCTTGCCGTCCAACTGTTCGAACTCGTAGAAGCCCGACTCTTCGTCGTATTTCGGCTGGTCGACGGCCTGGATTTCACGACCATCATTCAAGGTAAGCACGGTTGGCGATGCGCAACCAGCGAGGGTAGCGAGGCCCAGTGCGAGCATGAAAGTGGCGAGGGTCCGTTGAGTCATGAGTGTGTCTCCGAAAATGAATACTTTTGATTACTGAGCTTGTAGACGTATGCGATGCACGCAAGTTCCTTCTCTTGTCAGTCTGACACAGTGTTGTGTGCACTTAACAGGTCTGGTGTGTTCAGGTTCGCCAGGCGAGGGTCGTTGTCCGGGCATTGCAGGGCTGTGGCGCCCAGTTGCCGCATGATTCTGCCGGGGCTGCGTTCGCCTTCGTTCCAGGCTTTTTCGAATGCCGGCGCGAGGGCCACGGGAATAATGCAAAGCAGCGGTTCCCAATGGTCGCCGTGGCGCAACATCAGCGGTTTGTCCGGATGTTCTGCGGCGTTTTCACGCATGCCGTGCAGTAGCACGGCATCGATCCGCGGCACATCGCAGGGCAGTACCAGCAAATGAGCATGGCGCGCGGCTTTCAAACCGGCACGAATTCCCGCCAGCGGGCCAGGGAAATCAGCCAGGTCATCGCCAACCAATTGATCGGCATACGGCGCGTATTTTTCCTGGTTGCGGTTACAGGAGATGATCAGGTCGTCACTCAGCCCGCGGGTCTTGCGTTGCAGATGCGCAATCAACGGTTCGCCATGCCATTCGATCAGCCCCTTGTCCTGACCTCCCATGCGCTGGCCGCGCCCGCCCGCCAGCAGCAGAATCGAGCAGGGCGGCAGGGGTGAATTCGAAGTCATGGCAGCTCTCCTTGGGGGCGGCGAAAAAACCGGGCGCTGTGATATAACACCGGGCTGTTTCCCCTACAACTGGACGAGCCTATGAAAGCCAAGGCTGATGTACCTTTCGCGCCGCTGAACATCGCGGTGCTGACTGTCAGTGACACCCGTACCCTGGAAACCGACACCTCGGGCCAGGTCTTCGTTGACCGCCTGAGCGCGGCCGGACACAACCTGGCGGCGCGGGTGTTGCTCAAAGATGACCTGTACAAAATTCGTGCGCAAGTCGCGACCTGGATTGCCGACGACGTGGTGCAAGTCGTGCTGATCACTGGCGGCACCGGATTTACCGGTCGCGACAGCACACCGGAAGCGGTGAGCTGCCTGTTGGATAAACAGGTCGATGGTTTTGGCGAATTGTTCCGGCAGATCTCTGTGGCCGACATCGGCACGTCGACCGTGCAATCGCGCGCATTGGCCGGTCTGGCCAATGGCACGCTGGTCTGCTGCCTGCCGGGTTCGACCAATGCTGTGCGTACCGGTTGGGATGGCATTCTTGCCGAGCAACTCGATTCGCGTCATCGGCCGTGCAATTTTGTCCCTCATCTGAAACAGGCGGCTCCCTGTGAATCCCGCGGGTAAGCCGGGCAAGACCGGCAGTTTGCTGCCGGTCGAGGTAGCGTTGGCGCGGTTGCTGGAAATGGCCGAAGCAGCGCCGATTCGTGAGCGTGAACGCCTGCCGTTGGCGCAGGTTGAAGGGCGGGTGCTGGCGGACGATCTGATCTCGACGCTGGACCTGCCGCCATGGCCCAACAGCGCCATGGACGGGTATGCCTTGCGCACGGCTGACTGGGGCGGCGAACCGCTGGTGGTCAGCCAGCGGATTTTCGCCGGTCAGGCGCCGCAACCGCTGCAACCCGGCACCTGCGCCCGAATCTTCACCGGTGCTCCCGTGCCTGCTGGCGCCGACTGCGTCGAGATGCAGGAAAACGCCGAGGTTCTCGCAGATGAGCGCGTGCGCTTCACCGAGGCCATGTCCCCCGGCCAGAACATTCGTCCGCAAGGTCAGGAGACCACGGTCGGCGAATTGGTCTTGTCCGCCGGCACGCGTCTGGGACCCATCGAGCAAGGCTTGGCGGCATCCCTGGGATGCGCCGAGCTGGAGGTGGTGCGCAAGGTCCGTGTTGCGGTGCTGTCGACCGGCGATGAGCTGGTCGAGCCCGGCCAAGCCTTGGGCCCCGGACAAATCTACAACAGCAATCGTGTGTTGCTCTGCAGTTGGTTGCAGCGTCTGGGCTGTGAAGTGATTGATGCCGGCATCCTCGTGGATGATCTGGAGATTACTCGCCAGCGTCTGGGTGAGCTGGCGGATGTCGACCTGATTCTGTCCACCGGTGGTGTCTCGGTGGGTGAAGCGGATTTCCTCGGCATTGCCTTGCGCGAGGAGGGCGAACTGACCTTGTGGAAGCTCGCGATCAAACCCGGCAAACCGCTGACGTTCGGACATTTCCGTGGCGTGCCAGTGATTGGTTTGCCGGGCAACCCGGCATCGACCCTCGTGACCTTTGCGTTGCTGGCCCGGCCTTATCTGTTGCGCCGTCAGGGCGTGGCAGACGTCGAGCCGCTGAAATTTCAGGTGCCGGCAGGGTTCGTCTGGCCCAAGGCTGGCAATCGCAGGGAATACCTGCGCGGTCGCCTCGAAAACGGACGAGCCATCATCTATCGCAATCAGAGCTCCGGCGTCCTGCGCAGCGCAGCGTGGGCCGAGGGCCTGGTTGAAGTGCTGGAGGACCGCACGCTGGTTGAAGGTGACTGGGTCAACTTTATTCCATTGAGTGAAGTGCTGGGTTGATGTCTGCCGACGCTGGTCCGGTTTAGCCGCCGGGCCTTGCGTCACTTGAGCCCTTCACCTCGGCCGGTCAGTTGGCCAGAAGTGTCAGGATGTGATCGAACCGGCTGTTGGCGATCCATCCCACAAGCCCGAGCATGACTGCGATAGCGCCGGCCGAGTAAGCCAGTCGGTGTTTGATCGATTTGACGTCGCCACGCACTTCTTCCATATCTCTGCGGATGTACTTGAGGTGTGTCTCCAGTTCCACGACGCGCGGTTCCATATCAGCTGCTCCATTGGGTTTTGCATTGCTGTTGTTGAATTCAGACTGCTGGTTTCTTAAAACAGTGGTACTCATTGGCTGCACATCCTTGTGGGTTGTTTTGTGAAGACTGAGGCGTCTGGCGCCCAAGGTGTACCAATCACCGAGGTCGGTCAATTAGGCCAATTCGTCAGGTTTTGTAAGAAAAAATACCGCCTTGTAGGACCTGCCATGCCGCGCCCCTGAATTAATTCAAGTTATGCCGACTTTTTTGCGTGGCGCAGAGGTCAATATATTTCATACGGATTCCAATCATGGGAGTGATGGCAATGGGTGAGCGCAAGGCGCTGTTGATTCTGCATGGCAAGCAGGCACTCAACGAGGATGTGCGCGCGGCGGTTGTAGCCAAGCGCGAAGAAGGCTGGGACTTGGCCGTGCGGCTGACCTGGGAGGGCGGTGATGCCGCGCGCCTGGTGGACGAAGCGTTGGCGGCCGGGTACACGCAGGTCATCGCCGGTGGTGGCGACGGCACGTTGCGCGATATCGCCGAAGCATTGGCGGCGCATTCCAGCGAGGCCAGTCTGGTGCTGCTGCCGCTGGGCACGGCCAATGACTTTGCCCGCGCTGCCGGGATTTCCCTGGAACCGGCCGAAGCGCTGGCGCTCTTGGACAGCCCGCCGAGTGCGATCGATCTGGGCACCGTCGACGGTCAGGTTTTCCTCAACATGGCTACCGGTGGTTTTGGCAGTAATGTCACGGCCAATACCTCGGAAGACCTGAAGAAGATCCTCGGCGGCGCCGCGTACCTGTTCACCGGCTTATCGCGTTTCAGCGAGTTGCACGCCGCCTATGGCGAGCTGCAAGGGCCGGATTTCCGCTGGAGTGGCGAACTGCTGGCGTTGGGCATCGGCAATGGTCGTCAGGCCGGCGGCGGTCGCGTGTTGTGTCCTGAGGCTGTAGTCGACGATGGGCTGCTGGACATCAGTATTCTGCCCGCGCCGCAAGAGGTGGTCGGCACGTTGCGCGACCTGCTGGCGGATGGTTTTGGTATCGACAATATGTTCGTGCGGGCGCGCTTGCCGTGGGTCGAGATCAAAGTCGCGGAAGGCCTGCACATCAACCTCGATGGCGAACCGCTGGAAGGCGAGAATTTGCGTTTCGAGGCACGTCCGTCGGCGTTGCGCGTGCATTTGCCGGCGAATTCGCCTTTGCTCAGCTCATCAACTCAGATCAGTCGTCCAGACTGATGATCTGCTCGCGCACCGCGAACAGCACGAGGCCCGCCACGTCGTAGATCTGCAAGCGTTTCATGATCTGCGAGCGGTGGGTCTCGACGGTTTTGATGCTCAGGCCCAACCCGTTGGCGATTTCCCGCGTTGACTTGCCGCGAACGATCAGGCGAAGGATTTCCAATTGGCGTGCCGTCAGATTGTGCATGTCTGGCACGGCTGGCTGCTGCTTCTGATTGCGCGTCAATGCCTGATTGATCACCGTGTGGGCAATCGCCGGGCTCAGGTAGCGCTCGTCATTGCGCAAGGCTTCCAGCGCATGTTCGAGCTCGGTGGCGGTGGTGTCCTTGAGCAAATAACCGTGCGCGCCCGACTCCAGCGCCTGCATGATCAGGCTCGGATCGGTGTGCATCGAAAGGATCAGCACTTTGCTTTGCGGGCGCACCAGTTTCAGCCGCTGCAACGCTTCGAGGCCGCCGGTTTCCTTCATGGAAATATCCAGCAAGATAATGTCCGGCGACAGCTGTTCGACCATCTCCAGCAGTTGCGAGCCGTCATTGGCCTCGCCGACGACGGCGTAACCGGGAATATCCAGGACCAAGGCGCGCACGCCGGCCCGAATCAGTGAATGGTCATCAACCAGAAGTAAGTTACAAGTCAACGCATAACCTTATTCGTACTGGCCCGCTCGAGCGCGCGCGGCGCCCAGGGCAGAAGTGCTTCGATTTGAGTGCCTTTGCCCGGCTCGCTGGTCACGGTCAACGTCCCGCCCAACTGATCGATCCGTTCCGACATCCCGGCCATTCCACGTTGCCCCTCGCGCCCGGGGTTGGCCGCTGGCGCAAAGCCTTGTCCATCATCGCTGATCAGCAGCGTCAGGCCCTTGGGCAAGCGTTGCACACGCACCAGCAAATTTTTCGCCTCGGCGTGGCGCAGTATATTGGTCACCGCTTCCTGAGTAATTCGGAACGCGGTCACGGCCATTTCTTCCGGAAGACCGGTCAGCCGCTGGTGGCATTCCAGGCTCCAGTGCACCGACGTGTTGGCCAGCGTCCTGAGCAGATGCGCGCGAAGGCTGGCTTCCAGACCGAGGCTGGCCAGTTGACGCGGATTGAGGATGGCGGAAACGTCGCGGACCTTGTTCAGGGTTTCTTCAAGGGTTTCGCAGAGCAGCGAACATTGCCCTTGCAGGTCTTCGGGCATGCGCCGTTTAAGCCATTCACTTTGCAGTTTTGCCGCCGTCAGCAACTGGCCGATATCGTCGTGCAGTTCGCGACTGAGTCGATGCCGCTCGTTTTCCTGGACTTGCAGCAGTTTGTCGGCCAATTCCTGCGGCTGGAACTTGATCGACTTGCGCGATATACGATGGCCAACCCAGACACACGTCAACGCAGCGATGTTGAGCAACAACAAAGGCAGGGGCAAGTGCGCGGAAAGTCCATAAACCAGCAAGCTGCCGAATGCTGAAGCGGCACACAGCAAGAGCGTGAACCGTCGCGCGTTTTCGCGGGAGGGTGGCCACGTAGTGATTGACTTGAGGCTGGCGTACATAGCGGATGGAGCCAATGAATGTTCGCTGCGGGCAGACCGGTCAACGCTGGCTGACGGGCCCCTGTGGGAAAAACGGTCAGGATAAATCGCAGACTTCAACGGGCAAAAACGCCGGGCGGGATGCCGTCCGGGAAACCCGCGGACTGCGCCTGCCAGGAGTCAATGTGCCATTAATTGAAATCAACTAATCGCCGGCATACTACCACTTAACATACCGTTGGTCGCGGTTGGTATATATGTCCAAACAGTCAAAAATGCCGCTGAGTTGGACGTTAGTTCCATATTGGACAAGTTGGGTTTTGTTTAAGCGAAGAGATGACGGTTGTCTTCAAATGTAAGGCAATCAGGTATTACCTGAGGTCTGACGGACAGCGCCTACAAATAAAATGTGTGCTGTGTGGTTGGCGAGAATGAAATTGCGCCAAATGCTTCAAGTTCGCGCAATCACAGGAGAGGTCATTGGGCGGCGAATGTCAGGCTTGGCGCCCGGAGTAGCCCACGAGAGTCAGCGGTTTGGCGTGTGCCTGAGCTTGAAAGCGCCGTTGTCCGACCTGATAGGCGAAGGCTTCGATCAGCGCGTTTTGCTCGCTGTCATCGAGGCTCAACTGGCCGGTGACGGGATCGACCAGTTCGAGTTGCCAGGCCAGCAGCGTCAAGCAGTCTTTCAATGCCTCAAGGGCATGTTGATGCAGGGCGGTGTGCTGTTGGGCATGGTTGAGCAAACCATGAATGTGCAGCGAAAACTCGGAGATTGCTTGCAGCCCTAGCGCATCAGACTTGTTCGCCAGCTTCAGCAGGGTGCTGAGCATGCAGTCGATGGCGTCCGCGTCATTGCTGATCAATTGCAAATGACTGAAACATTCTTCGGACTTGGCCAGCAGCATTCCAGCCTCGACGAGAAAATCGCAAACGCGTTGAGCGCCTTCTTTAGGGTCGTAAGGCATGCTTAGCTCCACCACGTCATGTCAGATGAGGGAATGTCGTGTGTGGCGATGATCGCCCGCTGTCGCGCAAGCGAAATTCGGCACGCGGTTGCGTGTTCCGGATAATTCGAAAGCGTGGAGGGCCACTGAACTGCGATCGCACACAAAAGCCTGACTCCGTTCATGCAATGAGAATGGCGTCACATTAATGGCTATTGGATATTGCGAACATCAGGTTGGGCCTGATCGTTTCTAGGGGAATCCCTTACACAGGGGAACTCAACGTGCAAACCGTGGTCGCGCCGGGGAGGGGATGAGGCAGATGAAATTGCGGCGCCAGTAAACCATGATGTTAATGTGACATCAATGCCCGTGCGTGGCATTTTGTAAGAGGGTCAAGCTCCGGCAATAACAGCCGATAACCCTCTTTAGTGAATTCATTCGAACAAGCCCAGGAGTCATTGATGGCCGGCATTCTCGACACGGTAGACCAACGCACGCAACTGGTGGGTGAGAATCGCCTGGAAATTCTCATGTTCCGTTTGGCCGGACGGCAATTGTTCGCGATCAACGTGTTCAAGGTTCAGGAAGTATTGCAACTGCCGAAGTTGACCCTGATGCCGCAGCGTCACCCGTTCGTCTGCGGCGTGGTCAACCTGCGTGGACAGACGCTGCCGGTGATTGACCTGTCGCAGGCGATCGGCATGCGTCCGCTGGTGCCGAGTCCGACCAGCACTATCATCGTCACCGAGTACAACCGTTCGGTGCAGGCGTTTCTGGTCGGCGGCGTCGACCGCATCGTCAACATGAACTGGGAAGCGATCCTGCCGCCGCCGACCAGCGCCGGCCGCCAGCATTACCTGACCGCGATCAGCAAGGTCGATGAGCAGTTGGTGGAAATCATCGACGTCGAAAAAGTCCTCGCCGAAATCGTCCCGTACAACGCCAAGGTGTCCAAGGAAAAACTCGACGACCCGGTGCTGGAACGCGCGCGCGGTCGTGAAGTGCTACTGGTCGACGATTCCAACGTGGCGCTCTCGCAACTGCGCGACACCCTCGGCCAGTTGGGGGTGAAAATGCACATCGCCAGCGACGGTTTGAAAGCGCTGAACATGCTCAAGGCTTGGGCCGACACCGGCGTGGTCATGACTGACAAGTTGCTGATGATCTTCACTGACGCGGAAATGCCGGAGATGGACGGTTATCGCCTGACTACGGAAATCCGCAACGACCCGCGTTTGCGCGGTCTCTACGTGGTGTTGCACACGTCGCTGTCCGGCAGCTTCAACGACTCGATGGTGAAGAAGGTCGGCTGCGACAACTTCCTCTCCAAATTCCAGCCGGACAAACTCGTCGACGTGGTGCGCCAGCGCCTGATGCTCGACGAAGTACCCGCCTGACAAAAACACAGCCCTGCAGGAGCGAGCCTGCTCGCGATAGCGTTATTACATTCAGCATCAGTGTTGACTGTCCCGACGCCATCGCGAGCAGATCACTCCTGCACGATTTTTTCTCGCGTGCGGTTTTCAGTCTTTGATTCAGTGATGAAGCTCGTATAGGGTGGCGTTTTGATCACCCGAGAGCTGGCCATGCTGCGTCTGAGCGCGCTTTACCGTTATCCGTTGAAATCCGCCAAGGCTGAGGCCCTGCAACAGATCGGCCTCGATAAGCTGGGTTTGGACGGTGATCGACGCTGGATGCTGGTAGACGAGGCCAGCGGGCGGTTTCTGACCCAGCGCACGGTCGGGCAGATGAGCCAGTTGTCGGCGCTGTGGAGTGCCGATGGCGGCTTGACCCTCAACGCTCCGGGGCATTCAACGATCAACATTGGCCTGCCGAGCGCCGACGCGGAACTGCGCGGCATCACCATTTTCAAAGACACCCTGCGTGTACCGGATGCCGGTGACGAGGCCGGAGCCTGGGTCAGCGAATTCATCGGCAAACCGACGCGGCTGGTGCAGATTCCGCTGGATCGCGCGCGCACCACCCAGTCCGGTTACGGCAGAGACGATGACCAAGTGGCGTTCGCTGATGGTTTTCCGCTGTTGCTGATTGGCCAGGCGTCGCTGCAAGACTTGTCGAGCAAGGTCGGGCGGCCGCTGGAAATGTTGCGTTTTCGACCCAACCTGGTGATCGAGGGCAGCGACGCTTTCGCCGAGGACGGCTGGAAGCGCATTCGTATCGGCGATGTCGAGTTCCGCGTGGTCAAGCCATGTTCGCGCTGCATCCTGACCACGATTGATCCGCAGACCGGCGAGCGCAGCACCGATCGCGAGCCGTTGGCGACGCTGCAAAAGTACCGGGCTCAGGCCGACGGCGCGATGTTCGGGCAGAACCTGGTCAATGACGGCAACGGTCGCCTGGAAGTCGGCATGCCGGTGACCATCCTCGAATAAACAAATCACTGCCCGGAATAGAAAAATGCCCGTGTCCAAAGACACGGGCATTTTTTTGTCGCTGTGAAACCCGTGGGTTCAGCCGCGGTATTCGCACAGGTAAGCGGTGTCGATCGCGACTTTCAATTGAAACTTGCTGTTGGCCGGCACGTTGAACTGGCTGCCAGCGGCGAAGGTTTCCCAGTCGGTGCTGTCCGGCAGTTTCACGCTCAGGGCGCCGGTGACGACGTGCATGATTTCGCGTTGGGCAGTGCCGAATTCGTATTCGCCCGGGGCCATGACGCCGATGGTCGCCGGACCTTCAGCGGTGCCAAAGGCGATCGACTTGACGGTGCCGTCGAAGTACTCGTTGACTTTAAACATGGGCGATTCCTCGAAAAGGGCTTGAAAGGGCCGGCCAGTATGCACAAGGCCCCGGGACTCGTCACCTTTCCTGAAGGGGCAGAACCAGCGGCAATAATCGCGCGGTATTACGCGCATCTTCGAGTGCCCGATGCTGCTGCCCGGTGAACTGCATGCCCGCCAGTTGCAGTGCGCCATTAAGCCCCAGCGGCCGGTCCAGGCGCCGCGCCTTGGCGAAACGTTGCTTGAGGTTCATGTGCGGCACCTGGCTCAAAAAACTCGAGAGTTGCAGGCGTTGCCATTCCTGCACCAGTTGTTGCCGGTCGTAATCACCCCAACTGGCCCAGCCCTCCACGCGTGGAAGATGCTGGCCGAGCCAGCGCTCGAACGCCGCCCAGACCTCGGTCAGCGGCTGCGCGCTGTCGATATTGGCTTGGGTTATGTGCGTCAGTTCCCGGCAAAACGCTGTCAGCAACGGTCGCCGCGTGGGGCGCACGAAACGCTGGAACTGGTCCAGTTCGCGACCCTTGCGGTCCACCAGCGTGGCGCCGATTTCAATGATTTCCATCTCTGTGACTGGCCAGCCGCCCTCATCGGTGGTGGCTTCCAGATCAATGACCAACCAGTGAGGCATTGCAGGGTTCCTGGTATCCGCGTCTTGATTGGGCTTGAGCGTAGCCAAACCCGACGCATCCGCCTAGCGCGTTATTCGACCTCCAGCAAAATCTGCCGATTTTTTACCTGATCGCCGACCCGTACCTGCAAGCGTTTGAGCACGCCGTCGATGCCGGATTTCAGCGGATGCTCCATTTTCATGGCTTCCAGCACCACCAGCAGCTGGCCTTTGCTGACCGTGCTGCCTTCGCTGACCAATACATCGACAATCGCCCCGTCCATCGGTGCCTTGAGCGTGCCGGAGCTGACGCTGGCCTGACTGCTGACCGCTGATTGCGTGCGATCTTCCAGGCGCAAACTGCCGGGGCGGGTGAACAGCCACAATTGTCGGCCATCGAGACGATAGGCGTGACGTTGGCGCATGCCATCGATCTCGACGGTGGCCCAGCGGCCATCGCTGTGAACGATCTGCAGGTCCACTGCACGCTCACCGACCTGCAAGCTATACGGCTCGCCGGCGACGGCGTGCAACTCCACCGTCCAATTTTGCTCTTCGGCGCCGAGGCGATAGTGCAGCGGCACGCTGGCGTTGTTGCGCCAACCGGCGCGCGGGGCAGGGTGCTGTTGCGCGCCGGCCTGGTACAGCAGCGCCGTGGCAAGGGCCAATTCTTCGGCGCTTGCAGCATGAGGATGCAGGCAAGGGTGCTCGGCAAAGTGCGTGGGGATAAACCCGGTGCTGAATTCGCCGCTGATGAATTGCGGGTGTTGCAGCAGGCTGGCGAGCAGCCGCTGATTGCTTTGCACTCCGAGCAAAACGCTGTCCTGCACCGCGCGCAACAACTTGCGCCGGGCTTCTTCGCGGGTCGCGCCATGGGCGATCAGTTTGCCGAGCAGCGGGTCATAAAAAGCGCTGACCTGCTGACCTTCGAGCAAACCATGGTCGATCCGCACGCCGCTTTGCAGTGCCGGTTCCCAGGCATTTATGTGCCCGGTTTGCGGGAGGAACCCCTGGGCCGGGTCTTCGGCATACAAACGCACTTCGATCGCATGTCCAGTGAGTTGCACCTGCTCCTGACTCAGCGGCAAGGGCAATCCTTCGGCGACGTGCAACTGCCACGCCACGAGGTCGAGGCCGGTGATCAGTTCGGTCACCGGGTGCTCCACTTGCAGGCGTGTGTTCATTTCCAGAAAGTAGAATTGCCCCCGCGCATCGAGGAGGAATTCGACGGTGCCGGCGCCGACGTAATTCACCGCGCGTCCGGCCTTGAGCGCCGCTTCGCCCATGGCGTGGCGCAGTTCGGCGGTCATCACCGGGCACGGCGCTTCCTCGATGACCTTCTGGTGGCGGCGCTGGATCGAACAGTCGCGTTCACCGAGGGAAATGAGGTTGCCGTGCTGGTCGCCGAAGACCTGGACTTCAACGTGGCGCGGATCGATCAGCGCTTGTTCGAGAATCAGTTCAGCGCTGCCAAAACCGTTCAGTGCTTCCGAGCGCGCGGTGCGCAGTTGTTCGAGCAATTCGCTGGCCTCGTGCACCAGGCGCATGCCGCGTCCGCCGCCGCCGGCACTGGCCTTGATCATCAGCGGATAACCGATGCGCCCGGCTTCGCGGCTGAGGGTAGCGTCGTCCTGCTCGGCGCCCTGATAGCCTTTGATGCAGGGCACCCCGGCGTCGAGCATGGCAAGTTTCGACAGGCGTTTGCTGCCCATCAATTCGATCGCTTGCGGGCTGGGGCCGATAAGAATCAGGCCGGCCTGCTGACAGGCAAGGGCGAACCCGGCATTTTCGGAAAGGAAGCCATAACCGGGGTGAATTGCCTCGGCACCGCTGCGGCGCGCGGCGTCGATGATCGCCGGGATATTCAAGTAGGACTGCTGCACCGGAGCGGCGCCGATGTTCACTGCCTGGTCGGCCATTTGCACGTGCAGAGCATCGGCGTCGGCATCGCTGAACACGGCGACGGTGCGATAGCCCAGAGCCTGGGCGGTGCGCTGGATGCGGCAGGCGATTTCACCGCGGTTGGCGATCAGGATTTTGTTGAATCCGGGCATGGGGAATTTCCCTTGGTTTATGCGGTGAATTTCAGGGCTTCTTCGCGGGCAAGCCTCGCTCCTACAGAGGAATATATTTCCTGTAGGAGCGAGGCTTGCCCGCGAAGCTTTTAAGGCGCCCACCCCGGCTTGCGTTTCTGCACAAACGCCATGGTTCCCTCGACCCCTTCATCACCCTTCACCGCGTCGCTGAACCACTGCGCCGCTTGATCGAGCAGCGCATCGGCCGGCTCGCCGGCGCTTGCCAGCAACAGTTTTTTGGTCAGCGCGTTGGCCTCCGGCGCGCAGCACAACACGTGCGCCAACACCTCTTCGAGACGTTCGGCCAGTGCTTGCGGATCATGCTCGACAAAATGCACCAGCCCCAGACGTTTTGCCTGAACGCCATCGAACCGCGCCGCCGTCAGCGCCAACCGGCGCGCCTGCGTCAGGCCGATGCGCTGGACCACAAACGGTGCGATCTGCGCCGGCAGCAAACCGAGGCTGGTTTCCGGCAAACCGAATTGCGCCTGATGATCGGCCAGCGCCACATCGCTGACACACGCCAGGCCAAATCCGCCGCCGAGCACCGCACCTTGCAGCACGCTAATCACCACTTGCGGCGCGTGTTGCACCTCTTGCAGCAGCGCACCGAACGCGCGGTTCAAATCGCGATAAGCGTCCGGCCCTTCGGCGCGGGCGTTGGCCATGTCCTTGATGTCGGCGCCGGCGCAAAAGTGTCCGCCCGCGCCGCCGATGACCAAGGCGCGAACGCTGCGGTCTTCGCGCACTGCGGCAAACACCGCGCGCAGTTCGGCGACCATCTGCAAGCTCATGGCGTTGCGGCTTTGCGGACGATTGAGGGTCAGGTGCAGCACGCCGTTGTGCAGTTCGAGCAGCAGCGTCTGGCAATCCGGCAGGTTACTCATTTGTTTTTCCCCGGCAGGATGCCCATGAGTTTGCAGATGATCCCGAGCATGATTTCGTCGGCGCCGCCGCCAATCGAGACCAGCCGCACATCGCGGTAGGCGCGGGCCACCGGGTTGTCCCACATGAAACCCATGCCGCCCCAATATTGCAGGCAACTGTCGCTGACTTCGCGGCCGAGTCGGCCGGCCTTGAGTTTGGCCATCGACGCCAGCCGCGTGACGTCCTGTCCTTTGATGTATTGCTCGGTGGCTTGATAGACCAACGCGCGCAGGCATTCGATTTCGGTTTGCAGTTCGGCGAGGCGGAAGTGAATCACCTGATTGTCGATCAGCGCGTTGCCGAAGGTTTTGCGTTCCTTGCAGTATTCGATGGTGCTGTCGATGCAATATTCGAGGCCTTTGATCATGTTCGCCGCGCCGAACAGGCGTTCTTCCTGGAACTGCAGCATTTGCATCATGAACCCCGCGCCTTCGTGGCCGATGCGGTTGCGTTGCGGTACGCGCACGTCATCGAAAAACACCTGCGCGGTTTCCGAACTGCGCATGCCGAGCTTGTCCAGATGGCCGCTGAGGCTGATGCCCGGGGTGTTCATCGGCAGCATGATCAGCGATTTGTTGACGTGCGGTTTGTCCTCGGAGGTGTTCGCCAGCAGGCAGATGAAATCGGCGCTTGGCGAGTTGGTGATCCACATTTTGCTGCCGTTGATCACGTAATCGTCGCCGTCCTTGCGAGCGGTGGTTTTCAGCCCGGCGACGTCGGAACCGGCGCCGACTTCGGAAACGCCGATGCAACCCACTTGCTCGCCGCTGATCGCCGGGCGCAGAAACTCTTCGCGTAACTCGTCCGAGCCAAACCGTGCCAGTGCCGGGGTGCACATGTCGGTCTGCACGCCGATCGACATCGGAATCCCGCCGCAATGAATAGTGCCGAACTCTTCGGCGGCGACGATTGAATAGCTGTAGTCGAGGCCCATGCCGCCGAATTTTTCCGGTTTGGAGATACCCAGCAAACCTAAATCGCCAGCCTTGCGGAAAATCTCGTGGATCGGAAAACGTCCGGCCTTTTCCCATTCCTCGACGTGCGGATTGATCTCGTGGTCGACGAATTGGCGGACGGTGCGGCGCAGGGCCTGGTGTTCCTGAGTGAAGATCATTTTTATTGTTCTCCTTGGGCCGACCTAGAACCGGGCGACGCCGAAACTGTTGGTTTGCAGCGGTCGCACTTCGGCTTCGTGACAGATATCCAGCAAGTAACCGAGCAACGTCCGGGTGTCGCGCGGATCGATCAAACCGTCGTCCCACAAATTGGCGCTGCCGTAGAGCGCGGTGGACTGGCTGTCGAGTTTTTGCGCGGTGACGTGTTCGAGCATGTCGAGCATTTTCGGGTCCGGCACCAGGCCGTCCTTGAGCTGCTTGGCTTCGGTGACGATTCGCAACACCTTGCCGGCCTGCGCGCCGCCCATGACCGCCGTGCGGCTGTTGGGCCAGGCAAAAATGAAGCGCGGGTCGAGGCCGCGACCGCACATGGCATAGTTGCCGGCGCCATACGAGCCGCCGACGACGATGGTCAATTTGGGCACGCGAGCATTGGCCACCGCTTGAATCATCTTCGCGCCGTGTTTGATCACACCTTGCTGTTCCGACTCGGTGCCGACCATGAAACCGGTGGTGTTATGGAAAAACAGCAGCGGCGTCTGACTCTGGTCGCACAGCTGGATAAATTGCGCAGCCTTGCTTGCACCCTTGGGCGTGATCGGGCCGTTATTGCCGATAAAACCGCAGGCGCGACCTTCTATGTGCAAATGGCCGCAGACGGTTTGCTGATCGAACTCGCCTTTGAATTCGAGGAAGTTCGACGCGTCGGCAATCCGCGCAATGATTTCGCGCACGTCGTAGGGCTTTTTCGGGTCATCCGGGATCAGCCCGAGCAACTCGTCGATGGGATAGAGCGGTGCCTGCCAGTGCCGTTCGGGTAACCATTGCAGTTGCTCATTCCACGGCAACATGCCGACTATTTCGCGCACTTGACGCACACCATCGGCATCGTTTTCGGCGAGGTATTCGGCGGTGCCGGCGGTTTGCGCATGCATCTCGGCGCCGCCCAATTCTTCATCGGTGGCGACCTCGCCGGTAGCGGCTTTCAGCAGCGGCGGGCCGGCCAGAAACAGCTTGGCTTTGCCGCGCACCACCACCACGTAATCCGACAAACCCGGCTGATAGGCGCCGCCCGCCGTGGCCGAGCCGTGCACCACGGTAATCTGCGGCAGCCCCATGGCCGACATCCGCGCCTGATTGGCGAAACTGCGCGCGCCTTCGACGAAAATCTCGGCGGCGTAATTGAGGTTGGCGCCGCCGCTTTCGGCGAGGGTGATGACCGGCAGTTTGTTTTCCATGGCGATCTGTTGCAGGCGCAGGGATTTTTTCAGACCGCTGGGGGAAATGGTCCCGCCCTTGATCGCGCTGTTGTTTGCCACCACCAGCACGCGCACGCCGGATACGTAGCCGATCCCGGCGATCAAGCCGCCACCGGCCGAGCTGCCGTCCTTGTCGTCATGCAATTTATAGCCGGCCAGACTCGCCAGTTCGAGAAACGGCGCGCCGGGATCGAGCAACAGATTCAGGCGCTCACGCGGCAGCAATTGCCCGCGTTTGTCGAATTTGTCTTTAGCCTCGGCAGCCTTGTTCAGCAAGTTCTGTTCGAGCTGACGAACCTGCTCGATGCCCACCAGCATCGCCGCGCGGTTTTGCTCGAACTGTGCGCTGAACGGGTCGACCTGGGACTGGATTACCGGCATGGGTTACTCCTTGTCCTTGAGCATGTCTGGCTGCAAGACTTCTGGCTGCAGTACGTCAGGTAAGTAGGCGCGGTGGAAGCCGTTATAGGATTCGCTGTTCTGCGCCTTGTGAATCGGCCACGCCCGACCGCCCAGGCTCGCCGCGCCATCAATGCGCAAGGTGCTGCCGCTGACAAACGCCGCCGCCGGGCTGAGCAAAAACACAATCGCCGCGCTGACCTCCGATTCGGTGCCGATGCGCTTGAGCGGCACATGCTCGCGCAGGGTCGGGATCACCGCTTTGAACGCGCCTTCATAAGTGTCCATGCCACTGGACGCGATCCAGCCCGGCGCCACCGCATTCACCCGCACCCCGGCGTAACCCCATTCGACCGCGGCGGTTTTGGTCAGGTTGTCCATGCCCGAACGCGATGCGCCGGAATGGCCCATGCCGGGCATGCCGCCCCACATATCGGCGAGCATGTTGACGATGCATCCGCCGTGTTTGCTCATCGATTGATTGAACACCTCGCGGGCCATCAGGAAACCGCCGACCAGATTGGTGCGCATCACGGTTTCGAAACCTTTCTGATTGATCGCGGCGAGCGGCGAGGGGTATTGGCCGCCGGCATTGTTGACCAGGCCATGGATCGGTCCGTGTTCGCCAATCAACTCGCTGACCAGTCGCTTGACCGCTTCTTCCTCGCGAATGTCGCAGGCCTTCCAGTCAGCCTTGCCGCCGTCCTCGCTGATTTCGGCGGCGACTTTTTGCAGTTTTTCAGGCTTGCGCCCGACCAGCAGCACATGGGCGCCGAGGGCCGCGAGTTCGTGGGCGGTGCAACGGCCGATACCGCTGCCGCCGCCGGTGACAATAATGGTTTGGCCAGCGAACAGATCGGCTTTGAAAATCGAGTCGTAAGCCATGGCAGCGTTCCCCTAATTGACCTGGTCGGCGATGCTTTGCGGCACCGGAATCTGGAATTCCAGCAGTTGCTGGGCGAACGCCTTGCCTTGCGGATCAATCCGCAGACTGGCGACGCCACCACCGCCGAGGGCGTTTTCCAGGAGGAAATTCAAACTGTCGCTGCCCGGCAGATACCAGCGTTCAACCCGTCCGTGGATCGGATCGAGCACATGGCGCATCCAATCGACCAACACTTCCGGGGTCAGCGCTTCGGCGATCCACGGCAGAAACTCCGGCTCGCGCGCCATCACGCCAATGTTGCTGTGATTGCCTTTGTCGCCGGAGCGCGCCACCGCGAGTTTCACCAGCGCCACACTGGCGTCGGCGCGACCGCTCGGTTTCGCGGGTTCCAGCGGCACTGGCAAATCGGCCGGGTCGAGCGCATCGAGAGTGGGCAGGGCGCAGGGATGGCGTTGACCGTCGAGGTCAATCGTCAGCGCGCAGGTGCTTTTGTCGATCAGGAACGAGAACAGCCGAATCAGCGGATACACCGTTGGCCGTCCGCCGACAATGCCGGTCAGCCCCGGCGCCATGCCGGTGGCGGCCTGGGCAATTTCCCGGGAGAACACGATCAGCGCCTGTTTGCTCGGGTGGCGCACCGCCAGTTTGATCACCACTTCACGGCTGTCGAAGCGCTGGCCGTGCGGGCCATAAGTCGCCTCGCTGCCAAGCAGTTCGATGTTCACTTCGCTGTACGGCGCCCAACCGCGCTGGCGGAAAATCTCCGAGGTCTTGTTGATGATTGCTTCGCTGACCCGGCGCGCCTTGTCGACGGCATCGATTCCGGCCATCAGGCAACTGGCGGTGCAGCGAAAACCGTCGAGGTAGGTGGCGCTGACCTTGTATTGATCGCTCGGCGGCAAACCTGTGGCGCCGTGCACCCGCACCGCGTTTTTGCCTTGTTGCTGAAGTTTGACCTGGCTGAAATCGCAGACCACGTCCGGCAGCAGATACGCTTGCGGGTTGCCGATTTCGTAGAGCATCTGCTCGCCAACGGTCAGCGGTGAGACCAGCCCGCCCGAGCCTTCGGGTTTGCTGACGATGAACTGGCTGTCGGCGCTGACTTCGACGATCGGGAAACCGATGTGCTCGTAATCCGGCACCTCGCGCCAATCGGTGAAATTGCCGCCGGTGCACTGCGCGCCGCATTCGATGATGTGCCCGGCCAGCGCCGCTTGCGCGAGTTTGTCGTAGTCGTGCCACGACCAGGCGAATTCATGCACCAGCGCCGCGCTGACCACGGCACTGTCGACCACTCGTCCGGTGATCACGATGTCCGCGTCCAGACGCAGCGCTTCGACGATGCCCGGTGCGCCGAGGTAGGCGTTGGTCGAGACGCACATCGGCGGCAACGGCACGCCGCTGAACATTTCGCGAATGCCTTGGCTGCCGAGCTGTTTGAACTGCGGTTGCAAGTCATCGCCGAGCAACACGGCGATCTTCAGCGCCACGCCAGCCTTGTCGCACGCCGCTTGCAGGGCGGCGGCGCAGGCTTGCGGGTTGATCCCGCCGGCATTGCTGATCACGCGGATTTTCTGCTCGGCGAGTTGCGGCAATAAAGGTGTGAGCACGTCGATGAAGTCGCTGGCGTAACCGGCCGCCGGGTCTTTCATCCGCGCGCCGGCCATGATCGACATGGTAATTTCGGCCAGGTAATCGAACACCAGATAGTCCAGGCGCCCGTCGTTGACCAGTTGCGCGGCGGCGGTCGAGGTGTCGCCCCAGAAGGCGCTGGCGCAACCGATGCGAATTGTTTTTGACACAGTCGACTCCCTGGCAGTTTTTATCATCAGCTGCGGCAGAACGGTTTCGAGACTACCAAGCAAGCGCTTGGTTTGTAAACGTCTGAAATATCTTCTTCCCAAGCGCTTGCTTGGTCGTCCTCGCCAGCTTAAATTGCCCGCGCAATCCCGCTGTTTTCGCGGCGAGCGGCGCATTTGATTGATCGACTGTAGGAGAGAACGGGTGGACGAGCAAAAAGCCCTGACGGTGATGCGCGAATTGGTCGACGACGGCCGATTGACCGACCCGGACAGCGCTCGCGGCAAATTGCTGCAAGTGGCGGCTCACCTGTTCCGTAATAAAGGTTATGAACGCACCACCGTGCGCGATCTGGCTGGCGCGGTGGGGATTCAGTCGGGGAGCATTTTTCATCACTTCAAGAGCAAGGACGAAATCCTCCGCGCGGTGATGGAAGAAACCATTCGCTACAACACCGCGTTGATGCAGGCCGCTCTGGCCGAGTCCGACAACGTCCGCGAGCGCGTGCTGGCGCTGATTCGCTGCGAATTGCAGTCGATCATGGGCGGCAGCGGCGAAGCGATGGCGGTGCTGGTGTATGAATGGCGCTCGTTGTCCGAAGAGGGTCAGGCGCAGGTGCTGGCCTTGCGCGATATTTATGAAGAGATCTGGCTGCAAGTACTCGGCGAGGCGAAAGCGGCCGGGTTTATTCGCGGCGACGTGTTCATCACCCGGCGTTTCCTCACGGGCGCGTTGTCCTGGACCACCACCTGGTTTCGTGCCGGCGGCGGTTTGAGCCTCGATCAATTGGCCGATGAGGCGTTGATTCTGGTGCTTGAAGAGAAGCAGTGACGCGTCTGTCTCGGCGGTTAACGGGTTAAATAAGCGGTTGGAACTGGCTAAGTAGGCGAAACCGCCTAGTTTGAATGAATTGATGCGTTATTTTTTTGGGGAGTGGTTTGTTTTGATGTCTTCGCCAATGTGGACAGTGCCGCGGCTTTTGCTGGCGGCACTTGCGGTGTTGTGGGCGTTGCCGGCCCACGCAGGGCAACTGGTGCGGGTCGGTGCCGCGCATTTTCCGCCCTACACCGTGCGTCCGGAGTCCGGCGCCGACACCGGTCTGCTGCCGCAATTGGTCGAAGCGCTGAATCAGCTGCAAAGCGATTATCAGTTTGTGCTGGTGCCGACGTCCATTCCGCGACGCTTCGGTGATTTCAAGCAGGCGCGGGTCGACATGGCGATTTTCGAGAACCCGGACTGGGGCTGGAAAGACATCCCGCACACCACCGTCGACATGGGCCTGGAAGACGCCGAGATTTTCGTCGCGCAACGCGAGCCGCAACGTGGCGAAAGTTATTTTGCCGACCTCAAGGGCAAACGTTTGGCGCTGTTCAGTGGCTACCATTACGAATTCGCCAATTTCAACGCCGACCCGAAAACCCTCGCGCAAAACTACAACGCCACGCTGACTTATTCCCACGACAGCAACCTGTTGATGGTGCTGCGCGGGCGTGCCGATGTGGCGCTGGTCACGCGCTCCTATTTAAGCGACTACTTGCTGCGCAACGAGAAAGTCGCCGATCAGTTGCTGGTGTCCCAGCGCATCGATCAGGTCTATCACCATTACGCGATCATCCGCCCGACTGCGCCGATCACCGGCGAGGCGTTCGGCAAATTGCTCCGGGGCTTGCGCGACAACGGCCAGATGCTGAAGATTTTTCAGCCGTACCGGATCGCCGTGGTGCCGGTGCCGGACTCCTGAAAACCCGCCGCAGGTCGCGGATCTGCTCCGTTCGCTTAAATTTCCCGGCTCGGCTCACGTCACCTCGTTGAACTGTCGACGATTACTGTGAGCCCGACCATGTCCAATCTGAATGACCTGACTGCCCTGGCCTTGCCGTCAGGACGCAGTCTTGAAGCCGATGAAACCGAAACCCGCCTGAGCCTCAGCCTCGAAGGGCAACCGCTGATTCGCCTGCGCCTGTCGCGTGAGCCGGCATTGCACATCGAGGTCGATGAGCGTTTTGGTTTGCCTGCCAGCCAAGCGTTCTGGGCGGCCTGCTATTGGCTGTTCGCCCGCGATCCGGCCTGCCAGCGCTTGACCTGGCGGCTCGATGAAGTGCCGACCGACGCGCTGTTCAGCGGTTTGCTGGTGGCCACCGAAGTGACGGGCGAATACCGCTGCGAGCGCGCGCTGTTCTGGCAATTGCCGCAGCCGTGGCTCGGCGAATCGTTGAGCGGCACCTATCCGCAGCAAATGGTCATCAGCGCCGGCAAGCGCCATCCGTTGCGCGCGCCTAAACCGCGCGGCGAAGTCTATCGGCGTTTTGATCCGCGGCTCGGTGCCTGGGTATCGTTGCGCACGCTGGAAATCGATAAGGACCTGAGCCGCTTCAACCGCTGGCAGAACAGCCCGCGCGTCGCCAGTTTCTGGCAGGAGGAGGGCAGCCTCGAACAGCATCGCGAATACCTGAGCAAGCTCGACGCCGACCCGCACACGCTGACCCTGATCGGCTGTTTTGACGATCAGCCGTTTGCCTACTTCGAAGCCTATTGGGCCAAGGAAGATCGGATCGCGCCGTTTTATGACGCCGGCGATTACGACCGCGGCATTCATATGTTGGTGGGGGAAGAAGCGCATCGCGGCCCGCACAAAGTCGCGAGCTGGTTATCGGCGCTGGTGCATTACCTGTTTCTCGACGATCCGCGCACGCAACGGGTGGTCGCCGAGCCGCGCGCCGACAACGCGAAGATGATCGGGTACATGCACAACCAGTGTTTTCACTGCGAGAAAGAGTTCGACTTCCCGCACAAACGCGCGGCGCTGATGATGTTGGGGCGTGAGCGGTTTTTTGATCGGTGCACGTTGGCGTGAGGCGCAGGGCTCAAGATTCTTTGCGGTCTTGAGTCCGCTATCGCGAGCAAGCCTTGCTCCCACGGTTATGGGTTAGTCGCACCATGACGGTTTGACCGAAAACCTGTGGGAGCAAGGCTTGCCCGCGATGCTTTTAACGACGGGCAAAGGTATCCGCGCGGCTGCCCGAGACTTTGCGGCAATGCACCAGCGCGTCGCGAATCATGAAGTTCACCAGTGTCGGCGACACCCCGAGTTCCTTGGCGATGTCCTTCTGCGGCACGCCGTGCAAACGGTACATCTCAAACGCGTAACGCGTGCGGCTCGGCAGCTCGGTCAGCGCGTCGGCGATGTTTTCCAGGGTCGAGAAATTGATGTGCGAGGTTTCCGGCGAAGCGCCCTGGATGACCACGTTCAAACCCTCTTCTTCAGGCCCCGAATATTTCTGCTCAAGCGCCTGCTTGCGGTAGTGATCGATCGCCAGGTTGCGCACGATCTGGAACAGGTAGCTGAGCTGCGCCTTGAACGAAGACGTGATCTGCGGCGCTGATTGCAGCCGGAAAAACGCGTCTTGCACCACGTCCTCAGCCCGCGACCGGCAGCCGGTAATGCGTGCTGCGATTTTGACCAGAATCAGTCGGTTGTCGACGAAGGCCTGAAGTAGCGGTGAATCGCACCTGCTTGTGGATACTTGTTCCGTCATGGAAATCACCTTGCTGCAAATAGGGTTGTGGGGCGACCAGGGGAGCTGAGCCGTCCTACACATCGAGCGACAAATTATGTTGAATGATAATGATTGTCAATTGAGAAAGAGAATTAATGCTCCACAAAAGTGCAGAGTGCGAACTGCGACACGCTGTCGCGCCCAGCCCTGTTGCGTTTGCAGCCCGCCGACTAATTATTTCAAGACATCAATCGTTCTCATTGGTGAATGGCAGCGCTTTCGAGCCGCGCCATAACAGCATTCCCAAGCCTTGCGCGGTCGGCGAAGACCGCGTCCTGCACGCCATTTTTTGCGCGTGACCAGCGAAAACCGATTCCAACTTGCAAGCCGAATTCAGGCAGGAAACCTCATGACCGACGCGTTCGAACTCCCCAGCACACTGGTCCAAGCCCTCCAGCGCCGCGCGGCCCTGACGCCGGATCGAGTGGCTTTGCGTTTTCTCGCCGAAACCGCGGATCAAACGGTAGTCCTCAGTTATCGCGACCTCGATCAGCGCGCCCGCACCATTGCCGGCGCATTGCAGGCCGAAGCGGCGTTTGGCGATCGCGCGGTGCTGCTGTTTCCCAGCGGCCCGGATTACGTCGCGGCGTTTTTCGGTTGCCTGTATGCCGGGGTGATCGCGGTGCCGGCCTATCCGCCGGAATCGGCCAAACGTCATCACCAGGAACGCTTGCTGTCGATCATCAGCGACGCCGAACCGCGCCTGCTGTTGACCAGCGCCGGTCAGCAAGACGCCTTGTCGCAAATCGACGGCGCGCCGCCGCTGTTGTGCGTTGATACCCTCGACGCCGCGTTGGCCGAGGATTGGGTTTTGCCCGAGCTTGAAGGCGAGCACATTGCCTTCCTGCAATACACCTCCGGCTCGACCGCGTTGCCCAAAGGCGTGCAAGTCAGCCACGGCAATCTGGTGGCCAACGAACTGCTGATCCGCCATGGTTTTGGCATCGATCTGAACCCCAACGACGTCATCGTCAGTTGGCTGCCGCTGTACCACGACATGGGTTTGATCGGCGGTCTGTTGCAGCCGATTTTCAGCGGCGTGCCGTGCGTGTTGATGTCGCCGGCGTATTTCCTCGGTCGGCCGTTGCGCTGGCTGGAAGCGATCAGCGAGTACGGTGGCACCATCAGCGGCGGCCCGGATTTCGCCTATCGTTTGTGCAGCGAGCGGGTCAGTGAATCGGCGCTGGAGCGCCTCGATCTCAGCGGCTGGCGCGTGGCCTATTCCGGCTCCGAGCCGATCCGCCTCGACACGCTGGAACGCTTCGCCGAGAAATTCGCCGCGTGCGGTTTTACCGAAAATAGCTTCATGGCGTCCTACGGTTTGGCCGAGGCCACACTGTTTGTCGCCGGCACCCCGCGCGGCCACGGCATCGGCAATTTGCGAGTCGACGATCAAGCCTTGGCGCAAAACCGCGCCGAAGCAGGCGAGGGCGCGGCGATCATGAGTTGCGGCATCAGCCAGCCGGATCACGCGGTGCTGATCGTCGAGCCGGTGGCGTTAACCGAACTGGCCGATAACGCCGTCGGCGAAGTCTGGGCCGCCGGGCCGAGCATCGCACACGGTTATTGGCGCAACCCCGAGGCCAGCAGCAAAACGTTCGTCGAACACGCGGGCCGCACTTGGCTGCGCACCGGCGATCTGGGGTTCATGCGCGACGGTGAATTGTTCGTCACCGGGCGCCTGAAAGACATGCTCATCGTGCGCGGCCACAACCTCTATCCGCAGGACATCGAGCAGACCGTCGAGCGCGAAGTCGAAGTGGTGCGCAAGGGGCGCGTCGCCGCGTTCGCGATCAATGTCGATGGCGAAGAAGGCATCGGCATCGCCGCAGAAATCAGCCGCAGCGTGCAGAAAATTCTGCCGCCCGAAGCGCTGATCAAAGCCATCCGCCAAGCCGTGGCCGAGGCGTATCAGCAAGCGCCGAGCGTGGTGGTGTTGCTCAATCCCGGTGCGCTGCCGAAGACGTCCAGCGGCAAACTGCAACGCTCGGCGTGCCGTAATCGCCTGGCGGACGGCAGCCTCGACAGCTACGCGTTGTTTCCGTCGGCAACCGCCGAAAGCGCGGCGGCGACGCAATCCGCATCCGAGCTGCAAACGCTGATCGGCAACCTCTGGTGCGAACAGCTCGGAGTCAAACAGGTCAACGCCGACGATCACTTTTTCCTCCTCGGCGGCAATTCCATCGCTGCCACGCAAGTGGTCGCGCGCTTGCGTGAAACGTTGGGCCTGGAACTGAACCTGCGCCTGTTATTCGAAGCGCCGAGCCTCGGCGAGTTTGCCGCTGCGGTCGCGCAATTGCAGGAGGACGGCGGCCAGGCCCAAGGCGCGATCAACCTGTTGTCGCGCAGCGAAGCGCTGCCGCAATCGCTGGCGCAAAACCGTTTGTGGATCACCTGGCAACTCGATCCGCACAGCAGCGCCTACAACATTCCCGGAGCGTTGCGTCTGCGCGGCGAACTCGATGAAGACGCGTTGCGCAGCAGTTTCCAGCAGTTGATCGAGCGTCACGAATCGCTGCGCACGCGCTTCTTCGAGCGCGACGGCGTGGCGTTGCAACAGGTGGATGGCGCTGCTGAATTCAATCTGCAACTGATCGACATCAGCGACTTGCCGGTCGATAAGCGCGAAGTGCGCGCGCAACAAATCCGTGAAGACGAGGCGCGCACTCAGTTTGATCTGCAAAAAGGCCCATTGCTTTGGGTGACACTGGTGCGCCTCGACGACGAGGACCATCAACTGCTGGTGACGCTGCACCACATCATTGCTGACGGTTGGTCGCTGAACGTCTTGATCGACGAGTTCTCGCGCCTGTACGCCGCCGCTTCGCAGGGGCAAACCGCCAACCTTGCGGCGCTGCCAACCCAGTACGCCGATTACGGCAGTTGGCAGCGTCAATGGCTGGCGCAAGGTGAGGGCGAGCGCCAACTCGCCTATTGGACAGAACAGTTGGGCGATGAGCATCCGCTGCTGAGCCTGGCCACCGATCACCCGCGCTCGGCGCAACAGCGGCACAGCGCCGCACGCCACACCGTGCGTCTGGGCGCGAGCCTCAGCGAAGCGATTCGCCAGACTGCGCTCGCGCACCAAGCGACGCCGTTCATGCTGCTGTTGAGCGCATTTCAGAGCCTGTTGCATCGCTACAGTGGCCAGCGCGATATCCGCGTCGGCGTGCCGAATGCCAACCGGCCGCGCCTGGAAACCCAAGGCTTGATCGGCTTCTTCATCAACACCCAAGTGCTGCGCGCCGAGGTCGATTCGCGGCTGCCGTTCCGTGAGCTGCTGGCGCAAACCCGGCAAGCGACATTGGGCGCGCAAGCTCATCAGGACGTGCCGTTCGAGCAACTGCTGGAAGCGTTTCCGCAGGCGCGCGAATCCGGTTTGTTCCAGGTCGTGTTCAACCACCAGCAACGCGACTTGAGCGCCTTGCGCCGCTTGCCGGGGTTGCTCGCCGAAGAGCTGCCGTGGCACAGCCGCGAAGCCAAGTTCGACCTGCAATTGCACAGTGAAGAAGACCGCAACGGGCGGTTGAGCCTGTCCTTCGACTACGCCGACGAGCTGTTCGACGCGGCGACCATCGAGCGCCTGGCCGAGCATTTCAGCAACTTGCTGCGTAATGTCTGCGAGCAGCCGCAACGCGCTATCGGCGATCTGCAATTGCTCAATCCGAGCGAGGCCGAGCAACAGCAGAAATGGAGCACGGCGCCGTGCACACCTGCCAGCCAATGGCTGCCGCAACGGCTCAATGAGCAAGTGCTGCTGACCCCGCAGCGCACCGCGTTGATCTGGGACGGCGGGCAAATCGACTTCGCCGAACTGCACGCCCAAGCCAATCGCCTGGCGCATTACCTGCGCGACAAAGGCGTCGGCCCGGACGTGTGCGTGGCCATCGCTGCCGAGCGTTCGCCGCAACTGTTGATCGGCCTGCTGGCGATCATCAAGGCTGGCGGCGCCTATGTGCCGCTGGACCCGGATTACCCGGCCGAGCGCCTCGCTTACATGCTCAGCGACAGCGGGGTCGAATTGCTCCTGACCCAGACGGCCTTGCTCGAGCGCTTGCCGGCCACCGACGGTGTCAGCGTCATCGCCATGGACGCCCTGCACCTGGAAAACTGGCCGAGTCAGGCGCCGGGCCTGCACTTGCACGGCGACAACCTCGCCTACGTGATTTACACCTCCGGTTCGACCGGCCAGCCAAAAGGCGTCGGCAACACCCACGCCGCCCTCGCTGAACGTTTGCAATGGATGCAGAACACCTATCGCCTCGACGAAACCGACGTGCTGATGCAAAAAGCACCGATCAGTTTCGACGTGTCGGTGTGGGAATGCTTCTGGCCGTTGATCACCGGCGCGCGTTTGCTGATTGCCGGCCCCGGTGAACACCGCGATCCGCATCGCATCGCGCAACTGGTTCAGCAATACGGCGTGACCACGCTGCACTTCGTGCCGCCGCTGTTGGCGTTGTTTATCGAAGAACCGCTGACCGCTGAATGCACCAGCCTGCGCCGGGTTTTCTCCGGTGGCGAAGCATTGCCGGCGGAGCTGCGTAACCGCGTGCTCGAGCAACTGCCGGCGGTGCAATTGCACAACCGTTATGGCCCGACCGAAACCGCGATCAACGTCACGCATTGGCATTGCACCAGCGCCGATGGCGAGCGCTCGCCGATTGGCCGGCCGCTGGGCAACGTGATTTGCCGGGTGCTCGACAGCGAGCTCAACCCGGTGCCGGCCGGGGTGCCGGGCGAATTGTGCATCAGCGGTATTGGTCTGGCGCGCGGTTATCTGCGGCGTCCGGCGCTGACCGCCGAACGGTTTGTCGTCGACCCACTGAGCGAGCAGGGCGCGCGCTTGTACCGCACTGGCGACCGCGCGCGCTGGAGCGCTGATGGCGTGATCGAATACCTCGGGCGCCTCGATCAGCAGGTCAAACTGCGTGGTTTCCGCGTCGAGCCGCAAGAGATCGAAGCGCGGCTGCTCGCGCAATCAGGTGTGGCGCAAGCCGTGGTGCTGGTGCGCGAAACCGCTGCCGGCGGCCAGTTGATCGGTTACTACACAACAACTGCCAGCGACGAATCCGCAGACCAGCAATCCGTACGCCTGACAGCCGCACTGGCCGCCGAGTTGCCGGAATACATGGTTCCGGCGCAACTGATGCGCCTCGAGGAAATGCCCCTGAGCCCGAGCGGCAAACTCGACCGTCGCGCCTTGCCGGAGCCGCAATGGCAGGTGCGCGAACACGTCGAACCGGTGAGCGAACTCGAACGCCAAATCGCCGCTATCTGGCGCGAAGTGCTGGGCCTGCAGCAAATCGGCCTGCGCGACGACTTCTTTGCCCTCGGCGGACATTCGCTGCTGGCGACGCAAATCATCTCCCGCACACGCCAGGCCTGCGACGTCGAATTGCCGTTGCGCGCCTTGTTCGAAAACAGCGAACTCGGCGCGTTTGCCGAGCAAGTGCGGCTGATTCAGGTCAGCGGCAACACCAACCGCCAGCCACCGATCGACAAGGTCGATCGCAGCCAAGCGGTGCCGCTGTCGTATTCGCAGCAACGCATGTGGTTCCTCTGGCAAATGGAGCCGGACAGCCCGGCTTATAACGTCGGCGGCATGGCGCGGTTGCGCGGCGTGCTGGATGTCGGGCGTTTTGAAGCGGCGCTGCAAGCGCTGATCATTCGCCACGAAACCCTGCGCACCACGTTCCCGAGCATTAATGGCGTGGCGCGGCAACAGGTGCACGCCGACACTGGCCTGCGCATGGACTGGAAGGACTTCACCGCACTCGATGCCGATGGCCGCGAATCGCAGGTCCAGCAACTGGCCGACGCTGAGGCGCACAAGCCGTTCGACCTGGAAACCGGTCCGCTGCTGCGCGCCTGTCTGGTCAAGACCGCCAAGCAGGAACATTACCTGGTGCTGACCTTGCACCACATCGTCACCGAAGGCTGGGCGATGGATATTTTCGCCCGCGAACTCAGCGCGCTTTACGAAGCGTTCGTCGATGACCGCGAATCGCCGTTGCAGCCGTTGCCGGTGCAATACCTCGATTACAGCGTGTGGCAGCGTCAGTGGCTGGAGTCCGGCGAGCGCCAACGTCAGCTCGATTACTGGACCACGCAACTGGGCCGCGAACATCCGCTGCTGGAATTGCCCGCCGACCGTCCGCGTCCGCCGGTGCAAAGTCACCAGGGCGAACTGTACCGCTTTGACCTGAGCGACGACCTTGCGGCGCGGGTTCGGGCGTTCAATGCACAAAACGGTCTGACCCTGTTCATGACCATGACCGCTGCGCTCGCCGTGCTGCTTTACCGCTACAGCGGCCAGAGCGATTTGCGCATCGGCGCGCCGGTGGCCAACCGCATTCGCCCGGAAAGCGAAGGGCTGATCGGCGCGTTCCTTAATACGCAAGTGCTGCGTTGCCAACTCGACGGGCAGATGTCGGTCGGCGAATTGTTCGAGCAGGTGCGCCACACCGTGATCGAAGGCCAGTCGCATCAGGACTTGCCGTTCGATCATCTGGTCGAAGCGTTGCAGCCGCCGCGCAGTGCCGCGTACAACCCGTTGTTCCAGGTGATGTGCAACGTGCAGCGCTGGGAATTCCAGCAGAGCCGCACGCTCGCCGGCATGACCGTCGAGTACCTGGCCAACGATGCGCGGGCGACCAAATTCGACCTCAACCTGGAAGTCACCGACCTCGATCATCGCCTCGGTTGCTGCCTGACTTACAGCGCTGATTTGTTCGATGAGCCGCGCATTGCGCGCATGGCCGGGCATTGGCGCAATCTGCTCGAAGCGTTGCTGGCCGATCCGCAGCAGCGTCTCAGCGAGCTGCCGTTGCTCGAATCCGCCGAACAGCAAAACCTGCTCGACAGCCTCGGCATCGAGCCGGGCCAACATCGCCTCGACCAGTGCATTCATCACCTGTTCAGCGAGCAGGCACTGGCGCGCAAAGACGCACCGGCGCTGACCTTCGCCGGCGAAACCCTGAGCTACGCCGAACTCGACAGCCGCGCCAATCGCCTGGCCTGGATGCTCCGCGAGCGTGGTGTCGGCCCGCAAGTGCGCGTCGGCCTCGCGCTGGAGCGCTCGCTGGAAATGGTCATCGGCCTGCTGGCGATTCTCAAGGCTGGCGGCGCTTATGTGCCGCTCGATCCGGAATACCCGCTCGATCGCCTGCATTACATGATCGAAGACAGCGGCATCGGTTTGCTGCTCAGCGACCAGGCGATGTTCAACGCGCTGGGTGAATTGCCGGCGACCGTGGCCCGTTGCTGCCTCGAAGAAGACGCCGCCGAACTGGCCCATTACCCGGCCAGCGAGTTGCCATTTATCAGCCTGCCGCAACATCAGGCGTACCTGATTTACACCTCGGGTTCGACCGGGAAACCGAAAGGCGTGGTGGTCTCGCACGGTGAAATTGCCATGCACTGCCAAGCGGTGATCGAGCGTTTCGGCATGCGCCCGGACGATTGCGAGTTGCACTTCTATTCGATCAACTTTGACGCCGCCACCGAGCGCCTGCTGGTGCCGTTGTTGAGCGGCGCACAAGTGGTGTTGCGCGCTCAAGGGCAGTGGGACGCGGAAGAAATCTGCGGGTTGATTCGTCAGCACCAGATCAACGTCCTCGGTTTCACTCCAAGCTACGGCAGCCAATTGGCGCAGTGGCTGGCGACTCAGGGCGAAACGCTGCCGGTGCGCATGTGCATCACCGGCGGCGAAGCGTTAACCGGTGAACACCTGGCGCGGATTCGCGCAGCGTTCCAGCCGAGCGTGTTTTTCAACGCGTACGGCCCGACCGAAACCGTGGTCATGCCACTCGCCAGCCTGGCCCCGCAAGTGCTGGAGGAAGGCCTCGGCAGCGTGCCGATCGGTAGCGTGATCGGCGCGCGTGTCGCGTACATTCTCGACGCCGATCTGGCGCTGGTGCCGCAAGGCGCGACCGGCGAGTTGTACGTCGGCGGCGCAGGCCTCGCGCAGGGTTATCACCAGCGCGCCGGGATGACCGCCGAGCGCTTTGTCGCCGACCCGTTCGCGGCCAATGGCGGGCGTATCTACCGCACCGGCGACCTGGTGCGCCAGCGCGCTGACGGATTGGTGGAATACCTCGGGCGGATTGACCATCAAGTGAAGATCCGTGGGTTCCGCATCGAACTCGGCGAGATCGAAACGCGTTTGCTCGAACATGCCTCGATTCGCGAAGCAGTGGTGCTGGCGCTGGACGCGCCGAGCGGCAAGCAGTTGGTCGGTTATCTGGTGACGGACATCGCCGAACAGGATGAAGCGCAACAAGCCATCTTGCGTGAAGCGTTGAAGGCGCACCTCAAGTCGCAGCTGCCGGATTACATGGTGCCGACGCACCTGATCCTGCTCGCGAGCATGCCGCTGACCGCCAACGGCAAGCTCGACCGCCGCGCATTGCCAGCGCCGGACCCGCAGCTCAATCGTCAGCATTACGTGGCGCCGAGCAATGAACTGGAACTGACGCTGGCCGGGATCTGGTGCGAAGTGCTGAACGTCGCGCAGGTCGGGCTCAACGACAACTTCTTCGAACTCGGCGGCGACTCGATCCTGTCTATTCAAGTGGTCAGCCGTGCGCGTCAGCAAGGCATTCACTTCAGCCCGCGCGACTTGTTCCAGCATCAAACGGTGCAGACGCTTGCCGCCGTCGCGACGCGCACCGAGCAGGTCAGCGCCGAGCAGGGTCTGCTCGCCGGCGAAGCGCGTCTGACGCCGATTCAGCACTGGTTCTTCGACACCGATATTCCCCAGCGCCAACACTGGAACCAGGCGTTGCTGCTGCAACCGACCAGCGCGCTGGACGCGCATCGCCTCGAGCAAGCGCTGCTGGCGGTGATCGAGCAGCATGACGCCTTGCGCCTGCGCTTCACCGCGGCCGATGGTCAGTGGCGTGCCGAGCACCAGGCGATCAACGACAGCCCGATCCTCTGGCAAGTGCGCGTTTCGTCCATGGACAAGTGCGCGGCGCTGTTCGCCGACGCGCAACGCAGCCTCGATCTGCAGCAAGGGCCGCTATTGCGCGCGCTGCTGGTCGATGGTCCTGAAGGGCAGCAACGCTTGTTTATCGCGATTCACCACTTGGTGGTCGACGGCGTTTCTTGGCGGGTTTTGCTCGACGATCTGCAGACCGTTTACCGTCAACTCGATACCGGGCAAGCGCTGAATCTGCCGGCGAAAACCAGTGCTTTCAAAGACTGGACCGCGCGTTTGCAGGCCTATGCCGGTAGCGAATCGCTGCGCGAAGAACTCGATTGGTGGCAGGCGCAACTGGCCGGGCCGGTCAGCCAATTGCCGTGTGATGACCCGCAGGGCGGCCAGCAGCACCGGCATGCGCAAACCGTCAGCGTGCGCCTCGATGCCGAGCGCACCCGGCAGTTGCTGCAGCAGGCACCAAGCGCTTATCGCACGCAGGTCAACGACTTGCTGCTGACCGCATTGGCCCGGGTGATGTGCCGCTGGAGCGGCGAGCAATCGGCGCTGATTCAACTCGAAGGTCATGGCCGCGAAACCCTGTTCGACGAGATCGACCTGACCCGCACCGTCGGTTGGTTCACCAGCGCTTATCCGCTGCGGTTGACCCCGGCGGACGGGCAGGGCGCGTCGATCAAGGCGATCAAGGAACAACTGCGCAGCGTGCCGCACAAAGGCCTCGGTTATGGCGTGTTGCGTTACCTCGCCGATGACCTGTGCCGGCAGACCATGAGCGCGTTGCCGGTGGCGCCGATCACCTTCAACTACCTCGGCCAGTTCGACCAGAGCTTCGGCGCCGACGCGTTGTTCCGCCCGCTCGATGAAGCAGTCGGCGCGGCCCACGATGCGCACGCGCCGCTGCCGAACGAGCTGAGTGTCGACAGTCAGGTGTATGGCGGTGAACTGCTGCTGCGCTGGACCTTCAGCGCTGAGCGTCACGACCCGCAAACCATTAATGAGCTGGCGAGCGCATACGTCGCCGAGCTGCGCAGCCTGATCGAACATTGCTTGCACGGCGATGCCGGTGGCCTGACGCCGTCGGACTTCCCGTTGGCCCGGCTGACCCAGGCGCAACTCGATGCACTGCCGATTCCTGCGGCGCTGATTGAGGACGTCTACCCGCTGACGCCGATGCAGGAAGGCATGTTGCTGCACACGCTGCTGGAACCGGGCACCGGCCTGTATTACATGCAGGATCGCTATCGCATCAACAGCGAGCTCGATCCGCAGCGTTTTGCCGAGGCCTGGCAAGCGGTGATTGCGCGTCACGAAGCGTTGCGCGCGTCGTTCTGCTGGAACGTCGGCGAAGACATGCTGCAAGTGATTCACACACCGGGCAGCACGCCGATCGAGTACCTCGACTGGACCGCGATGGCCGAGGCCGAGCAAGAACCGCAGCTGCAAGCGTTGCTGAAAAACGAGCGCGAAACCGGCTTCGATTTGCTCAATCAGGCACCGTTCCACTTGCGTCTGATCAAGGTCGGCGCAGCGCGTTACTGGTTCATGATGAGCAACCACCACATCCTTATCGATGCTTGGTGCCGTTCGCTGCTGATGAACGATTTCTTCGAAATCTACATGGCGCTGGGCGAGGGCCGCGACGCGCAATTGGCCGTGCCGCCGCGCTATCGCGACTACATTGGCTGGCTGCAACGGCAAAGCCTCAGCGAGGCGCGGCAGTGGTGGAAAAGCAACCTGCAAGGCTTCGAACGCACCACGCCGATCCCCAGCGACCGACCGTTCCTGCGAGAACACGCGGGTGACAGCGGCGGCATGATCGTCGGCGACCGCTACACCCGACTGGATGCCCGTGACGGCGCGCAATTGCGTGAACTAGCGCAGGCCCATCAACTGACCATCAACACCTTCGCCCAAGCGGCGTGGGCGCTGGTTTTGCGCCGTTTGAGCGGTGATCGCGACGTGCTGTTCGGCGTCACGGTGGCCGGGCGTCCGGTGGAAATGCCGGAGATGCAACGCACCGTCGGGCTGTTCATCAACAGCATCGCGCTGCGGGTCAAAATGCCCGAAGACGATCAGCGTTGCAGCGTTCGCCAGTGGCTCAGCGGTTTGCTCGACAGCAACATGCAACTGCGCGAGTACGAATACCTGCCGCTGGTGACCATTCAGGAAAACAGTGAATTGCCGAAGGGCCAGCCGCTGTTCGACAGTCTTTTCGTGTTCGAAAACGCCCCGGTGGAAGTCTCGGTGCTGGACCGCGCGCAAAGCCTTAACGCCACCTCGGATTCGGGCCGCACGCACACCAACTTCCCGCTGACGGCGGTTTGCTATCCGGGCGACGACCTCGGTTTGCACCTGTCGTATGACCAGCGTTATTTCGACGAAAGCACCATCGAACGCATGCTCGGCGAGTTCAAGCGTCTGCTGCTGGCGCTGGTCGCAGGTTTCCATGGCGACATGGCCGACTTGCCGCTGCTGGGCGACGAGGAACAGGAGTTCCTGATCCACGGCTGCAATCAAAGCGCGCATGAATATCCGCTGGAGCAGAGCTACGTCGAGTTGTTCGAGGCGCAGGTCGCGCAGCATCCGCAGCGCATCGCCGCAAGTTGCCTCGACCGCTTGCACAGTTACGTCGAGCTCAACCAGCGCAGCAACCGCCTCGGGCATGCGTTGATCGCCGCTGGGGTCGGCCTCGATCAACCGGTGGCGTTGCTGGCCGAACGTAACCTCGATCTGCTCGGCATGATTATCGGCAGCTTCAAGGCTGGCGCGGGTTATCTGCCGCTGGATCCGGGCCTGCCGAGCCAGCGACTGAGCCGGATCATCGACCTCAGCCGCACGCCGTTGCTGGTCTGCACGCAGGTTTGCCACGAACAGGCGCTGGCGTTGCTGGATGAATTCGCCTGTTCCGAACGGCCGAAATTACTGGTCTGGGAAGACGTGCAGGCGAGCGATGCTTCGGTGCAAAACCCGGGCATCTACAGCGCGCCGGATATCCTCGCGTACGTGATCTACACCTCGGGCTCGACCGGTTTGCCGAAAGGCGTGATGGTCGAACAGCGCGGCATGCTCAATAACCAGTTGAGCAAGGTGCCGTACCTGAACCTGAGCGCAGCAGACGTGATTGCGCAAACCGCTTCGCAAAGCTTCGATATTTCGGTCTGGCAGTTCCTCGCCGCGCCGCTGTTCGGCGCGCGCGTGGACATCGTGCCGAACACCATCGCCCATGATCCGCAAGGTTTGCTGGCGCACGTACAGAGCCAGGGCATCACCGTGCTGGAAAGCGTGCCGTCGCTGATTCAGGGCATGCTCGGCCAGGAGCGCATGAGCCTCGATGGCCTGCGCTGGATGCTGCCGACCGGCGAAGCAATGCCGCCGGAACTGGCGCACCAATGGCTGCTGCGTTACCCGCAGATTGGTCTGGTGAATGCTTACGGCCCGGCGGAATGTTCGGACGACGTGGCGTTCTTCCGTGTTGACATGGCGTCGACGCGCGGCAGCTATTTGCCGATTGGTACGCCGACCGACAACAACCGTTTGTACCTGCTCGATGGCGCGCTGGAACTGGTGCCGTTGGGTGCAGTGGGCGAGTTGTGTGTCGCCGGCACCGGGGTTGGGCGCGGCTATGTCAGCGATCCGCTGCGCACCGCGCAGGTGTTTGTGCCGAACCCGTTCGGTGCGCCGGGTGATCGCTTGTATCGCACTGGCGACCTGGCCCGTCGGCGCAGTGACGGCGTGCTGGAATACGTCGGGCGTATCGACCATCAAGTGAAGATTCGCGGTTATCGCATCGAGTTGGGCGAAATCGAAGCGCGTCTGCACGAGCAACCGGAAGTGCGCGATGCGGCGGTCGGGGTGCAGGAAGGCGTCAACGGCAAGCACTTGGTCGGGTTCTTGGTGGCAAGCACGGGGGCGGCGGATTCGGCGCTCAATCCGGGCGAACGCCTGGAACGCATCAAGCAACGCCTGCGCGCCGAACTGCCGGAATACATGGTGCCGCTGCATTGGTTGTGGCTCGACAAATTGCCGCTGAACGCCAACGGCAAACTCGATCGCAAAGCCTTGCCGGCGCTGGAGATCGGCCAGTTGCAGAGTCAGGATTATCTGGCGCCGCGCAATGAGCTGGAGCAGACCCTGGCGGATATCTGGGCCGAAGTGCTCAAGGTCGATCAGGTCGGTGTGCGCGACAATTTCTTCGAACTCGGCGGCCATTCGCTGCTGGCGACGCAAATCGCCTCGCGCGTGCAAAAAGCCCTGCAACGCAATGTGCCGCTGCGGGCGATGTTCGAGTGCAGTTCGGTGGCGGAACTGGCTGAGTACATCGAAGGCTTGGCGGCGAGTGATATCACCGAAGAGAAAGTCGATCGGTTGAACGATCTGATGGCGGAGTTGGAAGGGCTTTGATTCTTTAGCGTCTGTCAGGGCCTCTTCGCGGGCAAGCCTTGCTCCTACAGGAACAGTGTTGATCGCACGATCACCGCAAACCTGTAGGAGCGAGGCTTGCCCGCGAAGGCGTCAATTCTGACCGCGCAAAGTTGACTGTCGAGCACCAGCAGCCCAGTCTTCCCGTGCCATTTTTTTTGCAGAGGAATCACCCATGCCTTTCGCAACCCTGGACGGACAATCCCTTCATTACACCGATCAAGGCACCGGCCCGGCCGTGTTGCTGGCCGGCAGTTATCTGTGGGACCAAAACATGTGGGCGCCGCAGATTGCCGCACTGTCGCAGCAATACCGGGTCATCGCCCTGGACCTGTGGGGCCACGGCCAGTCCGGGCCATTACCGGACGGCACCACTTCACTGGATGACATCGCCCGCCAGGCACTGGCGCTGCTCGATCACTTGGACATTGATCGCGTGACGCTGGTCGGCCTGTCGGTCGGCGGCATGTGGGGCGTGCGCCTGGCGCTGTCGGCACCGCAGCGGCTCAACGGTCTGGTGCTGATGGACACTTACGTCGGCGTCGAGCCGGAGCCAACCCGCCAATACTATTTCTCGCTGTTCAAACAGATCGAAGACACTGGCGTGATCGCGCCGCAACTGCTGGACATCGTGGTGCCGATCTTCTTCCGGCCAGGCATCGATCCGCAGTCGGCGTTGTATCAGGATTTCCGTGCTTCGTTGGCGGCGCTGCCGGCCGTACGCCTGCGCGAGAGCATCGTGCCGATGGGGCGGATTACTTTTGGGCGGGACGATTTGCTCGCGCGCCTGCCCGAGCTGGATGCAGCAACGACCTTGGTGATGTGTGGCGATCAGGACAAACCACGGCCACCCTCGGAAGCGCGCGAGATGGCCGGGTTGATTGGCTGCGAGTGTGTGCTGGTGCCGGAGGCGGGGCATATTTCCAATCTGGAGAATCCGGAGTTTGTCACTGAGGCGTTGTTGAGGTTTTTGGCTGAAAGGAATTAGTAGTTCATTCGGGCCCCTTCGCGGGCAAGCCTCGCTCCTACAGGGGATCGCATTCCCTCTGTAGGAGCGAGGCTTGCCCGCGAAGGCGTCGGTGGGGGCTTACTTGGGTCCGAGGATTTTCTGCAATTTGTCCGGCGACGGCGCGCCTTGCTGTTGCTGCAATTCGCCCTTGTCGTCCATGTAGAAAATCGCCGGGGTTGCTTGCAACTCAAGGTCGTCCATCAATTGCATGTTCGCCGCGAGTTTTGCCTGGATCGCCGGTGGCACGTCTTTCAAGGCCTTGAGCTTGCTTTGCTTGCCAGCCTTTTCGTGATCGGCCAACGCCTGGCTTGGGTCTTTGGCGGCGAGCAGCGCGGCGGATTTCGCCGGGCTGTCTTCGCGGATGATCCCGACCATAATGTGCCGCAACTGCACCTTGCCGGAATCGACCCACGGCCGCGCCTGTTCCCAGAACATGTTGCAGTAAGGGCAGTTCGGGTCGCTGAACAAGTAAACGATGCGCGGCGCATCCTTTTTGCCGTCGGCGATCCAGTTGCTCGCTTCCATCTTGCCCCAGACTTCCTTGGACATTGGCGCGTAGACCAGCTTCTGCAACGGCGCGCTGCTCAGGTCATTGCCGTCGGCGTCGTACAGGTTGCCGAGCAGCACGTGTTTGCCATCGGGCGTCAGGTACAGCGCCATGCCGCGGTTCTGATACTGCGCGGCGTAACCGCGCAAACCGTCCGGTGCATCGAACTGGCCGACGATTTTTGCACCTTTGGCTTCAATCTTCTTGATCGCCTCGGGCAGTTCTTCGGCGGCCTGCACCGCCGGCAGGTGCAGCAGCGCAGCACCCAGAGTCAGGGTCAGCAGATGGCGGAGGCGGGGCATGGCAGTTTCCTTGCAGAGGTGGTCGATGTGGCCGAGGTGGCAGGAGTGGCGGCGGTGGGCGTGTCGAAATTTTCCAGCGCGCGGGCCAGGCTGGCTTCCGACAACTCGCCCAGATGGCTGGTCAGCAGACGGCCGTCATTGCTATAGAACAGCGTAGTCGGCAATGCCATCGAACCGACGGCCTGACCCAAGCGTCCGCCGCGATCAAACAACACGTTGGACAGGCTCAAGCCCTGGGTTTCCAGGTAAGTGCTGACGCTTTGCATGCTTTCGGCCTGGTTGACGAACAGGAAGGTCAGGTCCGGGCGCTGATGCTGGGCGTTTTCCAGCACCGGCATTTCCCGGCGACACGGCGGACACCAAGTCGCCCAGAGATTGATCACCAACGGGCCTCCTTGATAGTCGCTGAGTTTGACGTTCTCGCCAGCAGCATTGACCAACGTGACGTCCGGCAGGCGCGTGCCTTGCTCGTAAATGGTCAGGGAGAAGGTTGCCAGCAACCAGAACAGCAGGCCGCTGCCAGCGCCAAAACCCAGTGGCCGACGCAAACCTGGCCGTCGCCAGCCGCGATACAGCGCCGCCAGCAACAGCACGATCACCCCCGGCCAGGCGAGGAAACCGCCATCGCGCAGATCGATGATCTGCCAAGGATCGTTGCGGTAATGCGCCCAATAGGCGATCACGAAACTCACCCGCGCCGCCAACATGCCCAGCAGGAACAGGCTGAACAGCGCCGACTCGGGGTTCTCGCCGCCGCGCTTGGCCACCCGCCAACCGACGAAAGTCGCCAGCGCCAGGGCACTGATCAGCAGCAGGTGGTTAAGCGCAATGGCAAAGGTGCCGAGGGTAAAAGTCAGCATTAATGAGCATCTCGGGTGGTGGTCCAGCGTTGCAGGAAAGTCTGCGCATCGACTTCGCCGGTGATGCGCTGGCTGCGGCGTTCGACACCATCGGCGCCGATCCACAGCAGGCTCGGTGGCCCCGGCACTTTATAGCGGCCGAGCAGTTCGCGGCTGGCGGCATTGTCGGCGGTGACGTCCAGCCGTAGCAAGCGCACATCTTTCAACGCGTCCAATACCTGCGGTTTGCCGAACACCTGTTTTTCCATGACCTTGCACGCTACGCACCAATCGGCGTAGTAATCCAGCAGCACCCATTGACCCTGAGCCTGCGCCGCATCGAGCTCGTTTTGCAGGGCGGCAGGGTTGTTGACCGTGGTGAAGGCGTCGTGGCCGACCGGGTTGGCGGCGTTGCCGGAAGCGGACGCGGTATACACCTGCAACGGTTTGAACAGGTCATCGCTGCCGCCCGCCGCACCGATCACCGCCAAACTGCCCCACAGACCGAGCAACAGCGCGCTGGCGCCGAACAGTTGAGCGACCCGGCCGAAACCCTCCGACTGTTTCCAGGCGCTGTATGCGGCGATCAACAACAATGCGCCACACAGACCGAGCCACAGCGATTGATCCAGCACCGGGCGCAACATGAACAGCGCGGTGGCGAGGAACAGAAAACCGAACACGCCTTTGAGCAGATTCATCCACGCGCCGGGTTTGGGCAGGAAACGGTTGCCGACAGTCACCAGCAACAGCAGCGGAATGCCCATGCCAATGCCCATGGCAAACAGGATCAGCCCGCCGTGCACGGCATTGCCGCTCTGCGCGATATACAGCAGCGCGCCGGCAAGTGGCGCGGTCATGCACGGCCCGACCAGCAGCCCCGACAACGCGCCGAGCACGCCGGCGCCGATCAGGCTGCCACCGCTTTGCTGGCGCGAGGCGTGTTCCAGCCGATCGCGCAACGCCACGGGTAATTGCAATTCGAAGAAGCCAAACATCGGCAACGCCAGCAGCACGAATACCGCTGCGAAACTGCCGAGCAACCAAGGGTTTTGCAGGAGCGCCTGAAGATTGCCACCCAACAATGCCGCCAACACGCCCAGCGCCGCGTACACCAACGCCATGCAAATCACGTAACTGCTGGCCAACGCGAAACCGCGTTTGGGCGAGGCGCCGCTGCCGACGATCAGTCCAGCGAGAATCGGCAACATCGGCAACGTGCACGGCGTGAACGCCAGCAACAGACCGAGGCCGAAGAACACCAGCAAACTCCAGCTCAACGCGCGTTGTTGCAGGTTGCTGGCCAGCGCTTGATCCGGTGCCTGCGTGGCGGCAATCGTCGCCGCCGCGCCACCGAGATCAATGACCTGGGTTTGCGGCGGATAACACAGGCCGGCATCGGCGCAGCCCTGGAAACCCACTTTGATCTGACCCGTCGCCCCGGCAGGAATTTTCAATTCCAGGCCTTGGCGATAAACCGGCTGTTCGCCGAAAAATTCATCACTGTGCGACTCGCCTTGCGGCAACACCGGCAGGTGCTCGGGTGCCAGGCCATCGAATTTCAGACGTTTCTGATACAGGTAATAACCGTCGGCGATCTGCCAATACAGCTGCATTTCCCCCGAATCGAGGCGCTCGGAAGTAAAAACAAAGGCCTTTTCGACCGGCAGGAACTCGGGTTTGCTCTCGAACGGATTTGAGCCTGCGTGGGCGAAACCCGAGAGCAGGAGCATAAAGAGCAGCAAAAATCGACGCATGAGCCATCCGGTGCCGTTACAAGTGAGAGGCACGATGCTGGCCGACGATTAACCGGTGATTAATAGAAAGTTGCCGGACTGAATGAACAGCCCGGCAAACACGCATAACGCGCAAGTCAGCGATGAGTCATCGCCGGTTCAGATGCCGTGATAGGTCAGGCGGTTCTCCGACAGCGGCGGGTGTGTGTCCTTCCAGGTCTGCGCAAAACCCAGCGCCAGGTCGATTTCTTTTTGACTCATTTCCTTGCCGAGGTCGGCGAGAAAAACTGAGGCGCTGTTGTGGAGTTGGTATTCGGTCGCCGAGTTGACCACCAGCCAGATAAGGCCATAGCTGAACGGATAACTCTTCGCGTAGCCGTATTCGGGGTCACGCCCGTCGCTATCGTGGCCGAGGGCATAGCCGTATTTGAGGACACCGTAGAGGTCATTCAGCGCAGCGGTCTTTTCCAGCCATTCGCGTCGCAGCGACGGGAATTGCGTCACTTGCGGGCGGTTGGTGTACCAGTTCATGGCGAGCGGGAAGTTGGCCGCAGCGCCCATTTGCAGCAGCCGGTCTATCGCCTCTGATGGTGTCTGGCCGGTCGGGACCAGGCTGTTATCCCGGTCGTACTCCAGCGCCAGAATGTACAAGGCTTCCGGGAATTTCTTGCCTGCCGATTTCTTCAGCCAGGTGATGTCCTTGGTCAGCTCGTACATCTGCAGCATGGCCTCGCCGTCACCCTGTGCGATGCGCGGCGGCAGCAGTTGCCGGGCTTTGTCCAGCGACGCACTGTCGCCCAGACGCAGCAGGGCGTAGACATCCTCTTGCGCGGCGGCCAGCCGATACCATTTTTTCGCGTCTTCGGTGATGGAACCCTGCTGGCGCCGCAGCACTTCAGCCAAAGCATATTGCGCCGCCCGGTCGCCGCCTGCGGCGGCAATGTTCAAGTAAGGCTCCGACGCCCGGAAGCTGCCGAGGTTGTAGAGTTCGAGGCCTTTGTTGCGGGCATTTTCCTGTAGCACGTTCAATTCGGCGATTAGCGCGGTCAGGCTTTTGAGCATATTGAAAAAAGCGGTCAAGTCATCTGTGTGCGGTTGCATGATCAATCCCTTCGTGTGAGTTGAGTAAGCTCCCATTCAGGGTATGGGCTGATGAAACGTCAGGTGCGGTACATATTTATCGCATTGCCAGCGGATTGCTCAGTTGCGCAATAAACCGGGCCAGGATACCTCGTCGACAATAATCGGCCCGGCTAACAGTCTGTTGGTCGGAATGTTGTAGCGCAGGTATTCATTGTTGGTCAGGAAAATATAGTAATGGCTGTAAGCAAATGTTCGATCATTTTGTACGGCGGTCATAATCCGGTCTTTATAAGGTGCCAGTCCTGGCCAGGTACTATCGTTGATAGGTTCATGCGTCAACTTATCGGTCACAAGGTTGAGCGATAAACTGTGGCCGTCGTTCATCAGGAAACGGAAAAAGCGCGGATTAGGCGACTTTTCCCACCAAGTGCCAGCAACGATGCGGTCGAAGTAGGGCAGCAGCGTATGCCAGATGGATTGACTGACAGGATAGGAGTTGGTGGCGACGTCATCGTCCTGGTCATACCTGCAGACCATCGGAATGCCGCCGTCATAATAGAAAAGCCACAAAATATCCGAATCAAAATCCAATGGGTGAGCGGGGTTGATGCCGGTGGTGGTAAATCCGAATCGCAAATCTTTCAGTTTTGAATGGACGGTGTTCCAGTTGCTCGAGCGGATAGCAGTTGGATAACCTTCAGGTACTTCGTTATCGGCAAGATTAAAACGCGAGTAGGTGTTGGTGTCTTTGAAAAAGAAATAGCAGCGATCTGCTCCCGAGCGCCAGTCAACGGCGACGACGTTATTTAAAGTTTGCATGTTTGATCCTTGGAAAGTTACAGGGCGTGTACAGTTTTATTAATTTGATGTGCGGTTGAATGGCGAGACTATTGGGTTGTTTTACGAATTTATAGTTGCGATGTATTGAACTTTGTTTCTGGGTTCGCTGCTGTTGGTTGACAAGTGCTGGTGAAGTAAATTTGTTTGCGTTGCGCGTTTTTGCAGTTCAAGTCCGATGGATCGCAGCCGCCGGACACCGATCAGTTGTGGCCCTGACATAATTGCGGCTTAATCCTTCTCTGTTTGACTCGCCTTTTTTTCGGCTCAGGGAGCTCCCATGCACGTACTGGTTTGCGAAGACGATGAGCTGATCGCCAGCGGCATCGTTGCCGGTCTCACCGCGCAAGGCTTGACCGTCGAGCACGTCGCTACCGCGTCGTCGGCGCGGGCGATGCTCAAGGTCGCGGAGTTCGATGTGATGGTGCTCGACCTGGGCCTGCCGGACGAAGACGGCCTCAAACTGCTGCAGCAACTGCGCCACAATGGCCTCGAGTTGCCGGTGCTGATCCTCACTGCGCGCGACTCGGTCACCGACCGCGTTGACGGTTTGCAGGCCGGCGCCGATGACTACCTGCTCAAACCGTTCGACCTGCGCGAACTCGCCGCGCGTCTGCACACGTTGCTGCGGCGCGTGGCCGGGCGCAGCGTCAACCTGATCGAACATGGCGCCCTGACTTACGACCCGAGCAGCCGAGAAACCCTGCTCGGCGGCAAGTCGATTGACCTGTCGCGCCGCGAGCAGGCGCTGCTGCAAGCGCTGTTGCACAACCGTGGCCGGGTGCTCTCGACCGAGCAGTTGAAGGACAGCGTCTACGGCTTCAATGACGAACTGGAAAGCAACGCGCTCAACGTGCATATCCATCACCTGCGACGCAAGCTCGGCAACGGCATCGTCGAAACGGTGCGCGGTCTGGGTTATCGCCTCGGGCCTGCGGATGGCGGAGATCAACCGAAGTGATGAGCCTGCGTTTGCGTCTGAGCCTGACCCTCGGCGCCGCTTTTGCGCTGATCTGGGCGCTGGCAGCAGCCTGGATGCTCAGCGACCTGCGTAACCAGATGATGTTTTCCCTAGACCAGCGCCTGGTCGCCTCGGCACGCATGGTCGCCGGGCTGATGGAGCAATTGCCGAAGTTGCCGACCAAGGGCGAAGGCACGCATTTCAGCGCTGAACAATTGAACGTCCCAGGTGGCATGGCCTGTCAGGTCAGTTCCCTGCGTGGGGAAATCCTCGCGCGCAGCCACACCGATCCGCAACAAACCCTCGAAGCCGAGAAGATGGGTTTCCACGATCAGATCATCGACGGCGCGCCGTGGCGCAGTTTCACTCTGGCGCGCGGCGATTTGCGCATCACCACGGCGGATCGGCAAATCGAGCGAGAAGCCCTGAACATGTCAATCCTGCTGGCCGCGTCGGTGCCGGTCGGCGTCGCATTGCTCGGTTGCCTGTGCCTGTTGTGGCTGGGCATCGGCCAAGGCTTGGCGCCGCTCAATCGCATGCGCGACGCCCTGATGCGCCGCAGCGCCGATTCTCTTGAACCGTTGCAGATCCAGCCATTGCCCAGCGAATTGCAACCGTTGCTCGACACGCAGAATCAGTTGTTCCAGCGCATCGGCAAGACCATCGAGCGCGAGCGACGCCTGACCGGTGACGCCGCCCATGAACTGCGCAGCCCGCTGACCGCGATCAAAACTCACCTGCAAGTGGCGCGCATGACTGACGGCGCGGCGCGCGATCAATCGTTGGCGCGGGCCGAAGAGGGCGCCGACCGTTTGCACCGCACGCTGGAGCAATTGCTGTTGCTGGCGCGGGTCGAGGGCAGTTTGTCGTTTGATGACGGCGTGCAATGCAGCGCCGAGCAAGTGGCGAAACTGGCGATTCAGGATGCCGGCAGCGGCGATCGCCACCGTATCAAGTTTCAGTTGCCGAGCACGCTTTCCGCCGCGCCGGTGCAAATGCCGGCGGTGCTGTCGATTGCCGCGCTGCGCAATCTGCTCGACAACGCTTTGCGCCATACGCCGGGCGACGGCGCCGTGGAGCTGAGCCTGGAAACCACCGGCAGCCATGTGCGGTTTGTGGTCCGCGACCATGGGGCAGGGATTGCTGAAGAAAATCTGCAGCACCTGACCCAACGTTTCTGGCGCGACGGCCAGAGCACCGGTTGCGGCTTGGGCCTGGCGATTGTGCAGGCGATTGTTCAGCGCTGTGCCTGCACGTTGCACTTCGACAGTCGCCCGGATGGCTTGCGCGTCGAACTGACCATGCCGTTGCAAGCGATCTGACAAACACCGCACACCCCGCGAATCCGGGTTGCACATCAAATGTAACTTCTCTCCATTGGCCATCCACGCGCTGTCGGGGCTATCTTTCCGGCAGCTTCGACTCAATGGATTGAGGGAACAGCGCCATGGATGCATCTCTGCACATCTGCAAGGCAACACCGGCCGACGTCGGCATCATCAGCCGCATCGTCGAGCGTTCGATTCGCGTGGGTTGCGCGCCCGATCACCGCAACGATGCGCAAATCGTCGCCAACTGGACCCACAACAAAAGCGCCGAACACATCCAGAACTGGCTGGCCGACCAACGGTTGCGCCTGAGCGTCGCGGTACTTCAAGACAAACCAATCGGCGTTGGCATGGCGGCCAGCAGTGGCAAGATTGCCTTTTGTTATGTGCAGCCGGAAAGCTTTCGTCGCGGGGCCGGACAGGCGCTGATGCACGACCTCGAAGCCTGGCTGCGCCTTCAGGGCTTGCCTGCGGCACGCCTCAACAGCACCGCCACCAGTGAAGCGTTTTTTCGGCGCCTGGGTTATTGCGTCAGCGCGCAAACCTTCAATGTGGCGGGGCTGCACGCCATCCCAATGCTCAAGACATTGGCGCCGCCGTCTTAGAAAGCTGATCGCGGGTCTAAATCCTCAAGCCTCTGATGCGTTTCCAGAACAGGAAAACCTGCAAGTGCGCCCCGTCACCGGAACGCGCGCCTGCCCGGTGTGCAGTTTTGGTCACTATTCACAGCGTATTGAGGGGTCGAGAGATGTCAGTCGCTACCAGCCTTATCGAAGATCAGCCGGCCCGGGTTGCCCCGACGCCTGCCGAGACGCTTTACCAGTTCAACGAATCGCCATTGCTGGCTCGGCAAAACCAGCAGGAATCGAACGCTCGCAGCTACCCTCGACGGATTCCGCTGGCACTCAAACGCGCCAAGGGCATTTATGTCGAAGACGTCGAGGGCCGCCGTTTCATCGATTGCCTGGCGGGCGCCGGCACGCTGGCGTTGGGGCACAACCATGCGGTGGTGATCGAGGCGATCCAGCAAGTGCTCAGCGATGAACTGCCGCTGCACACCCTCGACCTGACCACCCCGGTCAAGGATCAATTCGTTCAGGACCTGTTCGGCCTGCTGCCGCCAGCCTTGGCCGCCGAGGCGAAAATCCAGTTCTGCGGACCGACCGGCACCGACGCCGTCGAAGCCGCGTTGAAACTGGTGCGCACCGCCACCGGACGCAGCACGGTGTTGTCGTTCCAGGGCGGTTATCACGGCATGAGCCAGGGCGCATTGAGCCTGATGGGCAGCCTGGGGCCGAAAAAGCCGTTGGGCGCGTTGCTCAGCAGCGGCGTGCAGTTCATGCCCTATCCCTACGATTACCGTTGCCCGTTCGGCCTCGGTGGCGCGCAAGGGGTGCAGGTCAACCTCAATTACCTGGAAAACCTGCTCAACGATCCCGAGGCCGGCGTGCAATTGCCGGCGGCGGTGATCGTCGAAGTGGTGCAGGGCGAGGGCGGCGTGATTCCGGCGGACCTCGACTGGTTGCGCGGCTTGCGCCGTATCACCGAGCAGGCTGGCGTAGCGCTGATCGTCGATGAAATCCAGAGCGGCTTCGCCCGCACCGGCAAGATGTTTGCCTTCGAGCACGCCGGGATCATTCCTGATGTCGTGGTGCTGTCCAAAGCCATCGGCGGCAGTTTGCCGCTGGCGGTGGTGGTTTATCGCGACTGGCTCGACACTTGGCTGCCGGGCGCACACGCCGGCACGTTCCGTGGCAATCAGATGGCCATGGCTGCCGGTTCGGCGGTGATGCGTTACCTCAAGGACAACAACGTCTGCGAACACGCCGCCGCCATGGGTGAACGCTTGAGCGAACACCTGCGCATCCTGCAGCGCGACTTCCCGCAATTGGGCGACATTCGTGGTCGCGGTTTGATGCTCGGCGTCGAGTTGGTCGACCCGACCGGCGCGCCCGATGTGCAGGGTCATCCGCCAGCGTTCGGCCGTCTGGCGCCGCTGGTGCAGCGTGAATGCCTGAAGCGTGGCTTGATCCTCGAACTCGGCGGCCGGCATGGCGCGGTGGTGCGGTTCCTGCCGCCGCTGGTGATTACCGCTGCTGAAATCGACCGCGTCGCCGAGATATTCGGCCGTGCCTTGGTCGCAGCGACCGCCGGCCTGTAAATTTTCCGATGGCCTGAACGTTCTTTCTACATACCGGCTGCGCATGCCGCGCAGCCCACCCCTACAGCGATGGAGACACACCATGACGTCAGTATTCGACCGCGAGGACATCCTTTTTCAGGTCGTGGTCAACCATGAAGAGCAGTACTCGATCTGGCCCGACTACAAAGCCGTGCCACAAGGCTGGCGCACCGTGGGCAAGAGTGGTCTGAAAAAGGAGTGCCTGGCTTACATCGAAGAAACCTGGACCGACATGCGCCCGCTGAGCTTGCGCCAGAAGATGGACGAGCAAGCGGCTTTGACTCACTAAAGTCACCGCGTAAAAAAAAGCCCGTTGAACCGGTAAGGTCAGCGGGCTTTTTCGAGTCTGGGATTTGTGTCGTCTGTCAGGCAGTCTTCGCGGGCAAGCCTCGCTCCTGCAGGAGATTGCGGTAGCCCTGTGGGAGATTGCGGTTCCCCTGTGGGAGCGAGGCTTGCCCGCGAAGAACGATAACGCGGACTATCTGACGTTACGCCCCACTCAACCCTTTAATCACCGAATCCACATTCCCTTCCAACTCGGCTACCGGGTCCGCCGCATCGGTGCTCAGCACCACCAATCGGCTACCCGATTCGGTAATGACCGCTTTCACCGCGTCCGACGGCTGACGATGATGCAGCACCACCGCGACGTCGTTGTCCTTGAGCGTTGCACCGAGTTGCCGCAGATCTTCCGGCGTCCACTCGGCATCCGGCCGCGCATCGACGCCGACCAGTTCCAGATTGAGGCCGCCGATCAGGTAACCGAAATGGTCGCTGAGGCTCATCACCGTCAGGTTGTCGGCACTCGCCAGGCGCGCTTCGCTGTCGGCGCTGAGCTTGAGCAGGCGCTGTTTCAACGCCGCCAGATTCGCTTCGATTTTCGGCTTGGCGGTGGGCGCCAAACGCACCAGGTCGGCGGCCATCACGTCCGCCATGCGCCCCATGTTGTTGCTGGAAAACCACGGTTGACTGTTCAGGCCATCGACCTTGTTGCCCGGTTGCACGGCGATGCCGGGCAGGGCGCCGTCGACCGGGCGCGCGGCGTCGACTTCGACGATGCGGATATTGCTGCGGCGGGCAATCGGGTACAGCGGATCATCCGACCACAAGGAGCGCAGGCCGATCACCGCATCGGCGTCGGTCGCCAGTTTTGCCAGCGCCGGCGCGCCACGTCCGGTGAAGTAAGCGGTCTGGCGGCTGCCCGGCAAGTTGCCCGGCGCCGCACGTTCGAGGCTGACATCGGTGCCCTTGAGCAACACTTCGCCCAAGCCGTAAGTGATCGGCAACGACGCCAGCACGCGCAATGGCTTGGCGGCGTCCGCTGCAAAGGAGGTGTTGACCAGCCCGCACAGAGCGACGGCGAGGGTCAGTTGACGCAAATTGAAAGACATTTATCCGAGATTCCCTTTCAGGCTAGGAACGACGCCGCGCGCAATGGCGGACAGGGCGAAAGCGATACCGGCAACCAGAATGATCGCGGCACCGGACGGGATCGGCAGGTCGAAGACGATTGGCGCAAGAATGCCGCACAGGGTACTGACCGTGGCAATCGCCACCGAACACCAGAAAAACCCCTTCAGTGACTGGCTGAGCAATCGCGCAGCGGCGGCCGGAATCACCAGCAAGGCACCGACCAGAATCGCGCC